>DAIRCK010000009.1:0-92791 GCA_036796695.1 bacterium
TATATCTATTTTTAAATCTTTTTCAAGAGCCATACACAACTTTTATTATACTCCCGGTCGCCCCTCCCTTCTGGTGTTTATTTTGTGAGATTAGAGACGGAGGATTTCAAGAAGACAGAAAAGGTAATACTATTAAGATAGAGGGTCAACTGGAGGCAATTGATGGCATAATAAAGAAAAGGGCTCAAAATGGCTAAAAGGCGACAAGAAAGGGTAAAGAAGGGTGAAAAAGGGTGAAGAGGGGGAATTTCGTGAAACGTGGAAAGTGAAATGTGAAACGGAAAAATAAAAAGGCATAAAAGAAGATGTAGGGCAAGGCTTTAGCCTTGCAAATAATAAGTTCAAAAGGGCTAAAGGGCAAAAATCATTTTACAGCCGGTAATTGAAGATAATCAAAAACAATTTCAAATTCAGTGGTTTAAGTCCTTGACTTTGTTGTTTTTTTCCATATAATAACCCTGTAAATAGAAAAGGCAGCAATAATCTTGATAAGATTAGAATTAATAAGGTTTAATTCAAAAAAAAGAATAGGAGAGTTCTTTATTTATTCTCTCAAATCTATTGGTCTGCAAAGACATCTTCATAAATTAAATAGAGATGTCAACAAAAATTTAAGGAGGTTTGATGTCTGAGGTGAAGATTTTAGAAGAAGTTTGTAAAGGATGTGGTCTATGCTGTGATGACGTCTGTCCAGTAAAGATTTTAAGGCTCTCACCAGACCGCATCAATTCAAGTGGTTATCATCCTGCAGAAGTGATCGATATGTCCAAATGCATCGGCTGTGGATACTGTTATATGATCTGTCCAGAACCAGCGATTGAAGTCTATAAATAAGGAGATATTATGGCTGAAAAAGAATTGATGTATGGAAATCATGCCCTGGTTGAAGGGGTTTTATATGCAGGTTGCAGATTTTTTGCTGGCTATCCAATAACCCCACAAAATGAAATTCCGGAGTATATGTCAATAAGAATGAATGAAGTAGGTGGTGTATTCCTCCAGACCGAAAGTGAACTTGCAGCAATAAATATGCTTTTTGGTGCCGCATCTGCTGGTGTAAGGGCGATGACATCGTCAAGTTCACCAGGGATAAGTCTTATGCAAGAAGGGCTTTCGTATATTGCTGGTGCTGATGTGCCTGTCCTTGTTGCAAATATTGTGCGTGGTGGTCCTGGATTAGGGAATATAGCACCTGCCCAATCTGATTATTTCCAGTCAGTCAAGAGTGGTGGCCATGGTGATTATCATACAATAGTTCTTGCCCCAAATTCTGTCCAGGAATTATTTGAATTTCCCAAACTTGGGTTTGAACTTGCTGAAAAATATAGAAATCCAGCATTAATCCTTGCTGATGGATTGCTCGGTCAGATGATGGAACCTGTAGAGATAAAAGGTGAACCTGTTGATCCGAAATCATTACCAGAGAAGGACTGGTGGCTCACCGGATGTAAGGGCAGGGAGAGAAGGGTTATCCGTTCTTATGATCTGAGACCCGGTAAACTTGAGGAATGGAACTGGCAGAGATGGGAGAAATATCAAAAGATTATAAAGAATGAACAGAGATATGAAGGAATAAAGATTGATGATGCTGAGATAATGATCGTTGCCTATGGAACTTCTGCCCGTGTAGCTGAGGCAGGTTTAAGGATTGCAAGGGAGAATGGCATAAAAGTTGGTTTATTGAGACCGATAACACTCTGGCCCTTTCCTGCTGACATAATTGGTGAATTATCAAAAAAGATTGAGAATTTCCTTGTTGTTGAAATGAGCCTTGGCCAGATGATTGAGGATGTAAAACTTGCAATTGAAGGACGTTCAAAGGTTTATTTCATAGGCCATCCTGGTGGTGGATTACCAAATGCCCAGGAGGTCTATAATAAGATTCTTGAAATAAGGGGTAAGAAATGAAACTTCTATTTGGCAGACCTGCAGGATTGACTGAGATAAAACAAAGGTATTGCCCGGGATGTGGTCACGGAATTGTCCATCGCATCATCGGTGAACTTTTTGTCGAGATGAACATCCGGGAAAAGGCAATAGGAATAGCACCTGTGGGTTGTTCGGTCTTTGCCGATGAATACTTTAATTGTGATATGATCCAGGTTCCCCATGGTAGGGCACCAGCAGTTGCCACAGGAATAAAAAGGACAAGACCCGATTGTGTAGTTTTTACCTATCAGGGTGATGGAGACCTTGCAGCAATCGGTACTGCAGAAACAATCCATGCAGCAGCAAGGAATGAGAATATTACAATAATCTTTATAAATAATGCGATCTATGGTATGACCGGCGGGCAGCTCGCACCAACAACCCTGCCTGGAATGAGGTCAACGACTTCGGTAAAAGGAAGGGATGTGGTTAAACAGGGTTATCCAATAAAAGTATGTGAACTCCTCAATGGCCTTGATGGTCCTTTCTATCTTGAGCGGGTTGCTGTTGATACACCAAAGAATATCATCAAGACAAAAAAGGCAATTAAAACAGGATTCCAGTATCAGATCGATAACAAAGGATTTTCTCTGATCGAAGTCCTTTCTATGTGTCCCACGGGCTGGGGTGTTACACCAATCCAGGCAAAGAAATGGATTGCTGAGGTGATGGCAAAATACTATCCAATGGGCGAATTTCGCAATCGGGCAAAGGAGGCAAAGTGACAAAGGAATTCATTATCGCTGGATTTGGTGGGCAGGGTATTGTGTCTTCAGGCATAATCCTTGCCTATGCTGGGTTATTAGAGAATTTAAATGTTACATTCTTTCCTTCTTATGGTGCTGAAATGCGTGGTGGCACTGCGAATTGTTCAGTTGTAGTATCTGATGAAAAGATTGCTTCGCCGGTTGTGGTAAATCCAGATATTGTCATAATAATGAATGAACCATCACTTTTAAAATTTGAAACACTTGTTAAACCCGGTGGGACTTTATTTTTCAATCAGACCCTTATCAAATCGCGTCCGAAAAGAAATGATATTGAAGTGATCCCTATCGAGGCAAACAAGATTGCTGAAGAACTTGGACAGGGCAGGATTGCCAATATGGTGATGCTCGGGGCGTTAATAAAAAAGACAAAGATAGTGGGTATTGAATCAATGAAAAAGGCACAGCGCAAGAGATTTGGCCGCGCAAGTGAAGAACAACTTGCAGTAAATGACCGTGCACTTGAAAGGGGCTACGCATTACTGTAAAGAATTTTTTGAAGAGGATTTTCTGAAAAATTAAAAACAACGGCGCTCAAAAGTCTTTTGAATTATGTTAGATGAAATACTACCTCTTGTAAAGAGACCTATCAGATATACTGGTGGCGAACTGAATATCACCATTAAAACAAATTCCAGTATCTATGTGGGCATAGTATTTCCAGAGGTCTATGAGATTGGAATGTCAAACCTTGGAATAAAGATTATTTATTATTTATTCAATCAACATCCTTCAATTCAGTGTGAAAGAATCTTTGCCCCCTGGCCTGATTTTGGTGATCATTTGAAAGAACACAATATTCCATTATATGGTCTTGAGACAAAAAAACCCATAAAGGAATTTGACCTTTTAGGATTTTCGCTCCAGAGCGAATTGAATTATACAAATGTGCTCTATGTTCTGGATGTTGCCCAAATCCCTTATAAGTCCATAGACCGGGATGATAGACATCCTATATTGATTGCTGGTGGACCCTGCACTTTAAATCCTGTGCCGATGAGTTCGGTATTTGATGCATTTGTGATTGGTGATGGTGAGAATGTAGTAAGAGAGATAAGCACGATTCTTATCAATATTCCGAGAGAAAAGAAAGATCAGAGAATAAAGGCACTGGCAGATATTGAGGGGATATGGGTTCCTCAAATTCACAGAAAAGAAAAGACCATAAAAAAATTGGTTGTAAATGAACTTACTGAAGATACCATTCCATCTCCGACAATCCTTCCGATATGTGATGTTACCCATGACCGTCTGGCAATAGAGGTAATGAGGGGTTGCACTTACGGTTGTAGATTCTGTCAGTCAGGATACACGAACCGTCCCTTGAGAATAAGGTCAGAATCATCAATATTGAAGGCGGTTGATAGAGGCTTAAGGGAGACGGGATGGGAAGAGGTTTCTCTTTTGTCATTTTCAATCCTTGATTATCCTAATCTGCCCAATCTTATAAGAAAACTGAATGAACTGTTGAAAAAAAAGAATATCAGTATATCATTACCTGCAATGCGTGGTGAGTTATTTACTGAAGAAATGGCTTATTTACTAAAAGAGGTAAAAAAGACGGGTTTGACATTTGCACCTGAAGCAGGTTCTGAAGAATTAAGAAGGAAAATTAATAAACCATTCTCAGAAAAAAACTTGATGGATGCGGTAAGGATAGCCTATGAACAGGGCTGGCGCCAGGTAAAATTATATTTTATGGTCGGGCTACCATTTGAGAAAGAAGAGGATGTCAACGAGATAAAGAGGCTGGTTAATGAAATCCTCAAGATATGCCCAAAAGGCGGTATAAAACTTTCTTTATCAGCATTTGTGCCAAAACCCCATACCCCGTTTGAATCTGTGCCTTTTCTCTCCTTCGATGAACTGAATGAGCGGATTGGAATAGTGAAAAGATTGAAAAAGAGTCGGGTTGATCTAAACTATCAGGCACCAGAAGTATCATTTATTGAGGCATTATTATCAAGGGCTGATGAAAAAGTATTTCCTGTCATTGAAGAAGTCTATAATAATGGTGCCAGATTTGAAGAATGGCGTGAATTTTTTGATTTTAATAGATGGAAAGATGCATTTGAGAAGACAGGAGTCAACCCGGATGATTATTTGAAAGGTGGTGGCGACCACGCATGGGATTTCATTGATATTGGCGTAAAAAAGGAGTTTCTGAATTCTGAATATGAACGGGCAAAAAAGGGTGAGATAACTTCAAATTGCTATTATGAAAATTGTAGTAGTTGTGGTGCCTGTGATGGTAATATTACAAAATTTACCAGGAGTGAAGAAAAGTATCTTGGTTATGGAAGATATCCAAGGCGGGTGTCACAACCTTTTGTCTATCGTGTAAAATATTCAATCGGTGAAGATTTTCGCTATGCATCCCATCTTGATATAACGAGAACTATTTACCGTGCACTCAGAAGGACAGATTTACCATTAAGTTTCACCTCAGGATTTTCACCCATTCCAAAGGTTTCATTCGGTCCACCTAAAAATGTCGGACAGATTTCCAAAGCAGACTATTTTGATTTCTACCTTGAAGCCGAATATTTTGGCAATATTTCCCGTGAATTGAATACACGATTTCCACCAGGGATAAGGATACTCGATGTCCGTGGAATCTCTCCGAATACACCATCTTTATCAAGTTCAATAAACTTAATATACTATGAAGTCTCCATTCCGCAGGGTGAAATCCGTAAACCACTTGAAATTTTTAAAGATCAGCCGGTATATATGAATTCCAAGTCAAGGGTCAAGAATATATCAGAATCATTAGAATCAATGTCTTATAATGAAAATATCTTGAATTGTGGATTGTATTATGGTGAAAAATATGTTAATATTTATGAATTTCTTTCATACCTTACTGAGATGCCAATAGAAGAGGTAAAGAAATATAAAGTCACCAGGACATTGATGTTTATAAAGAAAGGTGGACTTCTGTATTCGCCGATGGAGGTAAAATGATAAGAAAAGATATATTTGTAAGTGTTGCTACTACTGAAACAAGGATTGCAGTGCTGGAAAACGATGTCTTGATTGAATTCCATGTCGATCGTCCTGACCAGATCAGCCTTGTTGGAAATATATATAAGGCAAAGGTCTTGAATCTTATGACCGGATTGAAGGCAGCGTTTGTTGATATCGGTATGGAAAAGAATGGATTTCTACCTCTTGATGAGATTCCATTTAAAGAATTTTCTGAACTGTTTGAAAGTGAAGATATTGAGATTGAAGAAGAGGTAAGGGTTGAAGGTGCAAAATTAAAAGAAAATCAGGAAATAATCGTTCAAATCACAAAGGACTCATATGGAGTAAAGGGACCACGCGTAACCTCTTATATTTCTATTCCGGGCAGGTATGTGGTGCTACTTTTAAATGCCAAGAATATAGGCGTATCAAGAAAGATCCATCATCGCCATGAAAGGGAACAGCTCGCGCGCCTTGCAAAAGAAATTAAACCCCAAGGGATGGGATTGATTATCAGAACCGCGGCTGCGACTGCCCGTCCTGAAGAGATCCAGCAGGAAGTTCATTATTTAAAATCCCTCTGGGAAAAGAGTGTCAAGAAGTCTGAAGAACCAGCACCCTGTTTAATTTATGCGGAGCCAAGCACATTGATAAAAATAGTTCGGGACCTGTTTAACCAGGAAGTGAGAAATCTTTATGTTGATGATGAAACAAAATATCGTGAGATAATACAGTATTTAAGCAATGTATCACCAAGAATGCGTTCAAGGGTGAAATTATACAAAGAACCAGAACCACTATTTTTTAAATTCGGAATTGAAGAGCAATTGAAGGCAATTTTTGAAAGAAAGGTGTGGTTGCCGAGTGGTGGATATATTGTCCTTGACCATACTGAGGCATTTTTGGCAATTGATGTAAATACAGGAAAATCCTCAAGGGAGAAACAGGCAGAGAAACTTGCGTTATCAACAAACCTTGAGGCAATAAAAGAGATTGCACGCCAGCTCCGCCTTCGTGATATTGGTGGACTTGTCATTGTTGATCTGATTGATATGGAAAAAAGAGAGAGTATTGATAAGGTTGTGCGTGAATTCAAATCGTTGATTCGGAATGACCGTGCCCGTTATCGGATTGGTGAGGTGAGCGAATTCGGTCTATTTCAATTTACAAGGGAGCGGTCGCGCACAAGTCTTACTTACTCATTGAGCGAAGTCTGTCCGATGTGCAAGGGCAGGGGAAGGATAATCTCGAAAATGAGTGTGATCAGTGATATTGAGCGCTGGTTCTTTAATAATGCAAGATCGATAAAAAATAAGATTGTAGAGTTACAAGTCTCGCCGCGTATTGCCGATTTTCTCACGACGCGTGGTTCTGATATCCTGGCAAAATTTTCCAAAGACTGCAATCTCATTTTAAAAATAAAACCAGATTATACAATTGCGGAAGATGATTTTAAGGTGTCGGTAGTATGAAAAAGATTAATTTTTTCAGCGAAATAAATGAACAAATCTGGAAAGATCTGGAAGAACTTTCCCGGGTTTGCAGGGGTGATATTATAAAGATGACGACGATTGCGGGTTCTGGTCATCCGGGTGGTTCTATGTCTTCCATTGATATTTATCTTACAATATTCTATTTTGCAAATATCACACCAGAAAATTACAATGCGCCAGATAGGGATAGGATCGTTGTGAGCCATGGCCACACATCACCGGGCATATATTCAACGCTGGCAAAACTTGGATTTGTTGATCGCGAAGATCTATTGGTGAGTTTCAGGAGGATTCATAGCCCATTTGAAGGGCATATTGAAAGGCATATCCCGGGTGTTGAATGGACAACAGGCAATTTAGGCCAGGGGCTTTCTGCGGGTTGTGGTTTTGCCCTCGCAGCAAAATTGAAAAATTTAAATTATCATACATTCGTTTTGATGAGTGATGCAGAACAGGCAAAAGGGCAGGTTGGTGAGGCGAGACGTTTTGCAAAGAAATATAACTTGAATGATATCACGGTTTTAATTGATTACAACCATTTTCAGATTTCAGGCAGGGTAGAAGATATAATGCCGGTTAATATAAAGGAAAATTATCTTGCGGATGGCTGGAAGGTGATTGAGGTTTCAGGACATAATCATAAAGAGATATATGGGGCAGTGAAAAAAGCGATCTCTGATAAAACAAGCCCTTATGTTATAATCTGTGAGACAACGATCGGCAAGGGTGTTTCATTTATGGAAAACAATGCTAAATATCACGGGCAATCACTAACCAGGGAAGAATGTAAAAATGCCCTGAAGGAATTGGGGGTTGAAGATGATATAGATTTCTTGCTAAAGAACAAAGAGAGAAAGATAAAATATTATAGAAGGTTAGAAATGCCACAACCAGCGATTAAAACAGGCAAGCCCAGGTTATATAAAGAAACAACCGATCCCAGAACAGTATTCGGTGATGTCCTTGAAGAAGTTGCCAAATTGAATCCACCCAATACGATTGCAGTATTTGATTGCGACCTTATGGATTCGGTGAAGACAAATAAATTTGCTAAAATTCTGCCTCAAAATTTCTTTGAAGCCGGGGTGAGTGAACATACAACTGCGACGATTTCAGGTGCTCTATCAATAAATGGAATATTGACCGTATGGGCGGATTTCGGTGTATTCGCAATTGACGAGGTTTTTAATCAATTGAGATTGAATGATATCAATAATACAAATTTAAAGATCTTTGCGACACATCTTGGTTATAATGTTGGACCTGATGGCAAGACCCACCATTGCATTGATTATCTTGGAGTATTAAGGAATCTGTTTGGATTTAAAGTTGTCATTCCTGGAGACCCGAACCAGACCGATCACATTGTCCGCTATGTATTGAATCAACCCGGGAACTGGGTTATCGGTGTGGGAAGGACAAAATTTCCGATAATTAAAGATGATTCGGGGAAAATATTTTTTGATGAAGATTATAAATTTGAATACGGAAACATAGATTTGATAAGGGATGGCGATAGCTGTGTAGTATTTACTTTAGGTGCAATGTTATCAAAGGCAATAGAGGCGTATAATGAGTTAAGTAATCAGGGGATTAAAATAAAAATATATAATATTTCTTCACCATTTGCGATTGATCCAGGGATAATAAAAGAATCAGCAAAGACAGGTTTGATAATCACCTATGAAGACCATATTGCACACACAGGTATTGGAAACATAATTGCCCAGATGATTGCTGAGGGTAATATTAATACAAGATTTATAAAGGTCGGTATAGAGCAATACGGTGGCTCTGATGAGTCTGATGCATTATACAAAAAATACGGGCTCGATCCCCAGCACCTTATAAAAAAAATAAAAGAGAATCTATAATTATCTGATTTTTATCCGGACAGGATTTTTATCATTTTATAAAGATAATCTTCAACCGGTTTTTTTATTGTATAAGTCTGCTCAAATGGTGTATATGCAATTTCGCGGTTTATTTCACCAACCATAACTCCGTATCTTTCACCTTCAATCGCCTCAACTGCTGCATATCCTAATCTTGATGCAAGAATACGGTCATTTGCAGTCGGGGTTCCTCCCCGCTGGATATAGCCAAGGACCGCAACTCGAAAATCTTCATTGGTCAATCTTTTCACCTTGCGGGCAATGGTTAATGCATTTCCAGCCTCATCACCTTCAGCTACGATGATTATATTTGACCTTTTCCCTTTTTTAATATTATCTTTTATCGTCCGGGCAATCTCCTTAATGTCTGTTGGTGTTTCAGGAATGATAACATCTTCGGCTCCGCCCGCAAGCCCGACTGCAAGGCTGATAAATCCCGCATATCTTCCCATTACCTCGATAAAGAATACCCTTTCAAGGGATGATGCTGTATCCCTAATGCGGTCAACCGCTTCAAGTGCACTATTCACAGCAGTATCAAAACCAATGGTAAAATCTGTTCCATAAAGGTCATTGTCGATCGTCCCTGGTAGCCCAACAACTTTTGCTTCAAATCTTTCAGAAAATTCCTTAGCCCCACGCATCGTTCCATCACCACCAATGACGATAATACTATCAATTTTATTTTTTTCCATAACCTTCTTTGCCTTTTTCATTCCTTTATCTGTCTCAAACTCATCACACCGTGCAGTTCCAATGATCGTCCCGCCGCGCTGGATGATATTTGCCACTGAATAATGGTCCAGTTGTATCACATCATCATTTAACAATCCCCTGTAACCATGTTTTATCCCCAAGACTTCATAATTTTTATAAAGGGCAGTGCGGACGATTGCCCTTATCGCTGCATTCATACCCGGTGCATCACCACCGCTTGTAAGCACACCAATTCTACGTTTCATAATGTATTATACCTTTTTAATAATAAATGTCAACATATTCATTTTTATATTCGCTTTAAATTACTTGACACTTAATATCATTTAAATATAATTGTATTATGAATAGAGAGGGGTTTGTACTGCTGAGTAAATTACAACTTCCTGAAATAAATCCAAAAATCCTTTATCGGGGTAGGCTTGTCAATCTTCTCAATCAAAATATGCATAAAAAATTCATCTTTATGTGTGCGGGTGCTGGCTATGGAAAGACCACACTTTTAACCCAATTTATCAGCGAAGCAAAAATTCCATATGTCTACTATCAATTGAAAAAGGAAGATAGCGACCCTTCAGTCTTTTTATCACATTTGATTGCCGGAATCAAAAACATTTATCCTGAATTCGGTAAAAATATTTATAAACTGAGTCAATATTTTAATCTTCCACCTGGAATGTCAGGGATTGTTTTGGGGACACTAATAAATGAGATAATCAATACTTTCAAGTATGATATCTATGTAATCCTTGATGATTATCATAATCTTGAGGACTCTACTACAATAGATAGTATAATTTCTTACTTTCTTGAAAATATGCCTAAAAAACTCCATCTTATAATTTGTTCCCGTTCAGAACTTTCAATCCCGCTGGCGAAGTTGAAGGTAACTGATGAAATATTTCAAATCACAATGGATGACCTTTGTTTTACAAAGGATGAAATTTATGCATTATTCACTACAATATATAATTTAAAACTCGGTGAAGATGAGATAGCCTGGTTATTTAAAAATTCTGAAGGCTGGCCTGCGTGTTTAGGTTTAATCTTACAAACATACGGGACCAAAGAGGATGAAAAAAAAGAATTTTTTAAAAAGATACAAAGTGAATATAAAAAATTTGCAAAAAATATCTTTGATTATTTTGCCCAGGAAGTTTTTAAAAATGAACCTCCTGAATATCAGAAATTCCTCATTGACTGTTCATTACTTGATTATTTAAACCCTGATGTATGTCAGGCAGTGACAGGAATGGATAACTGCCAACGGATTATAGAAGAAATATTTAGACGCAATGCCTTTGTTTTTGCCCTGCCTGATGGCAATTATCGGTTCCATTCTCTGTTCCAGGATTTTTTAAAAAATAGATTCCAAAATGAAGATAGAAAAAAGGAGATATATCACCGCCTGGGTGATTATTATACTGATGTAAACCAGGAAGAATCTTTAAAATATTATATCCTTGCTGAAGATTATAATCGGGTGGTTGGGATGATTGAATTAATCGGGCAGAGGATGCTGGAGCAGGGAAGGTATAAAAGTATTATTTCCGCAATAGAAAAATTACCAGAGAAACTATTTTATAAAAATTTAAAAATTTTAAAATACTATGGTGAGGCACTGAGTTATCTTGGTGACCTCACAAAGGCAAATGATATCTTAATAATGGCATTGAGACAGGTGAGAAAAAACAAAAGATTGAAAACAGAGATATTGTATGCCCTTAGTGGTGTCCTTATCAATCAGGGGAATTTAAAAGAGGCAATTAAATTACTTGAGCGATTATTGAGAATCTGCCCGGATAGGTTATACCTTTTAAAGGCTTCAGCAATGAATTCCCTGGGTGCAATAGATAATTCCCTCGGTGGTAAAAGACTTATTAAAGCACGAAGACTTTTTCAATGTGCGTTCAGGATTGCAGAAAGATATAGATTGGATGAAGTGAAGACCAGTATCCTTAACAACTGGGCAATGAATGAATTCAAGATGGGAAATATTAAAGATGCATATTCAAAGATTCTTTCTGCAATTGAATTACTAAAAGCACACTTCTCCTTAGGATGTGGTGCTGGATTTTATAATGGTGCAAGATTTTCACTATTACTTGGTACCATAAATGATGCCCGAAGGATTCTACAAACAGGTCTTGAGGTCTGTAAAGCTTATAATGACCCATGGTCAATGGCAGGAATCTGGCGAGGCTTTGGTCTTTTAGCCATTGAAGAGAATGATTTAAAAACCGCAAGGGAATATGTCAATAAAGCCCTTGAAGTCTATGAGCGACTAAGGGTTCCCTGGCTTATAATTACAGCCCTTAATGAATTGTGCCGGATAGAATTAATGGATGATAATATTACTGAAGCCGAAAGGATTATTGATAAAATCAATGAATTTAAAAAGACTAAAGAGGATGCAGATTCAATCTCCATTCTCCTTACTGAGGCACAGATAAAAATCGCACAGAATGAATATGATGAGGCAATTAAAGTCCTTAATAAGGCAAAAGAACTTAGCCAGAGATATAAACTTGGATTTGATTTATTCCTGACTGAGCTTAAATTATGTTCAGTGCTCAACAGTAAGAAAAGAACTAATAAATTGAATAAGATGCTCTTTAAACTGATGGATAAAACAGAGAAGAATGGTTTTGATTTTATTTTTTTAAAAGAGCTTAAGCGAGACAACAAATTATTAAATTTTATTATCAATAATCACATAAGACTACATTATCTATTTTCAATATTAAAAAAATTTAAATCCTTTCATATCCTACAGGTATCATTCTTTGGAAATCCTTCTTTAAAAGTCAATGGAAAGTTGGTTGCTGAAGAAAAATGGCAGACCACAAAAGCCAAAAAGTTATTTTTCTATTTGTTATTTCACAAGACTCTTTCATTCACCCAGGATGAACTCATTGAAACCTTCTGGCCTAAATCCGGTTTGAAACAGGGTTATGCCAGTCTACGCAAGGCAGTCCAACATATCCGTAAGGCTTTGAGTGATTATGGAATCGATGAACCAATCTTGGTCCACACCGGCTCCTATCAGATATCTCCTGATTTATATATTATCTCAGATGTTGATGAATTTGAAGGTCTTTTAGTAGAGTATAAGAAAGCAGGGAAGATCGATAAAATAAAATACAAAAAACTTTTTGAAATTTATAAGAACGGCTTTGCCCGGAACTGGTATGATAACTGGGCAATTGAACAATTTGATAAATATGAGCGAATAATGGAATGGATTAAATGTAGACCTCACTAAGAATTTCAAAAAAATTTCACAAAATCAAATATAATGGAATTGAAATAGGAGGTATTATGCTTTTAATCCTATTTTTCTTTACTATCCAGAATGGTCAGGGCACTGGTAGTGGTCGTTATTTTGATAGAAAGGTGCACAATGTAAATAATATTGAGTTTTTCATAACTAACTACGGTAAGGTTGGAGATCGCTGTTTTTGGCCCAAAGGTTCGGGTCAGAATTATATATATGGGGCAGGAATATGGTTCGGAGCAATAGACTCTATTCTCAAAGATACGATGGTCACTATCGGCTATGGACCACATGGTGGAGAGAGTGAATTTGCACCAGGTTTAAATAATCAACCCTGCTATTCACCTGAGGCAGTTATATATCTTTTTCTAAAAAATTGGCCACCACCATCAAATATCTTTCCAATGGCACCACAGAAATTATTTTCTAACCAGGATTCCTGGTGTTGTTATAATGATTGTGATGAAATTTTCCATATGCCGAATGATACAAAACCCATCGGTATTGAGGTCTATCAAACAGTTTATGCCTGGAGTTTGCCATTCCTTGAAGATATGTTATTTTTAACATTTGAGATAAAGAATGTTCTCCATAAACCAATAAAAAATCTATATATCGGGTTCTGTTCAGATTGTGATATAGGTAATGAATCAGGAGGAAATGCCAATGATTTATGTTATGGAATAAAAGAAAGATGTTATATAATTGAAGGAGAATCAATATGGGTTAATAACCTCGCATACCAGTGGCAAAATTTACAGGAGCCAGGCTGGAATTCTTTTCCCGGGGTTATCGGTTTTGACCTGCTTCAAACCCCTTATGACCTAAAAGAAGGATTTGATAAAGATAATGATGGTATTCCTGATGAATATGAGCGGGATAGCATTTATTATATCCGTAATATTCCTGTATCAAGATGGGATATTGATAACGATGGGCTACCAGACTGGCGCGATCCATCAGAGATTCCCCAGATTGAAATGACCGCATTCAAGAGATTTACCTTGAACCTTGAGCCGAATAAAGATAATGAAAGATATGTGACCCTTGCCGGGTATAATTTTAAGACCGGTGAATATTGTCCGTTTGACACGATAGTTATGCCCGATGACCAGAGATTTGTAATGTCGTGTGGACCTTTTAAACTTATGCCTGATTCCAGCATAATACTAATAGTCGGGTTACTGATTACAGAATGGAATTCACAGCATCATACAAAACCTGATACTGAGATTGCTAAAATAGACAATTGGATGCAGTTCTTCTTTGATATGAACTGGCTTTTACCCGGACCTCCGCCACCGCCGAAATTGACCTGTGTGCCTGGTGATGGTAAGATTACCTTACTCTGGGATAATGCTCCAGAGGTTGCATCTGACCCATACTATGATGTGGTTTCAAATCCTGCTTCACCCAATTATGACCCTTATTACAAGAAATACGATTTTGAGGGTTATCGTGTCTGGAAGAGTCCGACTGGTAAGACCGGGACCTGGAAATTGATTGCCTCATTTGATCTATCGAATGGTATAACCTTTACCGATACCACTGTTCCTGATTCCATTGCACTACAGGCGACGGATGTGGGTTTGTTTCATTCATTTGTTGACATGGATGTGCGTAATGGTTTTGGTTATTATTATGCGGTGACTTCATTTGATTACAATTATGTGAAGGATTTCTTTGATTCAATTTTTGTGAAGGATTCATTCTTTTATGCGCCAGATTCCAAGTGGATATACATTTATGATACGGTGAAGGTTCAGGGTCCGAGGCCGATTTATTTTGAGAGTGGTTTGACTGGTGTGGTGGGAGTGCCGAGAAGGGATCCAGCAAATTATCAGCCGGGTAAGGTTGAGATTGAGCAGATGAGTGGTAATCCGCGTTTACTTGCGAATGTTTCAGCGCAGATTACCTATCCGTTGAATATGACTGAAGATCCGATGTATTTAGAGTTCAGCCCGATTGTGCGGGTTGGAAGGGAGCCTCTGTATTCGGCATATTTGCTGGATAAGGATGAGAATCCAGTTGATAGTTTCAAGGTTCTGATGCCGCTTGATACCTTTGCTCATACTTACTTTTATGAGTTTAAGGAGTTCAATGGTGTGAGTGTGACGCCGTGGTTTATCAAGACCAAGACCAAGGGTAGTGTGGTGATATTTGATACGGTGATAAAGGAGACGGGTGTTTATCCTGATACTTTGATTCGTCTGGATGCGACCGCTGCGGGTCTTGCGATTAACTGGGCTTATCGTGGTAATGATTTTCGGGTGATTTGGAAGAAGAAGAATCCATCCGGTGAGGTTAATACGGTGACGGTTATTGATGTGATTACCGGGGATACAATTCCTTATAAACCTTACGTTACTGGTGCGGATAGTTTGGCTGATGGTTGGTGTTTTGTTTCTTCAAGTGTTGTGAGTGATACTTTGATATATACTACGAATGCGGGTTTAGGCACACGTGCGTTGTATATTTGCAGTGGTAAGATTGGTATTAGTAAAACCTGGATGAAGCCTGGTCATCCGCATCCTGGTGATGGTGAGACCTGGTTAGTGAAAGCTTCTGATGCCTATGCACCTGCCCCGTTCAGTGCGTTATTTGCAATTAATTCTACGCCTGCGAAGATGATAATGGATTCTACATTTGCTTTGAATGTGAAGGTTGTGCCGAATCCTTATTTAGTGCATAATGAGTGGCAGCAGTCATCTTTGATTCGTCGTTTGCGTTTTATCAATTTGCCTTCAGAGTGTGTGATAAGGATATTTACGATCAATGGTGATTTAGTGAAGACGATTATGCATAAGGCGACGATAGGTTCGGTTCAGGGTGATGCGGGTGGAGATGAGTGGTGGGATTTATTGACGGACAATCGGCAGTTAGTTGCCAGCGGCGTCTATATTTTCCATGTTGATTCCAGGGTTGGTCAACAGACCGGCAAATTTGTAGTTATTAGATAGTAAAAAAATTTATTGACCATTGACTTATATGAAATAATATGTATAATTTTTTATGTATCCAATACTAATCGTAGATGATGATGAATCCATAAGGAATTTTCTTTTAGCCCTTTTTGAAGAAGAGAATTATAATGTCTTTAGTGCAATAAATGGTGAACAGGCATGGAAGTTATTTACCGAGAATTCACCGATGATTGTGATTCTCGACCAGAGACTTCCTGATATCAAAGGTATTGACCTTCTGAAAAAAATGAAGGAATATGACCCGGAGGCAAATGTAATAATCATTACCGGTTATGGTGAGATAAAAGATGCGGTCAGGGCAATGGAATTTGGTGCAGTCAATTATCTGTTAAAACCACTTGATGCCCAGGAACTCCGTATCATTGTAAAACAGATTCAGCAAAATCTTGCAATAAAAAAAGAGCGAGATCTTTATCGGAATAGATTGCAGGTTCTTTGCAGGGGTAAATTGACACCGCTCGTTTATAAATCAAAAAAAATGGAAGGGATTTTGAATCAGGTAAAAGAAGTGGCAAAAACGAATTCCACAATTCTACTTGAAGGCGAGAGTGGAACAGGAAAAGGGCTCTTTGCCCTTTATATACACCAGATAAGCAATCGCTCTGATGGTCCTTTTATAGATATTGACTGCACCACAATCCCTGAAAATCTTCTTGAATCAGAATTGTTTGGATACGAGCCAGGCGCATTTACCGATGCAAGAAAAAGGAAAGAAGGATTGATTGAACTGGCACATAAAGGCACATTATTCCTTGATGAGATAAGCAGTATGCCGATGCTTCTTCAGGGAAAATTATTGAAGGTCATAGAAAGCAGGGCATTCAGAAAACTCGGTGGCAAAAAGGAGATCGTCGTAGATGTTCGTATAATTGTAGCGACGAATACCAATCTTGAAGAAATGGTTAATAAAGGAACGTTCAGAAAGGATTTGTTTTTCAGAATAAATACCTTTCCCATAAAACTTCCTCCTCTAAGAGAAAGGAAAGAAGATATAATACCTCTTGCCGAACATTTTTTAAAGGAGATAGTGAAGGAGTATCATAAAGAGATTGAAGGTATTACACCAGACGTATTTGAGATATTAAAGGATTATGACTGGCCAGGAAATGTGAGGGAATTGAGAAATACAATTGAGAAGGCGATAATCATCGCCCGTGGTAAATTTATAAAACCCGAGGATATACATCTAAAGATGGGTGAACCAATAAAGATAGAAGAAAAATTGTCTTTGAACTTTAAAGAGGCGATGGAAAGACTTGAGATTGACCTCGTAAAAAAGGCACTTGCCCAGACCCAGGGTAATCAGACCCAGGCAGCAGAGACGCTCGGTGTATCAAGAAATTTTTTGATCCGATTAATGAAAAAACATAAAATCAATCCTTTTGAATTCAAGGTTTGATATTGACTTCAATTTTAATCAGAATATAATCTTAAGAAAGGAGTTGATATGGCAACTTTTATCCTTGTAACAAAGTTATCACCGGAATTGACAAAAGATGTGAAAAAAAGGGCAGAGATTGGAAGACAATGGATGGAAAGGGTTAAAAAAGATTGTCCTGAAGTAAAATTTCTTGCTCATTATGCACTATTAGGGCCTTATGATTTTCTCGATATATATGAAGCCCCGGATGAGGAGACTGCAGCAAAGGTTTCAATGATAAGTCTTTCCGGTGGTGCAGTTTCAGCAGAATCCTGGACTGCAATACCATACAAGAGATTTATTGAATTGATAAAAGACCTTTAGAGATAAATGGAAGAATATATCTGTATTCTGAGGTGCAAAGGAGGGACCAGCGCAAAGAATCTTTTTGTTTACAAAGGACCAAAGGATTGCTGGTTAAATTATACACTTTTTAAAGGGAACAAAGCCTGCGAATATGGCTGTCTTGGCGATGGACACTGCATTGAGGTTTGTCCTAAAAAGGCGATCAGAATGGGCGGAAACAGATTGCCGGTTATTGACCTTGATCTATGTGATGGCTGTGGGATATGTGTAAAAGAATGTCCTAAGAATGTTCTTGAATTGATACCACGTTCTCATTTGATATACCTTGCCTGTAAGTCTCTTGATGTGGAAGAACGGGTAAAAAATTTTTGTAAATCAGGATGCACAGGATGTGGTATCTGTGTGGAGGTCTGTCCTTATGAAGCGATTGTATTAAGAGATAATCTTCCTGTGATCGATTATCAAAAATGCAATTCCTGCGGAATCTGTTTCCATAAATGTCCGTTAAATTGTTTTGTTGACCGTGCTGGGGCAAGACCTTATGGAATTATTTCTTTAAAGTGTGATGGCTGTGGTGAATGTATTAAGGTCTGCCAGTTCAATGCCATAGAAGGAAAATCAGGAAGGAAACACACAATAGACAAAGTAAAATGTATAGGATGTGGAAGATGTTTTGAAGCCTGCCCGATTAAGGCGATAACAATGGCTGGCGCCCTTGGATACACAAATGCTGCTTAAAATTTAAAAGGAAGTGAGGATGATAATTGAATATGCTAATTCAGATCTTAAAAATGCCGATGTTGTTATTATCGGCTTTCCGTATGACCGCACATCCTCTTTTATCCCGGGTTCAAGATTTGGACCAAGATATATCAGGATGTGCACAGAAAATATTGAGTGGTTCTCACCATATCAGAATCGCTCATTGGAATCGGTAAAGATTGCGGACCTTGATGATTATGAATTTGAGACCGATAACCAGTTAAAAGAGATGGAAGAGAAGACATTTGAATTGTATAAAAAAGGGAAAAAAGTTATATTCCTGGGCGGTGAACATACAATTTCTTTTCCAATAGTGAAGGGGATAAATAGAGTGGTCAAAAGATTTTCAATTATACATTTTGATGCCCATGCAGATTTAAGAGAAAATTATCATGGAGAAAGATACAGCCATGCAGCGGCAATGCGTCGGGCCGGAGATATTATTGGATTAAATAACATCTATCAGTTTGGAATCCGTTCCGGCACGAAAGAAGAATTTTCTCTTAAAAAAAATCTATTCAGGTTTTCAGCATTCCTACCCTTAAAAAAGGTTATTCATAAAATCCCTGACCCGGTATATGTAACGATTGATTTAGATGTTATTGACCCCTCACAAATGCCTGCGGTTGCAACACCTGAA
The DNA here is from genome assembly GCA_036796695.1 of bacterium. GTDB lineage: Bacteria > Hydrothermota > Tepidihabitantia > SM23-42 > JAOAFX01 > JAOAFX01. The sequence continues at coordinate 19,161 of DAIRCK010000009.1, forward strand.
CCGAATGGAATAACAATTAAAGAATTGATAGATTCTCTTTTATTACTCAAAAATAGAAAGATAATCGGTGCGGATATTGTTGAATATAACCCTCTTGCTACATCGCCTTATGCATCGGGTTCTGCGGCAGCAGTCATATTGCGCGAGTTAATCCTAATAATGTGTAAATAACAGAAAGGAAAGATATGATTCTTTTATTGTTTATAATTAATCAAAATCTTTTTGACTTTGAAAGTAAACAGACCTTTTATCCTGAATCTATTTGTGCCGAATCAACCCATTCATACGATGTTCTCCATTATTTAATAGATTTGCAACTGCCGATGAATTCCCGTTATCTATCAGGTGCTGTAACGATAGCAATGCGGAGCAATTTGAATAATTTAAATCAAATCGATCTTTATCTACTCAGTCTGAATGTTGATTCAATAAAGGTTGACGGTATCCCTGCTACTTATTCACACATTGCGGAGACGATACTGGTCAATCTTCCCCATCCCTATAACCAGGGTGATTCTTTTAGTGTGATGGTTGGTTATAGTGGCACAGCCTCAGGCAATATGGGCTATCTCTATTATCAAAGTTTCCATCCAATCTCCTATACCCTGGGTTGTCCTTTTGCAGAAAAGAGGTGGTTTCCCTGTTATGACCGCTTATGGGATAAGGCAGATTATGGAGTTGAATTCTATATTACTGTTCCGGATTCATTTAATGTCTGCGCTACAGGTGAATTTCTTGGCAAGATTGTATCCCAGGGATTTGCCACATACCACTGGAAACATAACTATCCAATTGCACCTTATTTGATACATTTTGCTTCAAGCATCTATACAACATATTCAGACTGGTTCTATTCTGCACCAGGTGAGAGTATTGAGATAAAATATTATCTCTGGCCAGAGGATACGGTCTATGCACCAACGGCATTTGCGCTTACAACCGATATGATTTATTTCTACGATTCATTGTTCGGTGATTATCCATTTGAAAGATACGGAATGAATGTTGTGAGTCCATTTTATTATGGTGGAATGGAACATCAAACGATGAGCACGATCCACAGGCAGTGGCTTATAGGGAATGATTATTATGGAATGGCACATGAACTCTCCCATCAATGGTGGGGTGATATGATAACCTGTTTTGGCTGGCAGAATGTATGGCTCAATGAGGGGTTTGCTACATACTGCGATGCGTTATATCTTGAAAGGAGACAGGGTCATCAGGCATTTATAAATACGATGGTTGGCAGGTTAAATAACTACATCAGTGCTGAAAATATAAATCCCCGTTCAATGTATAATCCACCAGCCAATCAGATCTTCTCCTGGAGTCACAGTTACTGCAAGGGTTCCTGGGTTTTGCATATGATCCGCTTTCTTTGCGGTAGTGATAGCACCTGGCTGGAATTATTATCAACCTATCGTGATTCCTTTGCTTACAAAAATGCCTCAAGTGGTGATTTGAATCGAATAATGAATCAGGTGCTGGGCAATGATTATGACTGGTTCTTTGATGAATTTGTTTATGGAATGGGATATCCTTACTACAATGTTACCTGGAATAAATCCTATGAAGCACCAAATTGGCGTTTGATACTTGATATCACACAGATCCAGACGATTGGTCCTGCGGTCTTTCATATTCCCCTGCCAATTGCGATAAATTTCTCAGGCAGTGATACAATAATTACCCTTCAGATAAACCAATCACCACAACACTTTGAATTTTTATTCAATCAGGAGCCAGTGGGTATTGTTGTTGACCCTGAGCGCTGGATTATCCAGAAGAATATAGTTACCGGTATAAATGAAGAGAAGAAAGAACAATTATCAGAGAGAATGGATATACCAACTATTATGCGAAAAATAGAATTGGAATTTAGCGAGCCAAAGGAAATTGAAATCTATGATGTGCTCGGCAGGTCTATTTATAAGAATAATATTAGAAAATTGAACTTTACACCGAAATCAGCAGGGGTCTATTACATAAAGTCTGATGGCATGCTGAAAAAGGCGATCATCGTGAAATAAAAAAGGGGAGCGTTCGCTCCCCTTTTTTATTAAACAGATTATGATTATGTTGCTGGTTTGTTGAGTTTGAAATAATGTTTTACCTTCCAGCCTTCGCTTAAGAGGATGAAATATCCATCATATCCCTGTGGGTCAGGCCCGGCAAAGAATTCATAACGGACAAAGATTGTCTGGTCAAACTTTGCCCAGTTTTCTTCGGTCGTTCCAGAGCCATCATCACCAAAACGGAACTGGGCTGATAACCTGATATCAGAAGAGGTCGTGATATCAATGGATGCCTTTTCTGTAATGGTGCTGTTATCAAATTCATAGCGATACCAGGTGGAATTCCAGTTCCATTTGAAATCACCAGTGACATGGGTGGTATCAGGGACACCAACGACTGCCCTGAACCAGATATTCCTGTTATCAGCGAGTAAACCGATATCCATCTTGATAATTGTATCATTGGCATGGGCAGAATCCCAGATATCAGGGGTGAACATCAGATAAAGGTGTCCTGAATCAATAGTTACTCCTTGAGAGTCAACAGGGAATTTTATTACAAATCTATAATATAGATCACTCCATTCTGCAGGAACATTGAATGAATCAGGACCTTCCCACAATGGTGGTGCACATAGATAACTGCTGCTATAGGCATCAACATCGGTCATCATTCCGAGCAGAGCAAGCCCCTGGACAAGGTTGTTTGCCTGGTATAGTTCATCTTCATCAGTCTTTTTCCCGCATCCTACAAAAAACACCAGCAACATTGCAACACCCGCAATAACGAGTTTTGGCTTCATATTACCTCCTTTTTTAAGCCAAATAACCATACATAAACCATTATATGCAAAATCTGTGCCAGATTTTTCAAAAATATATTCTGAAAAATCAGCGGTTTTATTAACAATTTTTATAACATATTATACAAAAAAACAATAAATTATACAAAAATATAACTTTTTTCATTACCCCGTCAGACCAGAATGCCTGACGGGGTAATGAATCTTTATCCTCCTATTTTATTAGAATCGCCTTCCTGGTTATCTTCTCATTTCCTGTATCAAGGGCTACAAAATAGACACCTGTTGATACATATCTTCCGTTATCATCCCTGCTGTTCCAGTGAATGGTATATGAACCTGGGGACTGGTATCTGTTGACAAGGGTCTTTACGATTTTACCAGTTACGTCATAGATGGTCAATTTAATATTCTGTGCCTTCGTAATGTTATATTTAATCACACCACCATCCCTGCCTATAAGATTCGGCACCAATTCTAATGCAGGGGTTATCGATTTCTTTGAATTTTCTTCTATTCCAACCTCAGGTAGAGGAATTACTTTGAGCCGGATCATAAAATCACCACCAGATGTAGGATTTCCCCATTGTCCGGCTAAATATAACCACATATTCTGCTGGTAATTCAATGCCGGATCCATCAGACAGCTCACAGTATCAGTCCCGATTGGTGGTCCGATAGAGAAACCGACGATAGCCCCATTTGTTCTACGGATATTTGCATTGTAAAGTTCTACAGTATACCAATCATATCCAGGAGATTGGAGATTGGGGATTGTATAGATCAATTGTCCTGGTGCTCCACCTGTGCCGATAGCATATACCTTTAGATCAAAATTCCCAGCTCTACTAAAGAAGAATTTGACCTTGTGGAGACGACCACTATCAAGCCCGGCCGGGGCAAAATCAAACCGGACATACATACCATCACCGACATTCATTCCACCAGGGATCCAGTATGGTTGACCATCATCGTAATAGATCAATATTGCATTTGTAACCTCAAATTCGTATGTCAGTGTATTTGCACCATTTCCTGCATTATCAACCGCCCTTATATAATACTTAATATCAGTATGATAATGCTGGGCTGGTATGGTTGCTTCATAGATATCTGTCCCAACTTCCTGCATTGTAACCCGGGTCCAGTTACCCCCTTCAATTAAATAATTTAGAGTAACTGAATCAGAATTTACACCACTTCCTGGATCAATAATCGTTGCTGTAATAATATAATCATTCAATGTATCTGGTGTATCTTCAAGCGGTGTATGTTCAATCGTTGGTGGCTGGAGATCCTGGGGTGAAGTATCTGCGATTCTGATATCATCTATAAAACATCCCTGTCCACCATCAAGTGCATCATAGGCAAATACAAAACGAATCTTCATCTGATTGCCTGGAGAGACATAACCAAGTGCCATAAGGTTGAGTGATGCCACATCAACCCAGTTTGGTCTTGTATCATAGCAGTATGCCCAGGCATTCCCTAATAGACCGGTGTTGGCAAGGCGCTGGTCATAACTTGGTATTAAATGGCCCAAGTGTGATGCATCAACCTGGGTCCAGGTTGAACCATTATTTGATGAGATCTGTAGTATGAATCCATCAAAATTCGTTGCAGTTCCTTCGAAATCACCCCAGTAAGAGAATGAGACAAAACAGGAATCCCAGCCTGTCAGATCTATTGTAGGTGATTCAAGACAGGTGGCATTTCCGGGGTTTGAACCAGGTGATGGATAAAGCGCGATGTCTGTGTTGGGGTGTCCAGGATAGCGATAACCTGAGTGTGCGGGTGCCTGTGGTCCATAGGTATTTGTTGTATCACGCATACCAAATGTTACCATCACGACACTTCCTGGATAGCCGTATGTAGTCCAGGGTGCAAGGCTTGCCCGTTCAAAACTATCAACGAATTCGTATCTTGTTTTAAAGACTACTGATTCACTCTTCTCGACTGGCTGGATTTGATGAATTTTTGTATCGGCATTTTTGGTTGAACTGATTCCATATAAGGTAAATGGAGATATCGACACGATTGCGATAACAAAAACCAGAACGCTTATCTTAATGCCTTTCATTAATTCCTCCTTTCTTTTAAAAATCTTCCCCAGTTCCCAATGGCCCTGGTAGCGAAATTCACATTTTAATTATATTCAATATTTCTTATCTGTCAATTAAAAAATGCCTATTTAAAGAATGGTAAACCTGTAAGGGATGATAAACTTTCCTGAACTTTTTCTTTGACCTTATTCTGGGCATCATTGAATGCGGCAACGATCAAATCCTGAAGCATATTGATATCTTTTTCTTCAATGATTTGTGATTCAATCTTTACTGAAAGCACATTCTGTTCTCCATCCATTTCAATCTTCACCATTCCACCTCCTGCACTACCTTCAACCCTGATATTTTTTAATTCTTCCTTCAATTTTTCCTGGAGTTTCAAAGCCTGTTTAAAAATATCTTTCATTATTCAATCCATTAATAAACCCAATACATCACCATTTATCTTACTTCTTCTCCATCAAACATTGTTATTATCGTATCTGTAATATTGTCAGATTTTTTTTGCGTTTCAACAATATTGACCTTCAGATTGACATCCTGGCCAAGGATATTTTTCAATGCCTCGGTCAATAGTTTCTGGTTCGCAATCAGTTCCTTATGCTGGAAATCATTATATACAGATATTTCAACATTATTGCCATTTATCTCTAAATCGGTCTGGTAAATTATTGCAGAGATCTTCGGACTCTTCTTGCTGAGATATGCAATCAATTTTTCTTTGTTGCTTAAGACCTTCTGTGCCTGGAAGATATCCTGATTGCTTTTTGCGGGTTGTGTCTTGTTGTTTATCTGAGGATTTATGATAAGCTGGGTAAAGAGCAATTCAAGAGCAATCCTTGGATTTATTGATCTCTTTATGATATCTTCAAATCTCAGACTGGTCTCAATAAGATTTATAATCCGTGGAATAGTCAGATCTATGTTTTTCAGAAGATTGATTTCTTCAGGGGTTGATTCAATCAATTCATAATCTAATCCAATATGGGCAAGTAAGGTTTTTCTTAAATAACCAACCAATCCTTTGTAGATTTCAAGGACATCAGCACCATCTTCAATCCCTTTATTTAATAACAAGATCATTCCTTTAAGGTCATTTTGAACGATTTTGTTTATCAATTCAATATAATAATCAACACTCAAAAATCCAATGAGTTTAAATACATCTTCTTCAGTTATCTTCCCTTCAGAAAAAGATGCCAATTGTTCAAGTATACTTTCACCATCACGGATACTGCCATCAGCCCTCAATGCGAGATAGTATAATGCTCTATCTGTAATTTCAATTCCTTCCTTTTCCGAAATTTTTTTTAAGCGCTGGCTGATTTCAGTTATGGATAGGCGTTTGAATGTAAAACGCTGGCATCTTGAAATGATCGTCGCAGGGACCTTTGCAGGGTTTGTTGTGGCGAGGATAAATACTACACTGGATGGAGGTTCTTCAAGCGTCTTTAATAGGGCATTGAATGCCTCAGCCGTGAGCATATGGACTTCATCAATGATGTAGATTTTGTATTTGCTATGGAGTGGGGCATATTTAATGCTTTCGCGGAGGTTTCTAATCTCATCGATTCCGCGATTTGATGCCCCATCAATCTCTATAACATCGACACTTCTACTTGTCGTTATTTCTTTGCAGGAAGGGCACTCCTGACAGGGACTCACAGTTGGACCATTTATACAATTCAAACTTTTGGCAAGTATCCTTGCTGTTGTGGTTTTGCCCACCCCCCTTGGTCCGGCAAATAAGAATGCGTGACCTATTGCACCACTATTGATTGCACCTTTAAGGGATAGAACAATATGATTCTGCCCGGTCAATTCATCAAAATTTTGAGGACGATATTTTAATGAAAAAACCCTGTGCGCCATATTTATGATAATTGGTTAATTGGTTAAATGGTTAAATCTCATTTCCAGCCTCTATTTTTTGTTTCCTGTTCCTTAACATCCGGTCGTGCAACCCCAATTCGCAGATCATTCCAGGAACAGCAGGGCAAAGAACTCAGCCCAGGCTCCCTTATGACCAGTCCATTTCTACTTACCGTTGCTTCCTTCCGGACCTGGCGGGGTTTGTAGACGGTGCTTTCATAAGACCCGAGCCTCAACGCCCTTTAAACCTTGCTGTTGCCCCTGAAATCACCTGCTCTATGGGGCATTCACCCCGCATAAGCGGATTTCGGGTCATCCGTCATTCTTGATGGCGGAATCAGGGCACCGCTAACTCCCCGTTTAGCACGACCGGTATCACCTTCTGAAATCTATTTTTTCAAAAAGGAATTCCTGCGGTTTTATACCACAGGTTCCAATACCATTTCGGACGAGATAAGTCTGGAATCCTTCTATTGCCTTTATGTCAACCTCTGCGAGTCTTTGAAATTCTGGTATTCTAATACTGGCAAGGAATGTGGGGTCTGATGACCAGCCATTATTCTTTACAAGAACCTGTTTTCCAACCTCGGGATGGAGACGGAGATAGCCAAGCACACCATCAAGGACATTTTTTAATCTGTATGAAGCGAGCCTTTGATTATGGACAAAACTTTTACGCATAACGATTGCAAGATAAGGCATAGAAGGCATAATATATCGGTTCACAAGCCCTTCATCAAGAATAGTATCACCTGCAAATAATAGATAACTTCTATAAGGTTCTAAAACAAAAAGTGCATCCACCTTTTTGGTTGATAATGCCGTTGTCAACTCTTCGGCGTTTAAAGGGACCTTTGTATATTTCGTGAGTTTTTCAAGCACAAAATTTGGTGCAATGAGATCAAAGATATAAGATTCATCACTGAGATACCCAATTTTCTTTCCATTTAAATCCTTTAAAAGTTTCATCTTTGTACCTTTGGGGATGACGATGGCATCTGCTATTCCTTTGAATATTATGGTCCCGACCGCCTTTACAGTATCGCCATTCATACTCGGTGAGATCAATAACTTATACCAGGGAACCGCACAGACATCATAATCTCCATTTTTGATTCCTTCAAGCGGGTCACCTTTGATATCAACAAATTCAGGGGCAACTTTTTCGAGCTGGAAATATCTTCGTGTTGTATCAATTTGAGCCACATAAAAAGGTATGCCACCAAATGATTTATCCACACCGATGCGAATTTTTACCGGCTGCGCTTCTTTATATTGTGGGTAGCCCACAACGAATAAAAGTGCAATTAAACCGAAGAATATCAATATATTAAGAATCGCTTCGGTAGTTTTTGTGTTCATTTTTTCTCCTTTGAGATCTTATCTGCCTTTTGCAGATATTCCCAGGATTTTTTTGTATTACCTATCTCACGATAGGCATAGGCAAGATTTGTTAATAATTCAACATTATTTGGTTCTAATGCAAGGGCTTTTTCTTCATAAACTTCGATTGCCTTTTTATAATTTTTTTCCTGGGAATAGGTGACACCTATATAGAACCAGGCAGGGAAATCATCAGGTTTTATTTCTACAAGTTTTTCAAAATATCTTCTCGCTTCAGGCCATTTTGCCATTCTGATCAAAAGTTCACCAAGGAAATAGAGGGCATCTACATCCTCAGGTATAAATTCAACAGATTTTGCAAGATTTTTCAATGCGAGTGTATCATTTTTCAAATTGAGGTAAACAATGCCTGAAAGATAATGAGCCCTGCCCAGACCTTCGTTTTCCTTCACAAATTTCTCCACATTCTTCTCCTGTGCTGATAAACCATCGTCATAACCGAGTTTTACTTTAATAAACTGGTCTAATGCGTCTTTTTTACCCTCTTTCCACAATTTTACTAACTCTGTTGCGAGATTTTGATTGAACTCTACGTTTTTAAACAACAGATTTTTATATTTTGTATACTCTTTATTGAATGTGCTGATAGAGTTATTTATGTAAAAAAGAGATGAGTCATACATCTGTTTATCAAAATAGACCCTGGCGATGAAATAATTTGCCTCAGCATTCTCCTTATCAAATTCAAGAATCCTGCGATATACTGAAACTGCCTTTTCTTTTTCTCCTCTATCCATATATATATTCCCTTCAATTATATATTGACTTATATTTTCCGGGTCAAGCCTCTGGGCGAATTTAATATTCAGAAGTGCATCTTCATAATTTCGGTCTAAGAACGCCTTGTATCCGGTACTGTAAAATACCTGCCAGTATGCAGATACATTATTACCATTTTCATCTGTTTTCAACCATTTTATTGTTGCTAACGAATCTTTTTTAAATCCAGCCTGGAATGCTTTACTTGCCTCGGGATAATTGCCTAAACCAAGTTCTGCCTTACCCAAGAGGCAATAAGCTTCATAATCATCAGGCGCAATCTTAATGCCTTCCAGAGCCTGTTTTTTTGCATTTTCATAATCCTGCTGCCCAATATATATTTTACACGCATTTTTCCACGTGGGTGGGCATCCTAAAAAAAACAAAACCACAAAGGGTAATATAATAATGGCTTTTTTCATTTTTTGCCTCCTTCAAGTCTATTCTATATAAAAAATTTTCAAAGTCAAGAGTAAACTTCACTCTTGATTTTTTAAAATTTATGTATATATTTAAATTAATGAACCGAATATTGGGTAGAGCCTGGGCAGAGATTTATCTTGATCGGCTTGTAAACAATTTTAAAATTATAAAGAAAGCAGTCGGTAATAAAAAAATAATGGCTGCGATTAAAGCCGATGCCTATGGCCATGGTGCAATTGAAGTTGCCAAAACCCTCCAGAGACTCGGGGTTGATATGTTTGGTGTGGCAAGTATTGAAGAGGGGATTGAACTGAGGCTTGCAGGAATTAGAACAAAGATAGTGATACTGAGTCCAATTATGGATGAGCAGATTGATGAATGTATAGAATACAATCTCATACCCACAATATCAGAAATCGCATTTTTTGAAAGATTGAATAAAAAATTGATGCATTACAGAAAGCCCATATTGGTTCATATTGAAGTTGACACAGGAATGACGCGCACAGGTTTTCCTTATGATAAATCCCTTGATGTATTTAAAAAAATCCTGAGTTCCCAGTACATAAAAATTGAAGGAATATTCTCCCATTTTCCACTGGCAGACTCTGATGGTGCATTTTCCAGAGAGCAGATCAAAAAATTTTCATACCTGATCGCTCAACTTGATAGTATGAAAATAAGGCCAAAGTTTGTTCATCTTGCAAATTCATCAGGGATCTTTCGTTATCCACAATCACATTTTAATCTGGTCCGTCCTGGAATCACTCTTTACGGTCTGAAATCTTCTCCTGAAGTCATTTATAACAATCATTTTAAACCGGTTATGAGTCTGAAATCAAAGATTGTTAATATTCGTACAGTGCCCAGGGGAACGCCAATCAGTTATGGTCATACCTACTACACAAGCAGAGAAAGCAGAATAGCAACATTGAGTGTTGGCTATGGAGATGGATATCCAAGGATGTTATCAAACAATGCGGATGTTTTGTGTCGTGGGAAAAGGGCAAAGATAGTGGGTACAATATGTATGGATTTGATGATGATTGATGTGACCGATATCCCCCAGGCAAAGTTAGGTGATATTGTTACTCTCATCGGTGAGGATGGTAAAGAAGAGATAAGGGCTGAAGAACTGGCTCAAAAATGTAATACAATAGTTTATGAAATAACCACAGGCATAGGTCCAAGGGTTGCCAGGGTTTTTAAAAACAAAGATAAAATTGTGTGCGTAAGAAATCTGCTGGGCAGATGGCAGAATCATATAAGCAGTCGTTATAAATATAGAAAAGGAGGTTAGTATGAAGCGATTGGCTTTGCTTCTGGTCTTTGTCTCCATATTTGCTCAGGAGACAACCCATACTGTGAAACCCGGTGATACACTCTGGGATATTGCTGGGTTTTACTACCAGAACCCATTTTTATGGCCCTATATATGGAGGGCAAATCTTACCAAGGTTGAAGATCCACACTGGATATATCCGGATCAGGTCTTTATCATCCCTCCTTCTCCTGAAGAATCATTAGGGATGGTTCCTGCACCTGAGGTTCCACCAGAAATCACTCCAGAAGTGGTCCCTCAGACATATACCTATGTTCCACAACCGAGCAAGAAGACTGCAGAGGTTATTTCAATGGTGAAGCCTGAAGACAGGATATTCAGTGAGGATCTGATCCACCGGGCTGGTTTTATATTGACCGAAGAACTTCCTTTCTGGGGTAAGATCACCGGAACCGAACCTTCGGGTGAGGTAAATATCTCGGCATACAAGACTGTATACATTGACCGTTCAATGGATGTGAAGAAAGGGGATATACTCACAATTTATAGACCGGGTAAGAATATCAACCATCCCAAAACTGGTAGTTTCCTGGGAAAGGAGATAATCGTTCTGGGAAGGGCTGAGGTTGAAGAAGTTGGCCAGGAAGGTTCAAGGTGCAAGGTGATCGATTCTTATGATATAATTAGAAAAGGTGATTTTGTAACACCTTATCAACCCCAGATCGCACCTGAGAATGTCACGCTTGTGCCTGCAACCCGGGAACTTCAAGGTTATGTAGTAGAGGTAAAAACTTACCAGACTTACACAACCCCACCCCATATCTTTGTCTATCTTGATTTTGGAGAAGAATCTGGTGTTGCGGTTGGCGATATCTTTGATGTATACCAGGAACGGGTTGTTGGTGGAAAGAAGATGCCAGACTATACAATTGCCAAGGTCCAGGTAGTCAGTATATTTGCAAGGGCATGTGTGGGACTTCTCAGATGGGAAGAAAAGGTTCCGATGATAAAACGGGGTGAGAAGTGCCGTCTGGTAATGGAGGCACGATGAAAGAGAAGGAGGCATTAAGCCAGGTCTACCTTTTCAGGGAATTGACCCCGACTGAGATGGATATACTTATATCCATCTCAAAGGAAAAACGGGTGAAAAAGAATGAGGTGATATTTAAGGAGGGTGACATTGGTGATGCCTTTTATTTGATTGTCTCGGGCAGTGTAAGGATTTCTACAATCGTTCCTGGCGTTGGTGAAGAGGCGTTGACAATACTACGCGAAGGTGAGTATTTCGGTGAAATGGCTTTGATTGATGATGCCCCACGTTCAGCTTCAGCAATCGCCAACGATGATACAATCCTTCTTGTAATCGGAAAGGATGATTTTCGCAGGCTCCTTGCTAAGGATACAGGCATTGCTTATAAACTTCTTTGGGTCTTTACCCGCACCCTTTCTGCACGATTGAGAAAGACTGATGAACAGTTAAAGAGCATCTTTTCGATAGCGAAGACTTTTTAAATAAAAGGGGTGAAAAAAGGTAGATACTGAAGATATACAGGAAGGATTTTTATAAATATGGCTAAGATAGTAGTATTGTTGTTTGCTCTATCCCTGATCGTCGAGAGGGTTACGGAGAAGATTTTATATATCCTTCCTAATGGTAAAAACAGGTTTTTTGCCTGGGTTTTAAGCACTGGCCTTGGATTGATAATTGCCTTCTCATTCAGATTTGGATTTTTGAGAGAACTTGGTTTGACCACTGGTTCAAATTTGAGTCAGTGGGTTGATTATTTTATTAGCGGACTTTTGATTGCCTGTGGTAGTGAACCGGTTCATTCCATAGTTGAAGGATTGTCATATAAAAAAGATGAATTGAAAAGGAAGGCAAAAAATGTTTGAGATCTTTGCTGGTAAGGATCCACAAAAGGCTTATCAGCGCGCCCAGGAATATATCAAAGAGGGCAAGATAACCTCTGCAATCAAGGTTCTTGAGGATAATTTAACAGAAACCGAAGAGGCATTCCCCTTATATTTAGAACTTGCCCGATTATACTTTGAAAATCAACAAAGGGTTGAGGCAGTAGAAACATTAAGGACGGCCCAGGTGGTTGCACCTTCTCGAACCGATGAAATCGTCGGCGTGCTCTCTGATTATTTTTTCCGTTATACATCAATAGATGCGGGTGATTTTTTACTACAATTGTATGTGAACCAGGAAGAATACGATGAATTGTTCAAGGTCTTAAGGGCTTTTAATGAAAGAGAAGTGAAATTACTAATAAATCGTTATGAGAAATTAAAGCAGGGCATAGCAACCAAAAAGGTATTTTCAAAAAGGGACTTTGAGAATCTTATTATATACGGCACAATAATCTTTACATTCCAGGATGGCAAGACTGCACTTGAGCATATTGATTTCCTTTTGAACACAGAAGGTTTTCAAAAACAGATTCTGGGCTGGTCAAGGGCGATTGCGCGTGAACGTTTTAACGATCCGTATGCCGCACTATTATTGCTTAAGGCTTTAGTATATTCAGATAATGCATCTGAGGCATTGAGCCAGGCACAGAGGGTGTATGAAAAATTTCCAGATTTTATTGACCCTTTACTCGATACCTTGGTGTCAATACATCCACCACCAGATTTAGAAAATAGTTTCAATCAGTTTGTTACTGAACTTTATGTAAAAAAAGGTGATCTTGATGCATCTTTATCCCGGCTTGAAGATTTATTGAAAAAAGATCCCGCAAAGATTGATGATGTGATAAAGACACTTCGTGAATTGCAGCGCACAAATCCTCAGAATTTAAAGGTTTTATTAAGTCTTGCTGATAATCTTCTCAATGCAGGAAGAATATCGTTGGCAATAAGCGAATTTGACAAAATTCTTGAGATCGATCCTGAACAGTATCCAGTTGTGATGCAGAGGTATGAGAAGGCATTTGAAAAAGAACCAAACAATCCCCTTGTGATACAGGGATTGGTTAATTTCTATTTGAAACAGAAAAAGACTGATGAGGCGATAAAGGTTATTGACAGGGCATATAAGGTTGATCGCGGACTGATTGATGAATACATACAGAATTTAAACTTGATACTGGAACAGGCACCGGAAAACTATTATGGACTCTCTCTGCTCGGATTATGTTATAGCCATAAGGATGAGGATGAGAATGCCTCGGTCATATTCGAGACACTCCTTGAAAATAAAAAATACGATCTTGTAAATCAGGCACTTGATGAGATTCTGAAAGTAAAACCGAATGACCCAGTCTATCTTACACTCAGGGCCAAGGTTTTTATCAATCTAAACAAGGATGATGAAGCATTTACATTGATCAAACCACATATTGATGAAGATAATATTAAAAACTTTATCCCAACCCTTGATACCATTCTCAGCCATAAACCAGAACTGGCAGACCAGATAATAAAGATATATAATAATTATCTTGATAAAGAGCCAATTCTATTTGCCATTGCCATTGCCCGTGGTTATGCCTATTCAGGTGAGAATGAAAAGGCGATAAAAAAATTTGAAGAACTTCTTGCCAATGAAGAAACCAAAGATACCGCAAAACGTGCACTCCTTGAGGTGATAAAAGAAAGGCCCAGGGCTGTTCCTTTGCTTCTCACTGCAGCAAGGATATTTTTGAAGGACGGCGAGATTGAAATTGCCACCCAGTTCTTTAAGACTGCCCAGATGGTCGATCCCAAGGCGTTCTTTGAAATTATAGATGAGTTTTATGATACATTGAAGGCGTTTCCAAAAGACCGTGAGGTCTGGGTGTTACTGATTGATACATTCTTCAACCGTAAACTCTATGACCGGGTGATTGAGGAGACGAAAAAAGGTATAGAGGTCTTTGGTAATCAGGCACAGTATTTTAATCTCAGATTAGGACAGGCACTGGTTGAGAGTGGTAATCTCAGTGATAGTGTAAGGCCCTTGATGCTTGCCCTTGATGGTGAGGCAGATTATTCTGTTGAGGTCATAAGTTATCTTGATAAGATTCTTGCTGTGGATAAAAGCAATGTCCCTGCGCATTTTGCACGGGGCAGGGCACTGGCAAGGGCAAAACGGATTGATGAGGCGGTTGAGGAATATCTTTTGACTGCACGGATCGTTCCGGCAAGGGCTGAATATGTCCTGGATGAGTTAAAGGCACTTTCAGCAAAATCCATTGCCAATCCCAGGGTAATATTTGCAATGGGTGCGATTGAAATAAATTTGAAGAGATATCAAGAAGGTATAAAACATCTTGTGCAATCCTGTGAACTTGATGATAATCTTGTTTCCAGGGTTCTACCTCTACTTGAAAGATTAAATACCCAGATCCCTTCTCCTTTATTATCATTTAATCTGGCAAGGATTTATTATCTTGCAGGTTTGAAATCTTCAGCAATAAAATTTTTCATAGATGCCCAGGAGAAAGAACCCTTATTCCGTGAGCCTGCAATATCTGAAATGAAAAAGATATGTAATGAAGAAGTTCAGGATATAGAAGCAAGAAAGGGATTGGCACAGATATATCTTAATTATAATAATCTCGAAGATGCCCTTTATACGACAGAAGAGGTATTCCAGATTGATAAGAATGAGATTCCCTGGATCAAGGCGTTTGTAATGCAGATTCTTTCAAAAAATCCAGGACACATTCCTTCCTATCACTTTTTAGGAAAATTATTCATATATGAAGAAAATTTTGTCAATGCGATTGAAGTATTTAAAAAACTTTTAGATATCGCACCGCAGGAAGCGCCTAATATTATTGAGAACTTAAAATCAGATTATGAGAAATCTCCGGAGTTGACTTATTTCATCGGAGTATTATACAAAGAAATTGGAGATATAAATCGGAGTATTGCATTATTCAAAAAATTATTCGATACAAAACCGGATTTTGCAGATAATATTATAAGTCAAATAAAAGAGATTACTCTAAAAAATGAAAAGATTGCACCTGCCTACTTGCTTTTAAGTGAGATTTATACATTTAAAAAGGATTATGAAAATGCAATTGAATCTCTCAAGAAAGTAGAAAAACTCATTCCCCAGAGAAGGGAAGAAATTTTATTGAAACAGGGACAATTATACTTTGAAAAGGGTGAAATAAATAAAACCCTTGAAATATATACCAGTCTTTTACAGGAAGCAAAAGACCGAAAAGTGGTATACAAAACGATCAGTAAATTAAGGAATGAATATTTTAATAAAAAGTTAAAAGAAATATCCACAGAATCGGATGAAAATCGTTTATTAAGGGCAAATGTCTATCTTTTAATGGATAGGGTTAAGGATGCGGAGAAAGAGATACAATCGCTTGGTGAAGACATAATGAAGAAGCGTGATTATATAATTATTAAATCAATGATTTTACTAAAAAAGAATCAACCCATTGATGCCCTTGAAACATTGAGAAAATTGCCGGTTGATAAAGATACAGCAATACTCTATGCAGATATTTATGAAGCGCTTGGTTCATATTCAGCAGCGGCCGGGGTTCTGAAATCACTGGGTGATGATTCAGTCATTCCAAGGATTGAGAGATACGAAAGACTTGCCCAGGAAAGGCGTTTGGGCAGGGGAAGATATTTTATTGAAGGGAGGATTTAATGAAATGTCCATTCCTTGTTAAGAGAAAGGAGATCTTTGACCGTGATGGCAAAAAGATTGGTGATGAGATAGAGATCAAAGAATGTATTAAAAACGAATGTATGGTTTATGATGGTGCAGCAAAGTTGTGCTCGCTGTTGTCCACGAATATAAAGAATGGTATAATAATAGAAGACTTTAAAAACGGTGTAAAGGAAATAAAAGAAGAAATGTTCCAGCGCAATGAGGCGCTGGGTGTAATTATTTCTACTACGGTTCAGACCCTTCAGGATGCCCTGCTCAACCGCTTCGATATAATGAAGAAACAGAATGAGGTCATTGCCCTTGGTTTTGATCGGCTCCACGAGATACAGAATTCACTCATTGAGACGGTCAAATCCCTTTCCGAAAAGAATTTTAATCAGATTGATGCATTGAATAATACAAATCGTGAACAGATTGAAAATTTAAAATCACTTCAGGAGATAAATAAGGGCATTGCGGAAGCACAGGGTAGATTGAATGATGAATTAAGAAATTATCAGAATGAGATAAAAAATAATTTTAATGGATTGAGTGAAGTCATAGGGCAGAAGTCGGAGATTATTAAAAACTCCATTGAGAAGGTTACTTCAACCTATCAGGCAGGGACCGAGGTGATAATCAGCGGTTTAGAAAAAAATAGTAATTTACTCCAGGAGTTATTGAAAAAATTTGAGGCAATAGAGAATATTGTGAATGGTGTCAATAATATTGCTGACCTTATTAAGAATGAAATAGCCGGGATAAAATCTGAGACTTTAAACGGAATGAATAATCTCGGTGGAAAGTTTGATGATTTTAAGACCACCTTTGTTGATGCGACAAAAAGCCAGCAGGACAATACAGAAAGGATCTTAAAGGAATTTCAAGAAGCATTTATTACAAGAATTGATGAACTCAAAACCACCTTTACAACTTTCCAGCAGGTCCAGGGTGAGAATCAGCAGAATCTTATGAAAGAACTGCAGGGGTCAATAAACAACGGGCTGAATGAACTTAGATCTGCACTTACAAATTTCTTACAGACCCAGGGTGAGAACCAGCAGAATCTTTTGAAAGATCTTGAGGGAACGATAGGATTCAAACTCGATGAATTGAAGGTTCTGTTTAATGAATTTTCTAAACTCCAGCAGGGCAATACTGAATTTATGGGTGGACAGTTTGATAAGATTTCAGGCACCCTGGTTCAGAAACTTGACCAGACTACAGAGACAATAAAATCAGAATTGATCAATTTAAAGAATGAATTTGCCAATAATCTCACAAATATTCAGAATAGTTTTACTACATTTACGACGCCGATGAATGAAATGAAAGAATCCCTGAGCAGCCAGTTGGTTTCAATCCTAAATAGTATAAAGAATTTTGAAACGCCGATCAATGAATTAAAGAATGCACTGAATACCCAGCTGGTTTCAATCCAGGAAAATTTAAAGGATTATGAGACACCAATGAATGAACTTAAGGCTTCGCTCAATAATCAGTTGAACGCAATTCAAGAAGGGTTGAAGAAGTATGATGATATGAATAATGTCCTTAAGGGTGGAATTTATAATATCGGTGAATTTCTTAATAATACAAGTCAACGCTACCTTGATTCGCTCACCAATATTCAGACCAAAGTTGAAAAATTTGAAGAACTCTTTGAAAAGACTCAGAATAATATTGCAAATATGAGTGAGATGATGAGTAATCTCAATCGCAATTATCTTGAATCCCTGGGTAAGATTGCCGGGCTTGCTGAAGGTATGCGAAAAGGAGTGGAGAATGTAGGTGAGGGAATGCAGGAGTCTGTAAAGGATTTAATTGCCGAAATGAAGAAAGAGATTGGTGATCTTGAAAAACAGTATGAGAAGACATTTGGCGATATTGCAAGACTTTCCGAAAAGTTTGGTGAACTGAATAATCAGATCAATCGTATGACGAATGAAATACAGAAACAATTCAAAGATCTCCTTGACCAGCAACTTGATATGTCAAAATTCAGCAATGAGGTATTAAAGAACCTGAAGGAATATTTCGCCAAACAGGAAGAACAATACAAAGAAGAAAAGACGGCTAAGAAAAAGAAGGATGCACTTGACCACTTTGATCGTGCTACCCTTTATTATTATCGCGGCAATTATGAACTTGCCCTTAATGAAGTTGAAAAAGCACTGGAATTAGATAGACTTCCTGAATATCTTAACCTCAAAGGGCTTGTGCTCACCGAACTCGGCAGGGATAATGAGGCAAAGAGGTCATTTGAAGAGGCATTGAAATTGGAGCCAAACCTTGCTGAGATTTATAACAATTTTGGCTTGCTTTATGTAAAGACAAAAAAGCTTAATGAAGCAGTGGGGATGTTTGAGGAAGCAATAAAAAGGAATGTGAATTATAGTCTTGCCTATGTCCATATGGGTAAGGTATTGCTTGAGTTAGAAAAATATGATGAGGCAATATCAGCATTCCAGCGCGCCCTTGAGATCGACCCTACAAATAGTGAGGCAAAAGAGGCGATAGAGTTATACAAAAAGGGAAAGATTAACACATAAAAAATTCCAAAATAGGGGAGCTTATGAAAAAAATTCTTCTGGGATTATTTATATTCATAGTTATCTATGGTGATGTGATGTATGAAATGGAAACAAAGAGCACAGGGATTCTGGGTCTTGGTGATAATGTTATGACGATCCGTAATTTTATAAAATCTGATCGGATGAGGACCGAGATGAAACCACAAAGTTCTGGAATAAATAATGGAACATTCTCAGCAATTATAAGGCTTGATAAAGATGTTGTCTGGATTCTCAATTCTGAAAATAAAGAATATGTGGAGATTCCACTTGAAGAATCTGGCGAGAAAAATTCAGATTCTTCTGTCATACCTGAATTTAATATTGAAAAGTTAGAAGGAACTAAAGAAATTTTGAATATAAAGTGTGAAAAATACTTTGTGTCAATTAAAATAAATTCCGAAGATGAAAAAATAGAGATTACCCAGACGATGTGGATGGGCAGAGAATTTCCTGGTTATTATGAAATCAAAGGGTTAAGCAGTAAGATACAGGAGAGGATGGGTGAAAAAGGTTTGATCGGTATCGATAATAAACTGTTCAGGGATTTGCATAAAAAGATATCTGAGATAGATGGATTCCCTCTGGAGATGGAGATAAATGTAAAATTAGAAAGTGATGATACAAAGATCGAATTAAAGAGCACAAGCGCCATAAAAAAAATAACCACGGTTCCAATCAGCGACAAGGTCTTTGAAATTCCCGAAGGTTATATCCCGGCTAAAAACCAGGATACCAATTGATGATGGAATAAAATCAGGATTTTTCGTGTATAATAATAATGAAAGCGATGATGTTTTGATCCAGTTAGTGAAAGATGGGGATTGTGAAGCTTTTGGACCATTGATTGATCGTTATAAAATCCCTATCTATCGTCTGGTCTATAGGATGGTGCGCAACCGGGATGATGCCGAGGACTTGGTGCAGGAGATATTTATCAAGGCTTATAATGGAATCAAAGATTTTAAAACAGGGAACCGGTTCTTGCCCTGGCTCTCCAGGATTGCGGTCAACCATACTTTAAATTTTATAAGAAAGGAGAAAAGGGTTGATATCCAAACACTTGAATGGACTGAGAACTATGCTGATTGCAAAAATGATCCGGTGGAGATGGTGGAACATAAAATGTTGAAAGAGAAAATTGCACAGGCAATGGCAAGGCTGCCTGAAGATTATCGGGTTATTCTGATTTTGAGGGTTGAAGAAGAGTTATCTTATGATGAAATAAGTCAGTCATTGAATATTCCAAGGGGAACCGTGATGTCCAGACTGGCAAGGGCAAGGCAGAGATTGAAAGAGATATTCCAAGAGATGGATAAGGATGTTCTATGAATGAAGAATTGAATAAATCCAGTTGTGGAATTCCTGTTGAACTGCTCAGCGCCTATATAGATAATGAACTTGATGAACAGGAATATACAAGGATAAAAGAACATTTAAAATCCTGTGTCCATTGCCAGGAGATAGTTGAACAATTCAGGGAGATGGATGCCCAGATTCGGCAGATGGAATTAGAAGAGCCATCCCGTGAATTCATTTTCAATCTAAAAAGAAATGTGATGGAAAGGGTTGGCAAAAAGAAGAAAAATGCCTTCTGGAGGTTTTTCCCGATACTCGTTCCGGCTGCGGTTGCAGTTTTGATCCTTGTCATTATCAGAAATGAAGGAACCCCTGTTGGTATGAATAACAGAGTTCCCTATGTTTATTCCGGGGCAGAAAAGAGTATAAAAGAAGAAAAGATTGATATCTCTCTGCCTGCAACTAAACCGGTTGCAAAAACCACATCCAAAGTTGAATCCCGCAGAGATAAAATGGCATCTCCACCTATGCCTACAACCATCGTTAAAAAGGAAGAAAGAATTGAGACCCAACCCTATGCAGAAAGATCATCTTTAGCTGAGGTTGGTGAATCTGATGTGATAAGGGCGATTGTAGATTCGACCGGGAAGGTTGTAAATGTCGCAAAAGGAAAATC
The DNA here is from genome assembly GCA_036796695.1 of bacterium. GTDB lineage: Bacteria > Hydrothermota > Tepidihabitantia > SM23-42 > JAOAFX01 > JAOAFX01. The sequence continues at coordinate 39,950 of DAIRCK010000009.1, forward strand.
CCTGGTTCCTGAAAAAGATACAACGATTTCTCGATTATTAAAAGGCAAACAACTTTCACCTCCAACAGTCCAGGGTAAGCCAACCCAGATGTTTGTAGAGTTTAGATCGGAAGAAAAAGACTCAAATTAATTCTTTTTCAATTTTTTTAAAAATTTCCGCGCTGCTTCCTGCTCTGCCTGTTTTTTACTTTTACCTTCGCCTTGAGAAACCTTATTTCCATTTACAAAGAGCCCAGCAAGAAATATCTTCTGGTGTGGTGGTCCAAACTCTTCAATCATCCTGTATTCAATCTCTTTCTTCTGCTTCATTGCCCAGTCGTTGATGAGTGATTTATAATCCCTTGCAATTTTGAATCTCTTTTGCAACAGCATTTTTTTAATATATTTTTTTGTATAATCAGGTCCACGGTCAAGATACATAGCACCGATCAGTGCCTCGAGTCCGCAGCTAATATTGGATTTTCTATTCCTGCCACCGGTCAATTCTTCGCCCTTATCCATAATGAGTAGTTCTCCAATGCCCAATTCCTTGCCAATTTTATACAAAACCTGTTCCTGGGTGAATCGTTTTTTCATCTGATTCAGTTCCCCTTCATTCTTCTCAGGAAATTTTTTTATGAGGTGCTCACGGACGATCAGTTCCAGAACTGCATCGCCAAGGAATTCAAGGACCTCGTTTGATCTTGTTCTGTCTAAATTTACGGCTGAAGAGTGGGTCAATGCTTTTATGAGAAGGTTTTTATTATTAAATTTTATTCCCAATCTCTTTTCTATTTTTTTATAATCTTGCGATTGCCTCAATTTCAATGAGTGCTCCTTTTGGTAGTCCACTTACAAAGATTGTGGTCCTTGCTGGTGGCTCATTATTAAAATATCGGGCATAGACTTCATTCATTAAAGGAAAGTCCTCTGATTTTATCAAATATACCGTAGTTTTTACTACATTATTCAAATTTGCCCCACCCGCCTCAATCACAGCCTTGAGATTCTCTAACGTCTGCATTGTCTGTTCTTTAATGCCCCCTTCTACGATATTGCCGGTTATGGGATTTAGTCCAATCTGGCCTGCAGTAAATATAAATCCATCAGCAATCATACCCTGGGAATATGGTCCGATTGCCTTTGGTGCCTTATCAGTCTTTATGATTTTTTTCATAGCTCACTCCTTTTTTATGATTCCATTTTTTAGTTCATAATTCTGTCCCTGAAAATTAAAAATTGTATCCATTATATAATCAATTTTTTTATTATACATAAGCCAGGAAGGAAGGCTAAATTTTTCCATCAACTCCTGTGCCAGTTCTTTTTCTGAGAAACCACCGAGTTTGATACGATAAAGTCCTTCCCGTGTTGAGTCAATGAATGCAGGTAATCCCATTTTCTTTACACTATCACAAAAAATCTGCGCCCGATTCATTTCTGAAAATGCACCGAACTGAAGGTAGAATAATGAATCACGAAAAATTGATTCTTTAATGACCGGTGGACTGATTTCATATTCTTTCTTCAACAGGTTTTTGAACATTCCTTCCTCAGTTTCCATTATAAATATTTCACCATTCCTGTCCAGGCATATATGCTGGTCATAATCAAGACCATACATTTTGTAAATCTGTTTTTCATTCTTCAAAAAATTTTTTATCCGCATTGTGAATGGTTCAATAAAAATTATAAAATCCTGATTGTAAAATACAAAATTAGAATTATTCGCTGGTTTATTCAATAGCACGGGCTGGAAATCAATTATTTTACCATTTTTATCAATTTTACAGATTGCCTGTGAATTTGTGATTATGTAATAATCACGATAAAAAAAGAAATCCTCACCAGGAAAATCAAATTTGATACTTGTTTTGATCTTTAAATCAATGCCAAGATAGTGGATCCCTGAACTGGTGAGAATGATAAAAATTTTTTCCTGGGGTAAATAATAGAAACTCTTTATTTCGGTAAAGTTTTTTGTTTTAATCGTTCTTGATTTCTTCAGGTCAATGATTTTGATTATGCTTCTTTGGTCGTTCTTCGAGATTATGTATAACAGGTCTTTTTGAGCTAATTTTGCAGGTGGAACCATTGGTTGATAATCACCGGGTTCAATACCAATCCCATTTCTGAATGCGAGATTTTTTTTATTGAGGATGATTATCTCTGATGCGGATATTATTGCTATTTCATCTCTGGTGCTTGTTATATAATTGAATCTCTGGGGAAGGGGTGTGCGGTCTATTATCTGTAACTTTGCTGTATCAATAGCAAAGATATTCTTTTCAGTGAGGGCATAAAGATGTTCATCTATTATATAATCAATGATTTCTTCTTTTAATATGGATTCCTGAACAGATAGGTTATCAATATCTATATTCAAGATTTTATTTTCATTGGCGATGATTATGGAGTATAAAAAAAATCCGATCATTACATTTATAATAAAGAATTTGGCAAAAAAATCAAGGAGTGAGTGCACTTAATCATAGGTGGATGAAAAAGCTGGCATTTCATTCATAGAGATGTTTTCGAAATCCTTATAACAAAAAAATCGGGGCGATCCGATTTGAACGGACGACCCCCAGCACCCCAAGCTGGTGCGCTAAACCAACTGCGCCACGCCCCGATGACAAATTATATATGAAATTAAATGTAAGTCAAGTTGGTAATAACCTGCATCTGCTCGGTTGACAATTTCAAAAATTTGATTATCATATATTTGATATACGGGCAGCCAAGCCCAAAAACTTAAACCGTTATTTTGCCGGGGTGGTGGAACTGGCAGACACATACGTTTGAGGGGCGTAGGCCTTCGGGCGTGGGGGTTCAAATCCCCCCTCCGGCATCAGGGAGGTATTATGAGTATCTTTATTATTTGTATATTATTAAACTCACCCATTGAAATAATCACACCTGATATTGACGGGAGGATATATACAATCAGAGAATCTGCTCCAAATTGGAACCAGACATTCACTCCACCCCAGCAGATGCCGAACTGGCCCAAGACAATCGGAGTTAGTCCTTATTATGCACCAAGTGGTGTAAGTCTTGCTGATATAAATAACGATGGCGACCTTGAGATTATTGTGGGTTCAACGAATAACCAGGTCTATATCTGGGATTATCAGGGAAATCTAATGCCGGGCTGGCCCCTGACAGTTGGTGGAATGGTCCAGGCAAAGGTTGCTGTCGGTGATATTGATAATAATAGTGATATGGAGATTGTGATTGCGGCAAGAAATGGTTATGTATATGTGTATAACCATGATGGAACGAGTTTCCCGGGCTGGCCACAAAATGCAAATGGTGTTCTCGGTTTTATCGCACCGGTCTTGTTTGACCTCGACCGTGATGGTGATTTAGAAATAATAATGGCACAGATGCAATCCGGACAGCCTGGTCATGTCTATGTCTGGCATCATAATGGCACTGTTTATCCAGGCTGGCCACAGAATACTGATTACCTTGCAGTTGCCTCGGTTTCGGTCGCAGATATAGATAATGACAATCTCTTTGAAATCGTCTGTCTATCTTATCGTTCTGTATATGTCTGGGACCAGAATGGTAATATTGAACCAGGCTGGCCCAAATTGAATGTTGCTGGTGGAATGAGTTATGCCCAACCTGTGCTTGCTGACCTTGATAATGATGGCGATCTTGAGATATTACACTCATATTATACAAGTAATCAGAATTATGTTGGAATTTATCATCACGATGGCACAAATTTTGCTAACTGGCCCCAGACATTTCCGGGTCCCCAGACCTATACGATGCCTGTAGTTGGTGACATTGATGGAGATAGAGATTTAGAGATATTCGGCGGTGGCCATATCATTGGTGCGCCAAATTTACTTGCACGACACCATAATGGAAATCAGGTGGGTGGCTGGCCTGTGAATTGCGATATGATGGAATGTTCACCGATTATCTTTGATGTTGACAATGATAGATTCCGTGAGGTTTTAATTGCGGATAATTCAAATCCTGGAAATTTTTATGCATATGAAGGTAATGGTTCTTATGTTACTGACTGGCCTATCTCCATACCTGCTGCCGCAGTTGTGAATAGCCCTTCAGTAGGAGATGTTGACCTTGATGGCGACATTGAAATCGCCCTGCTTGTGAGCAATGGCACAGTCAATCTATGGACGATACAGGGTGTTCCTTATTATGGTTATTATACCGACTGGGGCACATTCTATCATGACCAGTGGAATACAGGCTGGTTCCATCCAAGACCACCCCAGAACCTTATTGCCACGGGTGTTGTAGACCATATAAATCTTATCTGGCAGAAGAACACCGAACCAGATATTGCAGGTTATAATATCTACCGCAGTGAGACATCAGGCGGACCCTATACAAAGGTTAATAACACATTAATTACTGATACGACATATGATGACTATCAGGTTTCACCAGGAATAGCCTATTATTACTGTGCCACTGCCCAGATAAAGGCATTTGCAGAATCAAGATTGAGTAATGAATCATCAGCACAACTGGGAATAAAAGAAATTGGTTCAAGCAGAATTTCAACGCTTGAGATAAAACCGAATCCATTCAAGGATATGGTGAAAATAAGTGGGAATAATATTAATGAAATAAAAATCTATGATCCTGGAGGAAGATTGATTGAGTCATTGAAAACGAAAGAGGTGATTTGGAGACCGGAAAATGCATTAAAACCAGGGGTATATTTTGTTGAAATCAGAAAGGGTACTGAAAAACTCATCCAGAAGATAGTGAAGATCGATTAGAGGAATAAGTTATTTAAAATTAACTCATTATTGACATTTTCCCTAAATCGTATATAATGACTGACTGGTCAGTCAGAATAAACTTTTTTTAAAATAAAGGAGTCTAAAATGGTTATGAAGAAAGATATAAAAGAGCGGATTTTAAATGCGGCAATGAGATTATTTGTTAAAAAGGGCTTTTTTGAGACGACGGTTGATGAGATTAGCCGTTCGGCAAAGATTGCAAAGGGCACGGTCTATCTATATTTTAAGGATAAATCCGATATCTATATTGCAATAATGGAAAATCAATTGAATTCTGCGCTTAAGGACCTTGCGCTGGTGCATTCAAAAGGCCTGATGAGCACAGAGAAACTGAAATTGATCGCAAATGAATGGTTAACTCATTCAATTGAATTTCACCGTTTATTTCCGATGGTCTCTATGGAGAATATCAATCAGGCATTCAAACTTATGAAAGGAATAAAACAGAGGGTATTTCCAATCATCTACAGGATTGTCTCTGAAATCGCTAAGATAATAAAAGAAGGTATAGAAAAAGGAGAATTCAAACGAGTAAACCCTCAGCTATCTGCATTATATTTTCTTAATACAATAAGAACACCATTTTTGGTAAGTTTTTTTACAAAAGAAAAGATTCCTTGTTGCGATGAGATCCTTGAACTATTTTTTAATGGTTTAATAAATAAAAAGGAGTGAAGATGAATGCAATAATAATGCCCATAATATTTGCCTTTTTTTTAAGCCCCCAGGCAGACAAATTCCAGTTCTTTATAGGTCCATCCTATGCTTCTTATCTTTTATTCCAGGACCAGGATGAGACAAAAGAGACCTGGCAATGGGGTATCCAGGCAGGGATTGCAAATATAATCCCAAAATTGGGGATAAAATTTTCTGCTACATCTGTGCGCTATGATGCACCAGTAGAAGTTGGACCATATTCATACAAATATACACCATTGACCATTAGTTTTGATTACAATCTTCTGCCATTTATAAAAAGTGGTTTGATACAACTCAATTTACAGACTGGTTTTGGCTGGTACCTTTGGCAGGGATTGTTCAATAATGAGGTAATTACTTTACCTACTGGTGAAAAGATGGATGAAAAAGACCTCGGTTTTACCGGTGGACTGGAGTTACAGATAAAACCCCTTAATAATTTAGCCCTTTTCTCTTCTCTACATTATCATTATCTTACAAGTGCTAATATCTACAAATATGGCTATTTTGATAAAGATGAAAAATTCCTTGTAAATGGTTTTGGCATTAAGTTCTTTTTTCCATAAAGGAGGCTAAATGTTTTTCACCTTAATCAGTCTTCTAATTTTTAATACAGGTGATACACTCGTTTTCTCCCTTGATGAGGCAATAGAATTCGCTGAGAATAACAATGCAGAGATAAAACAAGCAAGTCTTGAATTGGACAAATCTGTTGCAGATATCGGTGTTGCGCGTTCAGCATTCTATCCTACAATAAATGCCACTGGTTATTATGCCTATCTCAGCGACCTGCCGATACTCCAACTTGACTCTGTATTTATCCCTATGGGGCAGCATGAAAACTATAATCTCCAGGTATCGCTCCAGCAGGTAATATTTGCCTGGGGTAAGATTTATGGTGCCTACAGGATTGCCGGATTGAATCGTGATATTGCAGAACTAAATTTGATTAGAAAGAAACAGGAGATCCGTTGCTCGGTGACAAAGTCATATTATGGACTTCTGGTCCTTGAAAAGATGGTTGAGTTGACCAAGGAGAGTATGGAACAACTTAAACGGCATGAAGAGGCAGTGAAGAAGAGATATGAGGCAGGACTGGTCTCACAATTTGACCTGCTCCGTTCCCAGGTCCAGGTGGCAAATTTAAAGCCCAAACTCATTGAGGCTGAAAATGGTTTTAAACTTGCTCGGGAAGGATTCAAGATGCTCCTTGGTCTAACACAAGATAAAGAATTTATCCTGAAGGATTCGCTTGCGATAATAGATGAAGATTTTGACCTTGAAGATTTAAAAGAAGAGGCACTGGCTAACCGTCCAGAATTGAAAAATTTGCAGAAAATAGAAAAGATCAGCAAACTTGCAAAATCAATAAAGGCAAGGTCAAATCTACCATCAATATTTGCCGGTGTGAGTTATGACCGGAAAAAACCTTTTAGTTTTGGTGGCAATGACTGGGGTTCAAACCTCACATTTAATGTTGGATTCCAGTTTCCTATCTTCGGTGGCTATAAATCTCTCTATGAATATAATAAATCAGCGCTCCAGTTAAAGGAGGTTGAACTTGCTTTAGAGAACTTAAACAAAGGTATTGTGCTTGAGGTAAAACAGGCATACCTGAATATGTTCGCCTCAAAAGAGGCAATAAATGCAGCAAAGGAGAATATAGCCCAGGCTGAAAAGGCATTCAATATTATGGAAACAAGATACAAAAATGGCTTGGCAACAAACCTTGAATATCTCGATACCCAGCTTGCGATGATGCAGGCAAAGATAAATTATTTAAATGCCCTTAAAGACTATTTAAGTGCAAGGGCAGATTTGATCAAGGCAGTTGGTAAGGAGTAGATGAAAGGATATCAGAGAATCAGGGTATCAGGAGCATATAAGGAGGAATAAATGAAAAAGATATTGATTGGAATAATCATAATTTTGGTCATTGGTGTTATCTTAAGGCTTACACTGGTCAAGAAACAGACTCGTACTGGTGATGAAAAAGTCGCCCTTGCGGTAGAGGTCTTACCAGTAGCAAGGGCTGATGTTACAAAGACCTGTGCATTGATGGGAACCATAATTGCTGACAAGACCGTCCAGGTATTTCCCGAGACAATGGGAAGGATAACAAAGATCCTTGTAAAAGAGGGCTCTTATGTTAATAAAGGTGACAAACTACTGGGCTTGAGGAATGAAACAATTGGGTTTGAATTTGAAGAGGCTTATGTGACCGCACCGATCAATGGTACCATAGCAAAGATCCTTGTGGATATAGGTGCGACTGTTGCACCCCAAATACCAGTTGCGATGATTGTTGATATTTCAAGAATAAAAGTGATTTTCAATGCACCAGAGATGGATGCCCGGTGTTTTAAATTGAATACTCCTGTAACAATTACTGTGGATGCCATCCCTGATAATAAGTTTACAGGCTATATTACGGAAATCAGCCCGGTAATTGATCCAATGACTAAGACTGTGGGAGTAAAGGCAGTGATTACAGGTGGCGCAGGTTTAAAACCCGGAATGACCGCAAGGGTATTGCTCAACCTTGGTGAAAGAAAAGATGTTATTGCTATTCCCCAGGATGCAATTGTAGATAACTCGGTATTTGTAGTAAAAAAAGACAGCATTACTGAACGGCGTCCGGTAAAGATTGGTCTTATCGGTGACGAGATGGTTGAAATCCTTGAGGGTTTAAATGAGAATGAACTCGTAGTTGTCCTTGGCCAGCAGAGGCTTGCTGGTAATGAAAAGGTCAATCCCATAGGGAGGCAGAAATGAAGATTACTGAAGTTTCTATAAAGAGACCATATGCGGTCTCAATGGTATTTTTAGGGTTGATCGTCTTCGGTATAATTTCTATCACCAAACTGCCAATAGACCTTTTCCCCAATATCACCCTACCAATGATGGTTGTGATGACGAATTATCCTGGTGCTGGACCCCAGGAGATTGAAACCCAGATAACCCAGCCCTTTGAAAAGATCCTCGGAACCTTGAATAATCTTGACAATATAACTTCAACATCATCTGAAAATACGTCAATGATAATGCTTAAGTTTACCTGGGGAACAGACCTTGATGCAGCAGCAAACGATGTGCGGGACAGGCTTGGTCTAATTATGCCATTTCTTCCGAATGATGCAGAACAACCATTAATCTTTAAATTTGATGTATCACAGCAACCAGTGGTGATGTATACAATAAAAGGGAATATTGCACCATTGGAATTGGATAGAATTGGTGATGATATTGCAGACCGCTTGCAACGGGTCGGTGGGGTTGCTGCATCATTCGTTGAGAGTGGCATTTTGAATGAAGTTCAAATCATTTTTGATTATGAAAAACTTACTGGCCTGGGCATTGCACCAGAACAGGTCCTTAATATTTTGCGTGCCCAGAATGTGAATTATCCACTCGGTTCGGTTGAATCTGGGATAAAGGTTTATACATTAAGGGTTCTTGGTGAATACAAGGATCTAAATGAGATTCGCAAGACTGTTATTGGTAATAAGAATGGTGTACCCATACTATTAGGACAGGTTGCGGATGTAAAACTCGCTGCCTCAGAACCAACATCCTTAACCAGAGCAAATGGTGAACCTTCAATATACGGTTATGTGCAAAAGAGAACCAATGCGAATACAATAAGTGTCTGTAACAATGTAATAAAGGAGATCGAAAAGATTAAAAAAGAATTACCCCCAGGTGTAAGCATTGATATATTCTTCAACCAGGCAGATTTTATCAATCGCTCAATAAATAGCACAACCAATACCCTAATTGTTGGTGCAATCCTTGCCATTGTAATCCTCTTTTTATTCCTTGGTAACCTACGAGCGGCAATCTTTGTTGGGGTTGCAATTCCTATCGCTACATTCTTTACCCTATTTATGATGTTTATCTTCAATATGACGCTAAATATGATTTCACTCGGTGGCTTGACAATTGCAATTGGAATGGTAGTTGATTGTGCAATTGTGGTATTTGAGGCAATATATCGTTATCGCAAAGAGAAGGGTGAGAGTCCAGACCTCGCTTCAATCCTGGGCACAAAAGAGGTTGGTATGGCAATCACCGCATCTACGCTTACGACCATTGCGGTCTTTCTGCCATTACTTTTGGTGCGTGGGTTTGCCTCAATATTCTTCAGTCAACTGGCTCTGACCGTGACCTTTGCCCTTGTCTCTTCTCTGGTCGTTGCCCTCACCATCGTGCCGATGCTCACAGCAAAGTTTCTTAAGATAAGGTCTGAACTGACTGGAACAGAAATATTTATTCAAAGAATTTATAAAAAAATAGAGGATATATATCTACGCATTGTGCGCTGGGCATTGAACCATCGTCTGGCAACAATCCTTGGAACTGCATTTCTATTTATGGTCAGTCTGGTATTATTACTATTCATTGGTGCTGAATTGACCCCGGCAACTGACCGCGGTCAGATTCAGATCCAGGCTGAGATGCCGGTGGGCACAAAACTCGCGATAACTGATTCGGCAATAATAAAATTAGAAAAGATACTACTGGAGGAAGTGCCGGAGATAGAAAATACCTTTATTTCTATCGGTGCAGGTACAGGTTTTGCCGCACTCTTTGGTAGTAGCACTGGTCCCCATACAGCAACCGTGATGTTAAAACTTGTGGACCGTGAAAAAAGAAATCGCTCTGTGGCAAAGATTCAACAAGACATCAGGCCAAAACTAAATAACATACCTGGTCTGACAGTAAGATTTACTTCTGAACAGTCAATTATGTTCGGCACGGGTAAGCCAATAGAAATAAAATTAATTGGCTATGATTTAGATAAGGCAAAATCTATATCTGATGAATTGATGAAAAAATTGAAAGGTGTGAAGGGACTTGTTGATTTAGAATCAGATCTTAGCCAGGGTAAACCTGAGATTCAATTTATTGTGGACCGGCAAAAGGCAAGCCAGTTCGGGCTTACACCATATCAAATAGGCATTTCCCTGCGCAGTCATATTGAAGGGATTGTTGCAACCCAGTATAGGCTCCAGGGTAAAGAGTATAATATTCGGATTATGCTGGATAAAGAATATAAGGATACACCTCAGAAGATAAGGTCAATGACCATTGCAACACCAGTAGGAAATGTTCCATTGAGGAACTTCTTGATTGATACAGTAGCAGTTGGTCCAGCAAAAATAGAACACGAAAATACATTCCGGGTTGTTAAAATCAGTGGCAATGTTGAAGGAAGGGACCAGAATAGTGTTGCCCAGGATGTAAAAAATGTATTAAAAGAGATTGTCCTGCCCCCTGGATTCAGTATTGAACTCGGTGGTGGTTTTAAGGAGATGCAGACCACATTCCGGGATATTGGACTCGTTATAATACTTGCGGTCTTTCTTGTATACATTATTATGGTTGGACAGTTTGAATCCTTAAAAGAGCCATTTATCATTATGTTCTCCATCCCCCTTGCTATCATCGGTGTCCTGTGGATTCTTTTCTTTACAAATACTACAATAAATATGCAAAGTTTATTGGGTGTTCTATTACTTGCCGGAATTGTTGTGAATAATGCCATTGTCTATGTTGATTATACAAATCAGTTGCGACGAAATCAAAAGATGCCAATTTATGATGCATTGATTGAGGCAGGCAGGGTGCGTTTAAGACCGATCTTGATGACCGCACTCACAACAATCTTCGGTCTTATTCCAATGGCACTGGGAATAGGTTCAGGCTCTGAATTGCGTGCACCAATGGCACGGTCGGTTATTGGTGGACTTCTTTTCTCCACATTCTTGACTCTTGTTTTCATTCCCACGCTTTACTTTGTTATAGAAAGAAGAACGCAAAGGGCGAATGGTGTCCAGAACCAATGAGGAAGATAAATTCAACACTTGACAAAGATGGAAATATATGTATAATTTAGCATCAAAAAGAGGAGGTAACTAAAATGACCAAGGCACAACTTATAGACACCATTGCCAAAAAGGCAGAAATAAGCAAAAAAGCAGCAGGTATAGCACTCGATGCTTTTGTAGAGGCAGTGACTGCTGCTCTTAAGAAGGGTGATAGAATAACACTCGTAGGTTTTGGAACATTCATGGTTGCCAAGAGAAAAGCGCGCACTGCAAAGAATCCCCAGACTGGTGAGACAATTAAGGTTCCTGCAAAACGCGTTCCTAAATTCAAGGCAGGCCGCGAACTCAAGAAGGCTGTAAAGTAATAATTGGTTTTAGTCAAAAAGGGGATTGGCAAAGGCCAATCCCCTTTATTTTTATCCCTTACTTAAGGTAGGATAATCCATATTAAACCTTTTTTTGTAATATATCTTCATTATCAGCATAAGGAAAATCAAGAATGGAATGAATCCTGGATAAAGAATACAGGTGATGATGGTAAATATCAATCCGGGCATTCTGAATGATAGAATGGTCATCTTGCGATTTACCTTTTTGTATTTTAGATAATAAAAAGTTAAATAAAGGAATAATGGTGATGCAAGTGCTGATGGAATGAGACAGATTATATCCCTGTTTATAATTGAAAATAAAACTCCGGATAAAATAAGGACTGAAGACACAATATAAGAGAAATTTTCTCCTAAAAAAACAGATGTTGTAATTTCACCCGAATCTCTGTCTCCTTCAATATCTACGATCGTTGTATTTATAAAGATCGCGCAAATACTTAAAAAATATGGCAAAAAAATTATAAAAACCCGCGCTTCAAAATCTTTTTGCATTAACCAACCAGCAATAAAATTCAGCATTCCATAACCGAATCCATTGCTTAGGGTATCAAAGAATGGCTTGCCTTTTAATTTTATTGGAGGCAGCGAATAAAAAAGACCGAGGAGTAATGAGCCGAGCATTGTAATAAAAAATGGCAAACCAAAAGACCAAGAAAAAAATAGGGCAATACCCCAGAGCAAAAACATTTCAATAAAGGCGTGTTTTAAAGGGATGAATTTTTCTGAGAGTATGAATAATTTTTTATTTAAGCGATCTGTTTCAATATCTGTGATTTGATTTAATATATAAACACCACCCATTAATATTCCATAGATAAATATTCCCAGCAATATTTTGTATGTAAAAACACTTTTTCCTGAGGCAATATAATTTCCAATGAGAAAAAAATCCAAAACTGGAATTAAAATAAGGGGCCTGAGAATGAAGAAGTAATCAAAAATATTTCTATCTTGATTCAATTTGGATTTATTCAAATAGTATTAAAAGTGCCATCACTCCAACACCACAAGCCATTGCAATCAACTGGAAAAATGACATTCTTGGGGTTTCACAACCCTGTAATTCAGGGATGAGATCAGAACCTGCAATATAGATAAATCCACCTGCAGTTAATGGTAAGAGGATGATTGAGTAATCCTTTACAGCAGGACCGATAATAAGGGATATAATACCACCGATGACTGCAGTAAGTGCGGATAAAAAATTCAGCATCAGTGCTTTATTTATACTCAATCCACCATGGAGAAAGACACCAAAATCACCGATCTCCTGGGGAATTTCATGAAGGATAACGGCTATTGTAGTTGCTACCCCTATAGGAATGCTCACTGAGTAACTTGCTCCTATTATCATACCATCTATCAGGTTATGAATTAGGTCACCGATAAGGTTCATTGTGACCATTGGGTGGGGATGGTCTTGAGATGTTGGTATATGGCAATGGCGCCAGCGGACAAATTTTTCGAGTATAAAAAATATAAATATTCCAGCAATAACAAGGAGTGAGGTTTTAAGGCTATCATTTATTTGTTCAAAAGCCTCTGGTAATAGATGGATTAACGCATCGCCGAATAACGAACCCGCGGCAAAACTTACCAGCAATAAAAGAATTCGGTTTAATCTATCTGGTTTTATTGATATAAAAAGGATGCCGATAAAAGAAATTAGACTGACCAAACATACGCTTATTAGGGTATATGTAATGGCCATAACCCATTATCTAAATTAAACCTTGGTCACTTTTCCGGCACTCAAACAATCGGTACAGACCAGCACCCGTTTAATCTTACCGTCTATCTTTATCCTTACTCTCTGGAGGTTTACATTGAACCTCCTTTTTGAAACATTATGGGCATGGCTGATCTTTGAACCGACCTGTGCCTTTTTCCCGCATATTGCACATTCTCTTGCCATTCTTTACTCCTTTCGCAAATCAATTATAAGGAATTTTTTATGACTGTCAATACTATCTTGATTTTTTCTTAAATTTGAATATAATTTTGTCTATGCATATATCGATAGCCGCTGAAGAATTATTCAGGATTGGACCAGTGCCCGTGACCAACTCTTTACTTGTCACATACCTTACGATTTTATTGTTTATCATTATTGTGATTATGATAAGGGCAAAAAAGAATATCATTCCAGCAGGGATCCAGAATGTTGTGGAATATATAATGGAGTATTTTTATAATCTCATCTGTGAGGTCTTTGGCAGTGAAGAGAAGGGTAGAAAGTTCTTCCCATTGATAATGACGATATTCTTATTTGTTTTGATTATCAACTGGTTTGGTCTATTGCCAGGGGTTGGTTCTATCGGGTTCTATAAGGAAGATAAACACGCTCAAACTGAGCATCATATAGAACATAAAGAGGTTTCAGGCGAAGAGACCAATGAGGCTGAGATAAAGGAGCATAAAATATTTGTGCCTTTATTCAGGGGTGCTTCAGCAGACCTCAATACAACCCTTGCTCTGGCACTTATATCGGTGATCTTCACCCAGATTTACAGTATTCAGATACTCGGGTTTAAGGGATTTATAAAACGATTCATAAAATTGAAAAATCCAATTATGTTCTTTGTCGGAATTTTAGAATTGATTGCCGAGATCGCCAAAATTATCTCTTTCTCTTTCCGTCTCTTTGGAAATATCTTTGCGGGTGAAGTTCTTTTGACCGTGATGTTATTTCTATTGCCATTTATTGTTCCATTGCCATTTCTCGCTCTTGAGATCTTTGTGGGTGTGATCCAGGCAATAATATTTTCTTTTCTTACTTTGTTCTTTATAAAGATTGCAACGAGTGAAGAGGAACATTGATGTTTTTAATTAAGGTAATTGGTCCCTGGTTAACAGGCATAGATGCCCGTATCGTTAATCACATAATAATAGGTTTTTGGATTTAGAAGACCATCAATGATTTACTTTAAACGATACTGGCTTCAATGTTCTCTAATTTTTTACTATTTTTCAAGGAGGTAAAATGGAACCAGCAACAATGAAGACACTTGCTGCAGCAATAGCCATAGGGCTTGGTGCATTAGGACCCGGGCTGGGGATTGGATTTATCGGTGCAAAAGCAACCGAAGCTGCAGGCCGTAATCCAGAGGCAACAGGGAAGATACAGACATTATTCATTCTTGCACTCGCATTTGCCGAGGCAATCGCAATCTATGCCCTGGTTGTGGCATTGATAATTAAATTCTTATAATTATGGAAGCCCTTACCAAACTCGGTATAAATCCATTACTTCTCATTGCCCAGATTGTAAACTTTCTAATTCTGTTATGGATATTGAATAAATTTCTCTATAAACCAATTTTAAAACTCTTTAAAGATCGTTCCAGCAAGATTGAAGAAGGAATAAAGACGGCTGAGAATCTGAAAAAACAGGCGGCTGAGGCTGAAGAAAGACATCGTCAATATATTGAAGAGGCAAAGAAAGAGGCACATCGTATAATAGAACAGGCGACAAAATTGGGCGATGAAGAGAAGAAAAAGATTGTTGAGTTAGCAAATGAAGAGGCAAAAAAGATTGTGGAAAGGACGATGCAGGAGATCAAGGCAGAAAAGCAGAATATTATGGCAGATATAAAGAAGGAAGTAGGTGAAATGGTTGTCGCATTGAGTGCGGAATTGATAAGAAAGAAACTGGATGAGGGATCCCAGAGGATATTGATTGAAGAGGCGATAAAAGAAGTGGAGAAGGAACTTGAAAAGACCGCGACCAGAGGATAATCCAACCCGGCAAAAAGAAGGATATAAAGAAGAATTAGATATTCAAAGAATAGACAAGGATATGGAAAAAATTCTATCTGAACTGGAAATTGTAGATTCTTCTTTCCGTTCATCACTGAAACTGCGTGGCTATCTTGAAAATCCAAGAATACCTTTTGCTGAAAAGCATAAGACCTTAAGAGAACTGTTCAAAGATTATATCGGTCCCCAGACCTATGAATTTGTCTTCTTGTTGCTCAGATGTAACGCATTATCAAGTTTGAGTGAGATATTAAGGAATTATAAACGAACAAGGGTTGAAACAGGGGTCTTAGAGATTGAAGTAAAGAGTGCGGTTCCACTGACAAACGAAGAAAAAGAAAGTTTGTATAAAAGTTTTTCTGAAAAATTGAAAAAACCAGTGAGTATTAAAAATATCATCGATCCTGAGATAATCGGCGGGGTTGTGATCAAGAGTGGGGATATAATGATTGATGCAAGTTTGAAATCAAGAATTTCTGAATTGCTGAAAAACTTAAAACAGGGATAGGTTATGAGCCAGGAAATAAAGACAAAATTATTAAAAGAATTAAAGAAAAACTTATTTGAATTTGAAAAGAAAGTAAAGGTTGAGAGGGTGGGCACCGTGATTGAAATTGGTGATGGCGTTGCCCATATCAATGGACTCCAGGATTGTTTTGCTTCAGAGATGCTTGAATTCCCCGATGGAATTCAGGGTGTTGCACTCAATCTCCTTGAAGACCGGATTGGTGCGATTGTGCTTGGTGATTATGAGAAGATTAAAGAAGGTGATATTGTTAAAGGAACCGGCAGAATTCTTGAGGTTGGTGTCGGTGAAAATCTTATCGGTAGGGTAATAAATCCACTCTGCGAACCCCTTGATGGTAAGGGGCCGGTTAAACCTTCAAAATATTATCCTGTGGAAAAGATTGCACCAAGGGTGATATTGCGTGAACAGGTGAATACTCCTCTGCAGACTGGTATAAAGGCGATAGATAGTATGATCCCGATCGGCAGGGGTCAGCGTGAGTTGATAATCGGTGATCGGCAGACTGGTAAGACTGCAATCGTGATTGATACGATTATCAATCAAAAAGAAGAGAATGTAATCTGTATATATGTATCAATCGGACAGAAGGAATCCAAACTTGCAAGGATTGTTTCTGAACTGGAAAGATATGGGGCAATGGACTGGACAATTGTTGTTGGTGCCTGTTCTTCTGACCCTGCGTCTTTGTGGTATATTGCACCCTATGCAGGCTGTGCAATGGGTGAATATTTTATGGATCAGGGAAAGGATGCACTTGTCATATATGATGACCTTTCAAAACATGCCTGGGCATATCGTCAGATCTCTCTTTTATTAAGAAGACCACCAGGCAGAGAAGCATATCCCGGGGATATCTTTTATCTCCATTCAAGACTCTTAGAAAGGGCAGCAAAATTGAATAAAGAGCATGGTGGTGGTTCTCTCACTGCCCTGCCCATAATTGAAACCCAGGCAGGTGATATAACTTCCTATATACCGACCAATGTTATATCAATTACAGATGGGCAAATATATCTTGAGCCTGAATTATTTTATCAGGGTATAAGACCTGCGATAAATGTTGGTCTTTCTGTATCAAGGGTTGGCTCAAGTGCCCAGATAAAGGCGATGAAAAAGGTTGCGGGTAAACTCCGTCTTGACCTGGCGCAATATCGTGAAATGGCGGCATTCGCGGAATTTGCAAGTGACCTTGATGAAGCAACAAGAAAGCAATTGACCCGGGGCAAGGTTATGACCGAGATCTTAAAACAAGGACAGTATGTTCCAATGTCAGTGGAAAAACAGGTGATGATTATATACGCTGGAATTTCTGGTATGCTTGATGATATCCCGATTGATAAGATTAAAAAGTTTGAAGATGAATTTTTAAGGTTTATGGATACATCCCATCCTGAAATCGGTAAAAAGATAAAAGAGACAAAAGACCTTGATGAAGAGACCGAAAAGAGGCTTACTCAAGCAATCACTGAATTCAAAGGATTATTTTCTAAATGAAAATTTGGGATTTAGATTGTTATGGCTTCGGTCCGTGATATAAAAAGGCATATCAAATCAGTAAGTAATATCAAAAAAATTACCAAGACGATGCAGATGGTTGCAGGTGCAAAGATGACAAAGACCTTATCGGCCCTTTTGGCTTCAAGACCCTATGCCCAGCTTGCCTGGAATCTCTTGTTGAATCTTGCACCAAAGACTGAACGTGAACTCCATCCATTGTTGCAGAAAAGGGAGATTAAAAATAGACTCATCGTTATCATTACATCAGACCGTGGGTTGTGCGGTGCATTTAATATGAACATAGTTGGTGAGGCACTGAAGCAAATTAGAGATAAAGAAACCTGCTCTGTCCTTGCAGTAGGAAGGAAAGGCAGGGATTTTTTTATCCGCCGGGGATATAAGGTCATTGCGGAATTTACCGGTTTCGGGGCACCTGTTCCTTTTATCAGCATTACACCCATTTCCCAGATAATTATTGATGAATTTATAAAAGGGAATGTAGATGAAGTTGACCTTGTATATAGTGATTATGTATCAAATGTCGTCCAGCGACCTACGGTTTTGAGATTATTACCATTTCATCAGGAACAGCCAGAGGAGCCTTTCCTTGCCCAGTTCGTATATGAACCTTCACCCAGGGAAGTGGTTGATACCCTGCTTGTTCGAATCATTGAATACAAGATTTACGCTGCAGTCCTTGAATCACAGGCATCAGAATTTTCCGCACGAATGATGGCAATGAAGAATGCTACAGAGAATGCGGAGAACCTTATTCAGGGTCTTACTCTTTCATATAATAAGGCAAGGCAGGAAGGAATTACAAAGGAATTGACCGAACTATCAACGACCAAGGCAGTGATTGAGAGTCTGGAGAAATAGCATATGGATAACATTGTAGTTGCCAAATTTATTGGGCAGAAGGGTAAAAAAATTCTGATAAATCAGACAATTACTTTTAATTGAATTGAAAAAATTAAGGAGGTTATAGAATTATGAATAAAGGAAGGGTTTTGCAGATAATGGGCCCGGTTGTGGATGTTGAATTTACCGAGAAATTGCCCGAGATTTATGGTGCATTGAAGTTAATATTAAAAGAAGGTGACCTTATACTTGAAGTGCAACAGCACCTTGGATACAATGTTGTAAGAACTGTTGCGATGGGACCGACAGATGGAGTCGCACGGGGTATGGAGGTGATTGATCTTGGTGAACCGATTACTGTTCCGGTCGGACCTGAAACACTGGGTAGATTGTTTAATGTGCTTGGCGAACCGATTGATGAAAAGGGTCCGGTAGATGGAAAACTACGCAGACCTGTCCATTGTAAACCTCCTGCATTCAAGGAACAATCAACAAATGTGGAAATACTTGAGACCGGGATTAAAGTTATTGATTTAATCGCACCAATTATGAAGGGTGGAAAGGTCGGTCTTTTTGGTGGTGCAGGTGTTGGTAAGACTGTTGTCGTTATGGAATTGATTAGGAATATTGCAATTGAGCATGGTGGTGTATCAGTTTTTGCAGGGATTGGAGAAAGGACGCGTGAGGGTAATGAACTTTATAATGAAATGAATCGTTCAGGGGTTATCAATAAGACGGTCCTCGTCTTTGGGCAGATGAATGAGCCACCTGGAGTGCGGGCAAGGGTTGGTTTAACTGCCTTGTCAATGGCAGAATATTTCAGGGATGTAGAACACAAGGATGTATTGTTATTCATTGATAACATCTACCGTTTTACAATGGCAGGTTCAGAAGTTTCAGCATTATTGGGCAGGATTCCGTCTGCAGTAGGTTATCAGCCAACACTTGCTACAGAAATGGGTGAATTACAGGAAAGGATTACATCAACCAAACACGGTTCAATCACCTCGGTCCAGGCAGTATATGTTCCAGCCGATGATTTGACCGACCCAGCACCAGCAACGACATTTGGACATCTTGATTCAACGATTGTTTTATCAAGACCCATTGCCGAACTTGGAATATATCCGGCAGTTGATCCGCTTGATTCAACTTCTACGATTCTTGACCCGAGATTTGTTGGTGAAGAGCATTACAATGTAGCAAGGGGTGTCCAGAGGGTTTTACAGAGATATAAAGACTTACAGGATGTCATTGCAATCCTTGGTTTTGAAGAACTCTCTGAAGAAGATAAATTGACGGTGACCAGGGCAAGAAAGATTCAAAAATTCTTATCCCAGCCATTCTTTGTTGCCGAAACATTTACAGGCAGGCCAGGGCAATATGTGCCATTAAAAGAGACGATAAAGGCATTCAAGGCGATACTTGAAGGAGCGTGTGATGAGATACCAGAGCAGAGTCTATATATGTGTGGAGGATTGACATTGTGATTTAAAATGAAGTTTAGATTGGAAATTGTGACACCAGAACGGCTTGTATATTCAGAAGATATTGATATCCTGACAGTTCCTACGGTTCAGGGTGAGATAAGTATCCTTGCTAAACATATACCTCTGGTTTCTATAATCAGTCCTGGAGAGATTAGGATAAAAAAAGATAATGAGATTGAATATATGGCGATTACAGGTGGATTTGTTCAGGTATTGCCGCATAAGGTAATCATACTTGCTGATGCTGCAGAGCGGGCTGAGGAGATTGATTTGGAAAGGGCGATGAAGGCAAGAGAGAGGGCTCAAAAATTGATGGAGGAGAAGAGGGCTGATAAGATGACCCATGCCGAGGCAATGGCTGCATTCCAACGTGCTTTGGTGAGACTAAAGGTCGGTCAGAGGAAGAGAAAAAGATAAATTTCAATGGTTTTGTTTAAACTTTGCAACATTTTTCAGGCAGGCGAAAAAGTGTTGCAAAGTCATTAGTGCACCTAACCAGCATTTATTGACACAACCATAAAAATGGATATTATAGTATAATCAATGGCACAGGACTACTGGCATTCATTATCCATTAAGGCAGTTCTGGAAGCCCTCGACACCAGGATTGAAGGTTTGAATTCAGAAGAGGCAAGAACCCGTCTTGAAAAATTTGGTCCGAACGAGATAAAACAGGCAAAGAAAAAGACTCCATTTGAGATGCTCCTTGACCAGTTCAAGGATTTTATGATCCTGATTCTTATTGCCGCTGCTATCATTTCAGGAATTGTGGGTGAGGCAATTGATACAATTGCCATAATTGTGATTGTCATTGTAAATGGTATAATAGGCTTCATTCAGGAATACCGTGCAGAAAAGGCGATTGAGGCATTGAAGAAGATGGCGCAATCAAATATTAATGTGCGAAGAAACAATATTATCTATAATATCCCTGTATCTGAAATCGTGCCCGGCGACATTGTGTTGCTTGAGGCAGGTAATATCGTCCCTGCAGATATAAGACTTATAGAGGTTGCCCAGTTAAAGATTGATGAATCACCTTTGACTGGTGAATCTGTTGCAGTAGAAAAATTTACTAAAGAACTTCACGACCCCAAGATTTCTCTTGGTGATAGAAAGAATATGGCATACAAAGGAACTATTGTTACTTACGGCAGGGGAGCAGGTATTGTTGTAGCAACAGGGATGAATACTGAACTTGGTAAGATTGCGACAATGATACAGGAAGAAGAAGGGGTAAAAACTCCTTTACAGCAGAGGCTTGTGTCTTTCGGTAAATATCTCTCCATTATTTTTCTTGTAGTATGTGCGGTTGTTTTTGCCTTTGGTGTCTTAAGGGGTGAACCTGTAACACTGATGTTTTTAACCGCAGTGAGTCTGGCAGTTGCTGCGATCCCTGAGGCATTACCTGCAGTCGTGACAATCGCCCTTGCCATAGGTGCCAAAAAAATGGTCAAAGAAAATGCCCTGATGCGCAAATTATCTGCGGTAGAGACACTCGGTTCAGTGACATATATCTGCTCTGATAAAACTGGAACCCTAACCCAGAATAAAATGATTGTGCACGAGATTTTTTTAAATAACAAAATTATTAGAAAAGAAGATTTTGCCAATTATACAGAAAAAAATTCTGAATTCTTCCTTGCCTTGGCTTTGAGTAATGATGCCAATTATGACAAAGATGGAAAAATTATTGGCGACCCGACCGAGACTGCACTCTGTGTTGTGGCATATGAATCTGGATATGATAAACGGGAACTGATAAAAAAACATCCAAGGGTTGCAGAGATTCCATTTGATTCAGATAGAAAATGTATGACGACTATCCATAGAATGGAAGATGGCAGGATAATTTCATTCACAAAAGGGGCAATCGACTCACTCCTTGAAAAGTCAATCGGTTGTTTGATTGATGGTGAGATAAAAAAAGATTTTGAACTACTTAATAAGGCAAATTTAAAAATGGCAAATGATGGACTCAGGGTGCTTGCAATTGCTGTTCGTGAGTTGAAAGAAATGCCGAAGGAACTAACCCCAGCAAATATTGAAGATAGACTTATAATCCTTGGACTTGTAGGAATGATTGACCCGCCCAGATTGGAAGTGAAAGAGGCGATTCAGCAGTGTAAGACAGCAAGCATAATTCCGGTGATGATCACCGGTGACCATCCAATCACTGCCCGGGCAATCGCCTATCAACTCGGTATTTTGAACGATGATACCCAGGCAATAATTACGGGCAAAGAACTTGATGCATTATCCCTTGAGGAATTTGAAAAAAAGGTCGAACACATCCGGGTTTATGCACGGGTTGCCCCTGAACAGAAACTCAAGATTGTAAAGGCTCTGCAGGACAAAGGTCAGTATGTTGCAATGACCGGAGACGGGGTCAATGATGCACCTGCATTGAAACGGGCAAATATTGGTGTGGCAATGGGTATAATGGGAACCGAGGTTTCCAAAGAGGCATCCCATATGATTTTGCTGGACGATAATTTTGCCACGATTGTAAAGGCAGTGCGTGAAGGCAGAAGAATCTATGATAATATCAGAAAGTTTATCAAATACCTAATGACCAGTAATTCAGGAGAGATTTATACCCTTTTCTTCCCACCATTCTTAGGATTACCTCTGCCCCTTTTGCCAATACATTTATTGTGGATTAATCTCGTCACTGATGGTGCACCTGCACTCGCCCTGAGTGTTGAACCAGAAGAGAGCAACGTAATGAAAAGACCACCCAGGGATCCAAAGGAAAGTTTATTCGCTCACGGTCTTGGACTACATATTATATGGGTTGGTCTGTTAATGGCGGCGATAACTATATTTGCCCAGTACTGGGCTATTCACATTGGTGATGCCCACTGGCAAACAATGGTGTTTACTGTTTTGTGTTTCAATCAGATGGCACATGTTCTGGCGATTCGTTCAGAAAGAGAATCATTGTTCACTCAGGGAATTTTTTCCAATAAAGCACTATTAGGTGCAGTACTACTGACTTTCATACTCCAACTCTGTGTGATCTATATCCCATTTTTGAATCCAGTATTCAAAACCCAGCCTTTGACCATCTCAGAATTGCTGTTCTGTATTGGTTTATCATCTATCGTTTTCTTTGCTGTGGAGATAGAGAAGTTGATAAAAAGAAGTATCAAAAAATGAGGGGCACAAAATATAAAATAATTTTTATTTTAGTTTTCATTTTCTGCACACCAATAGAAAAGGGATATAATTATAAAAACATAGTTATGGGTGGACCCTGTGAGATTAAATTTTACACTTCAGATAAAATTGTTGCGCAAAGGGTTCTTTCTGATATTGATTTAGAATTAAAATATCTTGATTCACTATTGAACTACTTTTCACCAAATAGTCTGGTAAGTAGAATAAATAGAGAGCATCGTGCACAATTGCCAAAAGACATAAAACCCATATTTTTGCTCAGCGATTCAATCAGCCATCTCACCAATGGGGTTTTTGATATCTCAATTGCACCATTGCTTGAAATATGGGGATTCTACAGCAAAGAAAAACGGATACCTGCGAAAGAAGAAATTGCAAGGGTAAAAAGGCTCGTTGATTATAGAAAGATTACGATAAAAGGCGATTCTATCTTTATTCCTGATAGTATGAAGATCGACCTTGGCGGAATCGCCCAGGGATTTGCTGCGGATCGGGTTAGCGAGATTATGAGGATGTATAAAATTAGATCAGCAATCATCAATATTGCTGGTGAGATCTATGCCCTTGGTAATTCACCAAAAAAAAGACCGTGGGTCGTGGGGATTAAAAATCCGCGCGGGGAGGGAGTGATTGAAAAGGTTGGTTTGAGCAATGGTGCATTATCAACCTCAGGTGATTACGAGAAATTTTTTATAATAGAGGGTATCCGTTATGCCCATATCATTGACCCGAGGACAGGTTATCCAGCAAGTAATTATGCCTCAGTGACGATCTTTGCAAAAAGTGCAACATTTGCTGATGGTATTGCAACCGCAGTCTCGGTTATGGGTGCCCAGAATGGTAAAAAATTCCTTGACTCTCTGGGTATTAAAGGTATAATATATTATGAAAAAGATGATAAACTGGAAAGGCTTGAAACCAGATGAAGGTAGAAGCAAGACATTACGAAGTTTTTGAAGATTATATCCAGTGCAGACTCTGCCCCCACGAGTGCAGGATATTGCCCGGGAAAAAGGGTATCTGTCGGGCAAGGATAAATGAAGAGAATAAACTCTGGACAATTGACTATGGCGAGACCACATCTATAGCCTTAGACCCGATTGAAAAAAAGCCGTTATACCATTTTTATCCTGGCTCCCAGATACTTTCTATTGCCTGTAACAGTTGTAATATGCGATGTCCATTCTGCCAGAACTGGGAAATATCCCAGGTTGATGTCCAGACCGAATACCTCTCTCCTGAAATGTTATTAAAGATTTTTAAAGAGCACCCCTGTCTCGGTGTTTCCTATACCTATACCGAACCCTTGATGTGGTTTGAGTATCTCCTTGATGCATGCAAAATCATACGGGATAACGGAGGTAAGAATGTTCTGGTAACAAATGGCTTAATAAATGAAGAGCCACTGAAAGAACTTCTTCCTTTGATCGATGCGATGAATATAGATTTAAAAACAATTAACCCTGATGTTTATAAAAAGAAACTTGGTGGTGACCTTGATGCAATAAAAAGAACGATTGAACTCTCCAATAAAGCCTGCCACATTGAAATCACCAACCTCATCGTCACTGGTCTTAATGACAAACCCGATGAAATAGATGCCCTTATTAATTATGTTGCGGGTGTGAGTTCAGAAATTCCTCTCCATTTTTCGCGTTACTATCCCAATTATAAATATACAAAACCGCCGACTCCAATAGATACGTTATTTGACGCCTATGAAATGGCAAAGAAAAAATTAAAGTATGTATATCTCGGGAATGTTCCTGGTGAAGATGGTTCAAATACCTATTGCCCAAGATGTGGGAGTCTATTGATTGAACGAATGTATTTCAAGGCATTGATAAAGGGATTAAAAAATGCACACTGTGCGAAATGCGGAGAAAAAATAAATATTATTATTTAGGAGGAATTATATGCCGGCAAAAAGAAATTTTAAAACAATTATTTTGGGTATCTTGATCGGTGGGATAATCGGTTCTGCATTATCCCATTTTCTGGGAAGTATCTTTCCACCAGGACCAGTAAAGAGTTTTTTCTTCAATGCTCTAAAGATAGGCTTTTCTACAGTCCATATAAACTTAGGGTTTATTGCCCTTTCCCTTGGTTTGTTTATCAATATCACAATTCTGACCGTGGTATTTGTATTTTTGATGATCTATCTACTTTATAAATTATAATTTTTTAATCACTACTCAACCAAAATAAATTTTCTCCAGGATAGGCACTGGTTCCTAAATTTGTAATTTCTGAATATGCAAATCTTACATTAATATACGGTCACTCATGGTTCTTAATTTTAAAACCTTTATTATATCTTGACATAAAGAAATATATGGTTATAATATTTATGTTATGAATCAGGGCTTTACGATAATCCTCATTGGTCGTAATAATTTTCTAAAAAGCATATCTTTATCTGGACGCCTTTTAATTGCAATTTTAATTTTTTTTAGTATAATCACAATCAGTGCCATTGGGCTTTTTATCCATAATACAAGGGTTTCTATTTCTGAAATTAAACAGAACATCGCCGAGGAACAGCACAGAGAATTTTCAAAAAGGATTGAGCAATTAAAAAATCACTTGGCAGAGTTGAAAAGGCTCTTGGGCGATCAAATTGCAATTGATAATAAACAACGCAATTTCTTACAAATTGCATCAATCCATCCTGATATCTGGTCAATGGGTATTGGTGGTAGCAATATTCCAAAGAAATCGACAAATCTTTCAATCTATAATGCAAAAGTCATTGAAGAATTATATGAGTCTATTGATATTTTAAAAGGACAGGTCCGATTAAGGGAAATGAGTATTAATGAACTTGAAAATAAAATATCCCAGAATTTTGACCTCTGGCGTCATATTCCATCGATAAATCCTGTCCCTGGTGCAGAAATAAGTTCGGGTTTTGGTTATCGTGTTGACCCATTTGATAAAGATGTGCGCATGCACGAAGGTGTGGATTTTAGTGCTTCGAAAGGAACCCCGGTATATGCTACCGGTGATGGGGTTGTTACTTTTGCTGATTGGAATATGGGCTATGGCTATGTCGTTGATATTGATCATGGTTATGGATTTGTAACACGATATGCCCATCTTTCAAAAATTCTGGTTCGAGAAGGCGAGGCAGTAAAAAGGGGGCAGATAATTGCAAGAGTGGGAGGAACAGGGAGGGCGATCTGCCCTCATTTGCATTATGAAGTCATTGTTGCCGGGATAAAAGTAAATCCTGTAAATTACATAAATTTCAAAGACGTAATTATTGATTGAATATAATCTTATAAATTTTAAATTCAAAAGGCACTTACAATGAATGATATTGTTGGAATGATACTCGCAGGTGGAAGGGTTGATGAGTTACTCACCTTGACTGAAAAAAGACCAAAGGCAGCGGTCCCTGTTTTTGGAATTTATCGGTTTATAGATTTTGTTCTCAGCAATATGATGCATTCTAAGATTGATAATGTAGGCGTTTTATCACAATTTAGACCCTACAGTCTTGTGCGTCATATTGGAAATGGTGAACACTGGGATTTTATAGGGAGGAAGCGCGGGATAAGGATGTTACCACCATATAAAGGGTTAAACGAATCAGACTGGTATCGGGGAACTGCAGATGCAGTGTATCAGAATATCTCTTTCATTGAAGAATTCAAACCTGAATATGTCCTCATCGCTGCTGCAGATCATATTTACCGTATGGATTATAAAAGGGTATTTGATTTTCATAAAAGAAAAAAGGCAGATGTTACGGTTTGTTTTACACAGATAAAGAATAAGTACCCATGGTTTGGTTACGGTGTCATTGAGAGGGATGGAAGGCTAATTGATTATCAGGAAAAACCCACAAAGCCAGATTCTGACTGGGTATCAATGACGGTCTACATTTTCCAAAAGGAAATACTTTTTGATTTGTTAAAAGAAAATGCCCGAGCTGAATCACACGAATTTGGCAGGGATATAATTGCCCGATTACCTGGTCGGTGCAGGATTTATGGATATAAGTTTTATGATTACTGGTCTTATGCACGAACTATTGATATGTATTACAAAACAAATATGGAATTGCTTGACGGCAAAATAAAATTAAACAAGTGGCAGATATGCACCAATCTCATTGAAGGATGTCAGCTGAGAGATCGTTTGCCCGCACGAATTGAAGGTAAAGCTCTAAACTCTTATGTTGGCGATGGATGTGTAATAAAAGGGACGGTTATAAACTCAATAATTTCTCCTGATGTAGTAATTGAAGAGAGTGCAGAAATAGTTGATTCAGTTATATTCCATAATAATATCATAAAACATAATGCCCGGTTAAAAAAGGTCATATGCGATAAAACCTGTGAAATTGGAGCGAATGCAGAGATTGGATTTTTTGGTGGAGATATTCCTTCAAAGGAATACAGCGAAATTCTTAAATCCGGTGTTACAATAATAGGAAAAGGGGTAAAGATTGCTCCAGGCATAAAGATCGGTGCGAATACTGTTATCTATGCAGATAAAAATATAGAAGATAAGATGATTGAACCAGGAAGCACATTGAAATGAAAAAGGAAATCATTGCTTTACTACTTGCAGGTGGTGTTGGTTCGCGTTTGTCCATACTCGCACGATTGCGTGCAAAACCTGCAATACCCTTTGGTGGTATTTACAGGATAATTGATTTTACAATGAGCAATATTGCCAATTCTAATATTGATATTGTTGGTGTTCTTACCCAGTATAAACCATTATCTTTGATGGAACATATTGATAATGGTAGACCCTGGGATTTATTTGGAAAAACAAGGCTTGTTGAGATATTGCCACCTAAGACCGGTGAAGAGGTCTCAGATTGGTATAAAGGGACATCAGATGCAGTCTATCAAAATCTTGGTTTTATCGAAGATTTTTCTCCCGATATTGTATTGATACTTTCAGGTGACCATATATATTATATGGACTATAATGAAATGAAAGACTATCATATGAAAAAAAAGGCAGATGTTACAATTAGTTTAATACGGGTTCCTTTTGAACAGGCACACCATTTTGGTATAGCAAATTTAGATAAAAAAGGCAGGATAATTGAATGGGCGGAAAAACCTAAAAAGCCAAAGTCAAATCTTGCCTCAATGGGGATTTATATGTTCAATACAAAAGTATTAAAAACTGCCCTGATAGAATCTGCATCAAAAGGCGGGGTCGATTTTGCGAAAGATGTTATTCCATTGATACTAAAAAAGAAAATGAGGGTTTTTGGTTATGAATTCAATGACTACTGGCGTGATGTGGGAACGATTGATGCATACTGGAATTGTAATATGGATTTATTGAGAAAAAACTCAGGTTTAAATATAGAACATTGGAATATAAGAACGAATCTTTTCATACGTGGTGAAATTGGTGCAAAGTCATCAGCCTATATTGGTAGATACGCAAAAATAACAAATTCCCTTATCTGTTCTGGTTGTATAATTGAAGGCGTAGTTGAAAATTCAATTTTATCGCCAGGTGTGGTTGTTGAAGAAGGTGCAAGGATTATTGATTCAGTCGTTTTTCATAATGCAGTTGTGAAAAAGAAAGCAGTCTTGTTAAAGTCAATAATCGATAAAAATGTGAGTATTGGCAAAAACGCTTTTATTGGTTATGGAGATTCTTTGCCCAACAAAATTCTGGGTATGAACTTATCAACTGGAATCACTGTAATTGGCAAGAATGCAATTTTACCAGAAGGAATTATCGTAGGGAAAAATTGTATTATTTCTTCAGGAATTGACTTGAGTAAATCGAGGCTTAAAAAGATTGAATCCGGTTCAACCCTATGAGATTTTATTTTTGCCATTAAATTCTAATTTATAATTTTTTACAAAAACTTCTTCAAAATCATACACATCTATAAAATCTTCAATCTTATCTTCGTCAGTTTTGGTCAATAATCCTTCGTTTACCATATTAAATACAATGTTGCCAAAATCAATCGTTTTTTTTACGCCCCAGTATTCAAATACCATCTTTGCCAGTGGTCCGAATCTTTTCAATCCCAGTTCTTTTATACCTTCAAGCAATTGTTTTCCGCTAACATGTTTTTCAACTTTAAATTTTTCCCGGGCATAATACAAAGCTTCAAGCACAAATATATACGCCTCTAATCTATAGCGCGGGTCTTTCTCAAGAATTCTGTTAAAAATTGAATCTTTAGTCATTGCGAAAAATATATATAAATTTCTATGCTGGTCAAGATTGTAAAATTAAATTCTATTGACATTCCTTTTTATTTTGATAATATCTGAATCAGGAGAAATTATGAAATTAGGGATTGCCTTGGGTGGTGGCGGTGCAAAGGGACTCGCCCATATTGGTGTGCTTGAGGTATTGGAAGAGAACGGAATAAGATTGGAATATGTTGCAGGGACTTCAATCGGTGCAATAATTGGTGCAATCTATTGCCTGCTGGGTAGTGCGAAGCATTTGCGAGAAATTACTAAGGGGGTAATTCAATCAGAAGAATTCAGAAAACTTGAGATTGATAAGTTTTATACACAGGGTGCGAGTAGGTTTGAAACATTTAAGAAAAAATTGTTTGAAAAATATTATTTAGGCTCACTTTTATTCAAGAAATCTATTCTAAAAATAGAAGCAACCGAAAGGCTATTTAGAAAACTCTTTAATGATAAGACATTCGTTGATTTAAAGATTCCATTTGTCTGCAACAGCCTTGATATAAATTCAGGAGATGAGATTGTATTTAATACAGGACTACTTTATAAGGCAGTCTGGGCAAGTTGTGCCATACCAGGAATTTTCCCGTCATTCTATGCTGATAATAGAATTCTCATTGATGGAGGTTCAATAAATAATATCCCGATTGAGCCTTTATTAAACATTGGTGCCAGGACGATAATTGCTGTTTATCTTGGTGATACACCTAAATTTGATAAAGAACCAGAAACAGGTTTTTTCATAACCCAGCGTGCTTTATCCTTTATGAAATTCCATCTTGATAAAAGGATTTTGAAAGATGCAGATTACGTTATCAATCCAGATGTCAGTGCATACCACTGGGCAGATTTTACTGCCTTAGATTCATTGATACAAAAAGGCAGAGAGGCAGCTTTGCAGAAGATAGGGGAGATAAGAAAACTCACTAAATTCTGGTATGCGATAAAAAAATATTTATCACGAAAATAAAAAGGGGCTGGTCCCAGCCCCTTTTATTAGCATTTGAGCCCATTAACTATCAGTTGTCTTTTTTTGATATTCATTCCAGCGGTTTTCAAGATTCGGGTCTGCTATCGTATCAAGAATGTAATTACAGAATTCTCTACCTGTAGCACCGGTTGCCCTTCCGGTCATTATCAATTTCTTCTCATATTGACCACAGATATCAAGTGCCATTTCAAGTTTTTTACCAAGTTCTACATAGCCAATATGATTCAGAAGCATCGCACCAGCGCGGATTACACTACTCGGGTCAGCATACTGTGCCCTTCCTTCGGTAACCATCCTTGGTGCACTACCATGGATTGCCTCAAACATTGCATAACGTTTACCAATATTCGCACTCCCTGCAGTTCCAACACCACCCTGGAATTCTGCTGCTTCATCGGTCAGGATATCACCATAAAGATTAGGCATAACTAATACCTGAAATTCTGTCCGTCTTTTTGTATCAACAAGTTTGGCAGTCATAATGTCAATGAACCAATCATCTGCATTTATCCCCGGATATTCTTTGGCAATTTCATAGAATGTCTTCAAAAATAGTCCATCTGTTGTCTTTACGACATTCGCCTTTGTTACTGCAGTAACCCTTGTTTTATTATTCCTTTTGGCATGTTCAAATGCAAGTCTGATTATTCTATCGCTTCCTGGCCTGGTAATCATTTTGAAATCTATTGCCAGATCTGGTGTTACCTCAATACCAAATGGTCCGAGTGCATATACATCTTCGGTATTCTCCCTGAAGAATATCCAGTCAATTCCCTGTGATGGAACACGGACCGGCCTCACATTGGCAAAAAGGTCGAGTTCTTTTCTGATTGCAACATTCGCACTTTCAATATTGGGCCAGGGATCGCCTTTTTTCGGTGTGGTTGTAGGTCCTTTTAAAAGGACATGGCATTTTCTGATCTCCTCCAGAACCTCATCGGGAATTGCCTTCATAACCTCAGCACGACGTTCAATGGTGCAACCTTCTATCACCCGGAATTGAACCTTTCCTTTTTTTACTTCATCTTTTAATAGATGTTCTAAAACGCGCTGTGCCTCACCTGTGATATATGGTCCAATACCATCACCACCTATCACACCGATTACTATCGGCTTTAATTTTGAATAATCAATCCAGTCTTCTGCTTTTTTTATTGCTTGAACTCTTTTTAGTTGTTTTATAAGAATTCCCCCGAAATGTTCCATAGCCTTTATGACAGGACGGGGATATTCTATTTTTTCAGCCTTTTTTACAATCTTTTTTTTGGCTACTGGTTTTTTCTTTGTTTTTTTTGCCTTTTTTGCCATATACGCTCCTTTTAATCGAGTTTAAAATCTCCATGTTTCTCAATATGGGCAAGCAATCCCCCATCATTGAGTATATTTATCATTGCCTTTGGTAGGGGATGGAGTTTTATTTCAATATTCTTCGTTAGATTTTTAACCAAGCCTTTTCCAAGATCTACCTCAAGTTCATCTCCAGTATCGATCTTATCAGTGTCACACTCAACAAGGGGTAAGCCTATATTGATTGCATTTCGGTAGAAGATTCGGGCAAAAGATTTTGCCAGAACTGCACTTACACCTGCAATCTTTATTATCGTTGGTGCATGTTCCCTTGAACTTCCCAAACCAAAGTTGTTTCCTGCGACGACGAAATCACCTTTTGTCATTTTCTGCACAAACTGAGGATCTGCATCTTCAAGGACATGCTTTGCAAGTTCTTCAAGATTTGACCTGAGGTGGAAATACCGGCCCGGACAGATTAAATCAGTTGATATGTCATCGCCGAATTTCCAAGCCTTTCCTTTAAGAACCATTGGTTCCTCCATTATCCTTTTTTCACTGTCTCCTTAACCCATTTTGTGGTAACCGATTTTGGCCGTTCAATTGGTTCACCAAGTGCACGGCTGACAATCAACTGGGCACACATACCCATTGCCCTTGAGACGCCAAAAAGGACTGTATAGTATTCAAATTCTGTGAGACCAAAATGGTATAAAAGACATCCGGATGCGGCATCAACATTGGGCCACGGGTCTTTTACCTTTCCCTGCTCTTTTAAGACTTGAGGCACTACCTTGAATACCTTGGCAACAATCTGATACAATTCATCATTCGGACAGACCCTGGCTCCAAACTCATGAAACGCATCAAATCTTGGATCGGTAATTCTCAATACCGCATGGCCATATCCAGGGATAACCTGTCCTGAATTAAGCGTATCCCAGGCAAACTGTCTTAGATCCTGGTCACTGGGAACTCCACCAAATTTTTCCCTTACTTTAATGATCCAGGCAAGACATTCCTGATTTGCAAGTCCGTGTAATGGTCCGGCAAGTCCATTCAGACCTGCAGATACAGCATAATATGGGTCTGATAATGCAGAACCAACACAATGGCAGGTATGGGCACTTACATTTCCACTTTCATGGTCTGAATGCAGGACCATATAGAGCCTCATTAGATTCTTGAATTCGCCGGTTGGATCCTGTATTCCGAGCATATGTGCATAATCGCCTGCCCAATCAAGATTCGGGTCAGAATCAATCAATGGTCCTTTGTTAAACCTCATACGATATATTCCAGCCGCAATTGCAGGAAGTTTGGCGATTAGATTTAATGAATCTTCAAGTGTCCATTCCCAGTATTCATCTTTTTTCATTCCTTCGGTATATTTCTTCCTGAACAGGGAATCCTTTTCCATTGCCAGTATCGCAAGACTGAACATTGTCATAGGATGGGAGTCTTTAGGCATTGCCTTTAAGATATCCCAGACATAATCAGGAACCTTTGACCGCTTTTTCAAATCATTTTTTACCATCTCGGTTGCTTCTTTGTCAGGGAGTTCACCTATGATGAGGAGATATAAAACTTCTTCAGGTAGTTTATCTTTTAATTGGGCAATCGGTATTTCCCTTATTATCAATCCTTTATCAGGCGGGACTTCAGAGGTATCGCATATCAATGCCTTTACTCCACGCATACCACCATAAGCCTGGCTCACTGTAACTTCAGATATGACCTTATCACCATACTCCTTTACCAGATTTTTTATTTCTTCTTTCCAAGCTGGGATTTTTTCTTTAAGTTTTAATTTAATTATATCCATAATTTACTCCTTTCTTGTTTTTTTCTTTTTTAGAATCTCTCTTGGGTCACTGATAATACCCTTTATTGCTGAATATGCAGCAGTTGCTGGTGAAGATAGATAAATAAAACTTTCAGGGTTACCCATCCTTCCTTTAAAATTGCGATTAGCAGTTGAAAGGCACACCTCTCCATCTCCAAGGATTCCTTCATGGACACCAACACAGGGACCACAACCAGGACCGAGGATTATTCCACCAGCCCTGACAAATATATCAAGAAGACCGAGTTTTGATGCCTCAAGGAATACCATTCTTGAAGCAGGGACAACAATCAATCTCACACCTTTAGCAACCTTATTCCCTTTTAATATATTTGCAGCAATCTTAAGGTCTTCTATCCTTCCATTGGTACAGGTTCCAATGAATACCTGATGAATCTTTGTTCCTTTTACTTCTTTGACCGGTTTGGTATTATCAACTGTATGGGGACAGGCAACCTGTGGTTCAAGTTTGTCTGCATCTATTTCAATCATTTTCTCATATTTTGCATCCTTATCAGGTGCCAATGGACGCCAATCCTTGAGTCTGCCCATCCTTTTTAGATATTCACGGGTTATTTTATCCGATGCAATCAATCCTGTCTTTGCACCTGCTTCTACTGCCATATTAGATAGTGTGAACCGTGATTCCATAGACATATTATCTATTGTCTCACCACCAAATTCCAGTGCTTTATAGGTTGCGCCATCAGCGCCAATCATTCCAATAAGATATAATATCAAATCTTTTGCACCTACGCCAGGCTGGAATCTGCCTTTAACTTCTATTCTGTATGTCTCCGGAACCTTGAACCAGGTTCTACCCATTGCCATTCCAATCGCTACATCGGTTGAACCCATACCTGTAGCAAAGGCACCCAGGGCACCTGAAGTACAGGAATGGGAATCAGCCCCAATGACAACATCACCTGGTTTTGCATATGATTCAACAAGTCTTTGATGGATTACACCATCGCCAACATCGGATAGAATGGCACCAGATTTTGAGCAGAATTCACGCAACAGCATATGGTCATTAGATAGTTCTTTACGCGGGGATGGTGCAGCATGGTCAATGAAAACAATAGATTTTGGGGCGCGGACCTTTTCAATTTTTAGTTTCTGAATCTGACGAACCCCAAGTGGACCAGTTCCATCCTGGAATGCAGCAACATCCACCCTGGCAATTACAATCTGTCCTGCATAGGCATCCTGACCACTTTTTTCAGATAAAATCTTTTCCGCCAATGTTTTTCCCATTATTCAACCTCCCGATTAAATATATTTCTATTCGCCAGGATTTAAATCCCGGCACTATAAGCAGCGATTTTAAACTAATATAGCAACATTCGTGATGATCTATCTTCATATATAAATGATGTTTTTCAATTTTATATTATATAAAAAATTGGTTCAAAGTCAAGATTTAAACACAATTGACAGTATGCTCTTTTTATTTATAATTTAAAAATGGCAAAAGATAAAGAATTTAAAATCTATCTATTTTTTTTAATTTACACGATTCTCTCACTCCTCCTTTTTGACCCGAAACTATTTACTGGTGGTGATAATGCGGTTTATATAATTCTTGCAGAATCCATTGCAACAGGGAAAGGATATAAAAATATTTATCTGCCTGATCAACCACCCCATACCCAGTATCCACCTGGTTTTCCATTACTCTTATCAATTCCGGTTTTGATCCTTGGCAAGAGCATAATATTGCTGAAATTGATAATTTTTTTAACCGGTCTCGGTTCATTGTTATTTTTTTATTTAATCATAAAAGAGAATTTCAAAGAATACAGCAGTATTTTTGTATTGGTATATTTGAGTATCCCGATATTTATTAACTATAATCACTGGATTCTTACTGAAATTCCATTTTTATTTTTTTCGCTTGGTGCATTGTATTTTCTATTGAAATTTTGCAAGAAAAGACAATTCTCAATCTTTTTGATAACGACATTTTTTGCAATCTATGTCTTTTTTATACGAACCGCAGGCATTTCTTTAATCCTTGGTTTTGCACTATTTTTCCTGCTAAAAAAAGAATATAAATATCTTATGATATTCCTGATATTATTTTTGATCTTTTTCATTCCCTGGGAAATGAGAAATGCAAGTATGTCTGATAATACGGGATATATAAGACAA
This sequence comes from bacterium, assembly GCA_036796695.1. Classification (GTDB taxonomy): domain Bacteria; phylum Hydrothermota; class Tepidihabitantia; order SM23-42; family JAOAFX01; genus JAOAFX01. The sequence continues at coordinate 75,447 of DAIRCK010000009.1, forward strand.
TTGCTCGCAAAGAATCCATATCAGATGGAACTTGGCACAATAGGATTTTCTGATTTTATGCGCAGGATATGGGATAATTTTCTCCTTTATGCATTCACCATACTCCCTGTAACTATCCTGCCAATTTTGAATTCAAAATTTTTACTTACCTTTTTAGGGTTGATGTCTATTCTTTTCACAATAACTGGTTTTATTTTAAGGTTAAAAAAATTTACGGTTCTTGAGACATATTTTATCTTTGGCATTGGTGTTTTGCTTGCCTGGCCCGGTGTCTGGTCATCAGATAGATTTTTGCTACCTTTGCTTCCATTGGTTTTGATTTATATATTTTCTGGTCTTATCTGGATTCAAAATAGGTTGAAAATAAAAAATTTTGTATTGGTAATATCAGGATTGTTAATCATTCTAAATGTGGTAGCAATTATCCCTCAGGCAAAGACAGCAGTGAGCCAAAACCTTGATTATATGAAAGGGAATAGATTTGCTGGTTATACAATAGACTGGTGCCGTTATTTTGAGGTGATAGATTATATTAGAAAAAATATTCCTGAAGAAAAAATAATAATGGCGCGCAAACCTGAATTTGTATATTTATTATCCAGGCATAAATCATTCTGCTATCCATTCACGACAAACAGGAATGAAGTGAGAGAATCGATTAAGAAAGCAGACTATATTCTCTTTGACAATTTCCGGTGGACCGGGACGACTCTGCGTTATCTGTTGCCTGTTATCCAGGAACATTTTCAAGATTTTGAAACGATATATAAAACAAATCATCCTGAATTCTTTTTGTTGAGGGTTAAGAAAGAAGATTTTTAACTCAGGTTTTTTGTCTTCACTTCAACGATTGTCTTAATACCGCCCCGGGGATTGAATTCCCCGCGCACAACAGCCCAGCGTGGTTTTACTGCTTTGACGAAATCATTGAATATTCTATTTACTGCATTCTCATAAAATATCCCTAAATTTCTATAAGCAAGGATATACATTTTTAAAGATTTTAATTCTACGAAATACTTATTCGGCTCATATTCAATCGTGATCGTTCCGGTATCAGGAAGACCGGTTTTGGGACAGACCGATGAATATTCAGGGATAACTATTGTTATCTTATAATTTTTATATTGGTTGGGCAGGACATCAAGACCAGGTAGTTTTGCCTTTAATCCTGCAGTAGCGTGTTTCTCTGTATAATTTCCCATAAAGCCTCCTATTCGAAAGAGTGTTCTTTATCAGGATATATTCCTGTTTTCACCTCATTTATATATTCCATCACAGCCTTTTTAATTTCAAATCCAATCTTTGCATATTGTTTAACGAATTTTGGTTTGAAATCTTCATAAAAACCGAGCATATCATGTAAGACCAGAATCTGTCCATCACAATATGGACCAGCGCCAATACCGATCGTAGGAATTTTCAAATTTTTTGTAATCTTCTTTGCAAGAGACACAGGAATTTTTTCAAGGACAATCGCAAAACAGCCAGCAGATTCAAGGTTTTTCGCATCCTTTAATATCTGTTCTCTTTCTTTTTTTGTCTTTCCGCGCAATTTGTAGCCTCCAAATTTATGAATTGATTGGGGTGTCAATCCGAGATGTCCCATTACTGGAATTCCAATCTGGACAAACCTTTCTATCTTTTTTAATATTGGGCCCGCACCTTCAACCTTTACTCCAGCAGCACCGACTTTTAGAAAACTTCCTGCATTCTTGACCGCCTCATCAATGCTACACTGATATGACAAAAAGGGCATATCAGCAATTACTAATGCATTTTTTACTGCCCGGGCAACTACCTTTGTATGATACAACATATCAGACATTGTTATGGGCAGGGTATTCTTCTCGCCGGCAACCACATTTGCTGCGGAATCACCGACCAGGATTATTTCAATTCCTGACTCATCAAGGATCCTTGCCGTGGGATAATCATAAGCAGTCAGACAGGCAATCTTTTCTTTCTTCTTTTTCATTAATAGAATCGTTTCAGTGGTAATCATTCTTTTGATATGATCTTTCTTGGAACTTTTAATTGTATTATCTCCTTATATATCAGATCAAGATCAGTGTTTGTTAAAAAGTCAAAACCTTTGATATTTACAACGAGCAGTTGACTGGTATTGTAGTGTATGAAAAATGAGTTATACGCCTCACACAATTTTACAAGATAATCATACTCTATATTTCTTTCGTATGAACGGTCACGCTGTTTTATTCTTTTATATAAAAAATCAGGGGTTGACTGTAGATAGACTACAACATCGGGTCTTGGAATTTCCTTCTCAATGAGAGAATAAATCTTATCATAGAGTGAGAATTCATCTTCAGTCAAATTGACTTCAGCAAAGATCCTGTCTTTGGCAAAGAGATAATCACTTATCAATCTTGAATGAAAGAGATCCATTTGATTAATCTTTCTCTGCTGCCGGTATCTGGACATAAGGAAATATAACTGGGTATGGAATGCATACTGGCTTGGGTTTGAATAGAATTTTGCCAGAAAAGGATTCTCTTCAAATTCTTCAAGAATAAGACCAGCATGGAATTTATTCGCCAATCCTTTGGCAAGCGTGGTTTTGCCTGCACCGATAACACCTTCAATCGCAATAAATCTCAATTCCTTCATGACTTACTCCAGAGGCAATTTCTTTTATACTCTTTTTATAATCAGGTGGAATAAAATCAGGCGCAATATCCTGCATTGGAATTATTGCAAAAGGACGTTCAAAAAAATAAGGATGAGGAATCGTGAGGTCTGGTTCATTGATTATCTGATTGCCATAGAATAGAATATCAATATCAATTATCCGTGGACCCCATCGCTCCTTTTTTTTTCTTTGCATTTTCTTCTCAATGTTTTTTATCTTATCAAGGAGTTCCCTCGCAGATAATCGGGTTTCAATCTCTACAGCCATATTCAGAAAATCTGGCTGGTCTTCTTTTCCCCAGGGTTTTGTTTTGTATATCTTTGACTTTTTTACTACCTGGATGCCAGTTTTTGCCATCTCTTCAAGTGCTTTTCTTAAATTATCTTCTAATACCCCAAGATTTGTGCCCAGAAGGAGGTAAATTCTTTCCATTTTGAATATTTTATCCGAAATACCCGTTTTGTCAATAATTGGGATTTTAGTTGTCGCTATTTTTTATTATTCAAAAAAATAAAACGGCAAATCTAATTTTGCAGATGATGGAATTTGGTCCTCACAAAATAACCAATTTCCACACTTTTAAGTATATCCCCCATTTGCAGTTTGGTATTGACAGATGACAATTTATGTATACAATTTTATCATTATTTAAGGGGTTCAAGATGGTTAACTTCAATCGTAAAGAGAGTCAAACTCTCTTTCTCGGAGATTATTGTCCTTTTTAATAACTACAAGAAATTTTTTGCAAATCAAGGAGGCTTTATGCAAAGGATAAGTTTAACAATCCTCACTTTTATTTTCTGCCTTTCCTGGGCAGAGGTGAGAGTGGAGAAGGTTTTGGAGACTACGAGCATTAAAGAGTATAATCAATGGGTGAAGAAGAATAAAGGGAAATATCCCGGATTGATGCCCATCTATGTTAATGTTAAGCAAGTAGAAAAAATAGAGGACGGCACATACAAATACATCATATTTTATTATGATGAAGAAGGTAAAAAGAGACGTTCAGAAGAGATTAATGGATATGTGTTTGTCAAGGTATCACCCTATTATGATGCTGTGGGGATATTTATGAGTGATACAAATACTCCTTATGCATTGCGGTCAAGGTCAATAATAAAAGATCAGTATGGCGAAATTATATGTGATACCCAAGATGTATATTTAGCTTTTGTTAGCCCATATTTTTATCTCACAATTCCTTCTGATGACGAAGTTTCGCCAGCCATTCCCACGGTGAAAGTCTTCAATGCAAAAAATAAATTATGGATAAGCACACTGGAAGACTGCTGGTTGCTGAATGAACGAGATGTTGCTCATTCCTATAATTTCAATTTCTCAGTAGTCAGTATTGAGATAAATTCACGTTTCAATTCTCAACATCTAATTCTTCTCGATTCAGACGGTAGAGAAAAATGGAGGAAGACGTTCATTGATAATCCTGAAAAATTAGGCGGAATAAATGTGGGTATTGCCCCTGATGGTTCTATGGTAGCTGTCGTTAAAGATGAAAAAATTTATATCTATGATTCTTCCGGTATTCTTCAGAAAGAATATCCTTTACCCTCTCTTGATTTCGTGCAATGTGGAATTTCTAATCTGGGGAAATTCCTTTTTATCGTCTCACGAAGTTGCATAATTAAATACGATAATGAAAGCAACTTAGAACTATGGCGTAAGAAAATTACAGAGGGAACACCGATAAAAGTAGTTTTATCTAAAGACAGCGATTATGGGCTGATACAATTCCATCCCAATGTTGTTTATTTAATTAAAGAAAGTGGTGATATTTTGAAGCAATGGAATTTAGAAACAGAAATTCACTATCCTACTGCACCTGGAGGTAAAAAGACAACAGTGATTCATCCTGTCCAAGCCCGGCTTGAGTTCCATAATGATATTGCACTCATAATTCATGAGTTAAACGGTGAAATATTTATCAGAATTTGGCGAATAAAGGAGTAACGATGACCACAAAAATGGCGATCCTCTTTGTAATAACACCTCTTTGGGTCTTTTCGTATCAATGGCCGATGTTTGACCAATACGGACAACCTGACAATAAAAAAGTTTCTTCTGGCTATTGTTCGTTTCGGCCCGCTTATAATTCTGTTCAACCTCATTTTCATGGCGGAATTGATATTCCAGAGCAAGAAAATGCTCAACAAGACAATTTATATATCTGGCCGATAGATTATGCAGTAGTTATCGATATAGGGGGTGCACATCCTTTTGAGTGGATCAAGATAAGACACTATAATTATAGCAACAATCAATTCAAAGACGCAAAAAGTGAAGGATCGGTTTATAGGCATGCTAACCCTTGTTGTGCTGAAGGCGATACGTTAACTTTGGACGACCCGGTAGCCGAGGGCTGGAATATGTATAAACCAGGTGAAGAGCATCTTCATCTTGAATATCGCATTATAAGTAGTATATCGGAAGATTACAATAATCCGTTTACTATCACAGAATTGCAAATTGAAGATAATAATACTCCTAAATTGTACTATCTCTATGTTGACTACTCTCGGCAAGGTTCTGCGGATGTCGCTTGCTGGGAATATCTGGAAAGTAATTTTATTCAATACTATGCAATACTATGGTTCTGTTACTAGCGGTGGTTATACATTTTTGAAACTTACGCTACCAGAGGAAACGCAATGGAATGATTGGGATGACCCACACTTTATAATTGCTGGCACTCGTAAAGTTCGTTTTGTCATCCAGATGTGGGATACCAGTAATGTGGCGCCTTATCATTATCATCTTTCTTTGGATACTTCAATTGTTGATTTGGCAGGCTCAAGATATGAAAGCAGTGCCCATTATGAAGTGAAATTTGATATTCTTAAGGCAAGTGAATATTTGCAAGAAGAAGTTGTTTATCATGAAGAAGAACCAATTATTTCAGGGTGGGGTATTCCTTTTCCTTCCTTGTTCCTTGGGGACGGGGGTTGACTTTTTGGCATTACTGATTATAATTGATTTATGAGAAGGGCGCGAGTTACCTATAAGGGCGCGTATCATCATGTGATGAGTCGGGGTATAAATGGTGAGCCGATTCTGGCGGGACGTGAGGGCAAACAGTATTTTTTGCGTGTTTTGCATGAAGCCCGGAAGATTCATCGTATTAGGTTATTTGCCTATTGTGTGATGGATAATCATTATCATTTGATTTTACAGAACACTTCGGGACGGCTAGCGGATTTTATGCGTTATGTGAATGGTTCTTATGGTTTAGACTATCGCCGCCGAGTGGGTGGGCGGGGTTATGTTTTTCAGGATCGCTATAAATCCACGTTGATTCAGCAGGATAGTTATCTGAGTATGGCGGTAGTTTATGTATTGCTGAATCCGGTTCGTGCCGGGCTTGTGAAGAATCCTTATCATTATTCTTGGTCGAGCATTTCCCTTTATTTTTCTGGTGAGGATTCTGATATTGTGGACAATGCTTATGTGGAAGCAGTTTTTGGTAGCAAGAGAGAATTTCATCATTTTCTTGAGGATTGGATGGCAAAAGGTTGGGGATTGCCCTTACAGCATACTCGTTTTGGTGATATATTGGGTGATATGGGGTTTATCGCTGAGATTGAAAGGCATTTTAATCGGCGTCGGTCTATTAAGGGGTCATTTCGTATGCGAAAAGATGATTATACCTTTGCATCGCCATTAGAGGTTATTAGACGGTTTGAGCGGGTTAACGGTGTTCGGTTAACTGAGATTGATGTTACGACGCGTAGGGGTATGCGTTTGCGTGGTAAGTTGTTGTTGTTATTGCGAGAAAAAGCAGGGCTGCGGTACAAAGAGATAATAAAGATACCATTGTTTCGTTCTTTGAAATATTCATCTTTAGGTAAGTTGTATAAGCGAGCAAAGGTCGAATTTAATGATGATTATTGAGAAGAAATAAGGAGATAGATGCCAAAAAGTCAACCCCCGTCCCCAAGGATCTATAATGTATCCTGTTTTTGAGGCAAGTTGGGAGTGGAATAAATATAATTTCTTCAATATCAGGTCTTTGCAGGATGCCTGGTCACCCCCAGTAAATCCACCATGGTATTTACTGTGGCGTCCCGCTCTAATAACACGAGAACAGTTAGGTGTTAATACAGTTTGTTTAAATTATTATGATCGAGAAGGAGGAAAAATGGTTACAGGGTTAATGTCATTATTAGCATCCGTTACAATCTTGAATTCAGGAAATAATGATTTTATAAATAAAATCCCCGGCATATTATCAAATTGCACAAATATGGGTGATGGATTAGTGCACTATCGGGGCCATTATGATCCCTGTATCATTCGTTTTGAAGACGATGAACATTTAGGAATTCTATGGGTTTCGTGTCAGCCGTATAAGCATGTTTACAACTATGTTAGATATGATACACTGGGAAATTTAGTGCTTGATTTGAGAAATTTTAAGATGACGCAGCCTCCTGTAATTAACGATTTAGAACTTATTGAATTGGTAACTCCTTGTGCTGATTATGTTATTGATAAAGATACCAACTTATGGTTATTTTACACGGAAGGAACCGATGTTGAAAAGAAATACATATGCTGGAAAAAATACAATAAAAAAGGGGAGCTCTTGGAGGAAAAGAAAAATTCATTCGTTGCTTACAGAGAAATTATTGCTATTCCTTCAACAAATAATAAATTTCAATTGTATATTACTCCCCATGGCTGGGGTGGTCCTTCTTATCGCTATTATAATCCAACATTAAAAGAGCCGACCGAAGTGGGCAGTCCATATCCTAATTTTAATGTAATAGACCTGCCTAATGACAAAATGTTGGTTGTCAGCTGTGATGTATATCCACCATTTCCACTCAAATATTTCATCATCAACGAGAAAGGTAAAATAGAAAAGGGCGAAACTATTCCCATCGACAGTTGTGCCTTTGCTAAAATAGAAAATCACGGTATGGTCTTCAATATTGATGCATTTCACTTTAGTGATTCAATTCTTGTGGCGGTTTCAATCTGGACACCATATTTAATGAATAAAGTTAACGCCTTTTATTTAGTAAAATTTGATAATGAAGGTAATCTAATAAAACCTGAAAAAGGAACTAAAGAAGGTAAAATTTTGCCGGCTGAATCAATGCCTAAAGGCGTCAAACCTTCTATCGTAATGACTGCCTATCAAGGTCTTGATAAACTTTGGTATTATGGTGTGGATGGCGAAGGGAATTTATATATGAAAAAATGGAGCAGAGAAGATTGAAAATCAACAAGGGGTTGGTATGAAATTTGGGCATAATTTATGTCTTTTCCATTTACTTCTGTTATGCTATAGTGAGATTAGCGGGCAAATTTTGAGCCCGGTGCTCAAAAAAGGCGAATTTGAGGCGGGATGTACTTACAAATGGTTTCGTCGGGAAAGTGAACCAGAGTATATCATGCGATTAGGGTGGCAGTATGGCTCAATCTTTGCAAGGTATGGTATTACCAATTGGTTTACAGTCTCGGCTGAAGGTTTGGTTGGTAAATTTCAAGATGAAAGACATCCGGAAAGAGACTACCGACACTATGTTATTGGCAGTGGTATTGGATGCCGTATCTTACAATTTAAAGGTTGCCGCTTCTCATTCTTACTACATTATGTAAATTGGTTTTCTTTTGATCGTTCCGAAAAGATGTATCATCAAGATCATCGCAGTGTAGTTTGCGCGTTTCAACTCTGTAAATCTATCTTATTCAGTAGACAAGAAATTATGTTATGGACAGCCCCGGCATATATTTATGATGAAAGTATACACTACCTACCTGACCAATATTATGTGGAAAATAAATACAAATCAATCAACAATTATGGTATATCATTCGGTTTTAATCTCTTGTTATTACGTCATATTGCTTCTTTCGTTCATATTGTTTATGCCGATTACTTTCAACCCCGGATTGGAGTGGGTTATCAATTTAGGTAGGAGTTATGTTTAACAGAGAGTCTTTAGGAAAAAACTTTTCTTATTAGGCATTTTAGCATAGGAGGCAAAATGGTCAATAATAATTTTCTTGGAATAACCTTGAAGGCCGTTGCTACATTATTTATCGCAGTAAATTATTGTTTCGGTATTTTATATCCATCAGAATTCATGGGCTTTCATAAATTTACCCGCAAAGATGCCCAGGATACATTTGATGTAAGTTTGTTTGCTGTGCCCAGTGATGGCGTATTCGGTCCCAAAATCGGCGGTAAAATGACTGTTTTTTGTGCGGATGAGTCGTGGCATCGTATTGTTTATACTAAAGAAGGTGCTGATTGGATTAAAGGTTGGGGGACCTACAGTCAAGGTAATGACGGTTTTATCCGTCCTTTGGGAATGACGATTGATTGGTATGGCTACATTTATGTTGCTGATTGGGGTAATGGGCGAATAGTAAAATTAGAATATAATATAGATTCAGACGAACTCCAGTATAAAGGGTCATTTCTGATAGGTGCATCCGGGTCGGTCTGGGATATTGATTTTGGAGCATCGGGCAATTTTTATGTAACCGACCCTTTGAATCACCGTATCTATAAATTATCCGAATCTGGCTCAATTCTTGTTTCATACGGACAGTTTGGTAATGGTATTGGACAATTCAATCGTCCACGAGGAATAGCAGTATTCGGGAGTAATATATATGTCGCTGACGCCGAAAACAAGCGGGTCATTTGGATAGAAGACCGAGGTGACCATTTTGAGTGGCGGGGTCGTCGTAATCTTACTGAATGGTTTTGGGTTGACATCTGTGATGTAGAAGTTGACGCAAATGGATTAGTGTATATCGTGGATCGTTATAATTGCCATATCTTAGAATTTTCTCCAGATTTATCAGATTTACTGTTTATTTTCGGAGAAAAGGGATATGAATTAAATCAATTTCATTATCCGGGTTTTATGGATATCCGGGGTAATGATGTGGTAATTATTGAAGAATGGGGTGATTCTTCAGGGATTCAGTATTATGGGATAAAGGTTGGCATCACTGATGCCAAGGTAATGATCGATAATTTTGATGTGACCGAGCAGGGCACTAACTTCTATTTTAAACTTGATGGCCAGGCAAGTATCTCCGTAAGAATTAGAGATAGTCTCGGGAATGGTGTTATTACTCTGATTGAAGATAGTTTGATGAATTATGGGGCACATTATGTGGAGTGGGATGGAAGGGATACAAGTGGTAAGGTGGCCTTGCCAGGTAAATATATTTGTGACATTTATGCGACAAGTAATTCAGATGTGCACGATGTCCATTTAGTCTTTCGTGTCAAAGGTACGATAAAGTCAGGTACCCTTTCCCCCAATGAGCACTGGACTGAGGAGGGAGAGCCGAAGAATGATTGCGATATCGTTTCGCTTGCAGGAATTGGAGTATCGCTATACTCGCAGTATCATTTCGTTTGCACTTGGGTATTGACAGATGGAATTTCATGGGTATAATTTATTATAGTTTAGGGAGCTCAAAATGGCGGACTTCAATCGTAAAGAGAGTCAAAAACTCTCTCTCTCTCTCTGGGGAATTTTTGCTTTTTAGTGACCACAAGAATTTTTTGCAAATCAAGGAGGTAGGATGCGACCGGTGATTGTTGAATCTTTGAATAATTATTTTCATACCGAAATTTTTAATTGGTTAATACCTCAAGGGTCATTAATTTACGTCATTGCATTTGTTATTTGTTTACTCATTTTTGTTAATCGCTCGGGCAAAGTTGGCTTATCTTGTTCTTATGCCTTCTGGTCAGGAATTTGGGCAATTGCTTTTGGTTTAATTGGTTCAAGAATTTATTGGTTGTTGCAACATGTTTCTGAGGTATCAAAATCACCATCATTGATTTTAACCGGTGGCACCGGTTCATTTGGAGGTTACATTGGAGGCACATTGGGATTTATTTTATCTTTGAAATTATATCGTGTTCAAATTCTAAAATATATGGACGTTGCAGCCTCAGTTATGGGTTTAGGGATTTTTGTTGGCCGTTGGAGTTGTTTTTTAGAAGGCTGTTGTTTTGGCAAGATTTCTTTGCTTCCTTGGGCTGTAAGGTATCCTAAAGGTAGTATACCTTACAATGCCCAATTGAGCGAAGGAATGATTATATCCAACCTGTCTGTATCTTTACCAGTTCATCCAGTTCAAATTTACGATTCTTTGAATGGTTTATTGTTATTTCTATTGGCAAGTTGGTATTGGCCGCGATTAAAAATGAAACCGGGTGCGACGTTCTTTTTATTCTGGCTTACTTTCTGTGTAACCCGGTTTGGGATTGAATTTTTGAGAGGTGATAAAGTGCGGGGATTTATTGGATTTTTATCAATCCCACAATTCATATCAGTAGTGTTTATAATACCGCTTTTATTGGGGCTTTGGTGGTCATTAAAATTTAAGCAAAAAGGAGGAAATAGTGTTACAGACTTCTAAATATTTTTGGATAAAAATCATAAATTTTTCTCTCTTATGCTTAACAGTGGCTATATTTATAGGCGGAAGGGGGGGTCGCTGTGGTGGTGGAGGACAACAAGAACCTCCTCCGCAGGTTTCCGCCAATTTGTTCTGTGAATGGGATCAGATGAGCTTGAGTGATAATCCATATTTTTCAGATATCTTTGCTCCAGAATTAAAAAAAGCTAATCAATTTCGAATTGTAGTTTATTATGCCGATTCGACAAATCTAAATACAATAACCACATTAGATGATAGACAGAATGAAGTTTATTACTATTTGCTAGACCATAGGACTATTGCAGATACCATTACTGGATACGATAGTAAATTCTATGTCTGTTGTGTAGAAAATCTAATTGATCAGTCAGGTAATGCCGACATAGGTGGTCTTTCTTACTGGCATTCTGACACATCAATCCATGGTGAAGGAATGTCGGCGATTGCCACCCAGCGTATTTCTGATCTATGGGTTCAACAATCTCCAAGTCCTCCTGATTTACCTTACTTGTATATAGCTTGGTCCACTGCCCATGAAATTGGACATTTATTCAATATAGGCCATTGTGGAAATGCAGGATGTGTAATGGAAAAGGACCTTAATGTTGCTGGAAATGCACATAAGACTTTTTGTAGTAGTTGCAGGACAAAACTTAGTACAAATTTGCCTTAAGGGAGGTAAAAATGAAAGTAATGGTAGTTTATGCTCTAATATTATTGGGGATATTTAGTTCCCTACTTGGCAAAGGTAATGACCTTGTTTATGAAATTGAAATAACAAAAGACACCATATACATTGGGGAGCCAATAATAGTAAAATGCAGATTAATAAACAACAGCGACAGTGCGATGAAGATATTCGACTACTGTGGGGAAGCACTTCTGAGTTACGGCTATTCCAGATTTTATCTCTACAGCTCTAATGATGAGAAAGAATATGAGTATGGTGTCTTTTCGCATGCCAGTTTACTACGTCATTCCTATTTTTCTTTGGACCCTCACGATTCTGTTTATTTCTACACAATCTTGTGCTGGGACGGTAACGATGGTTTTACATATTTCAAATATGATCGTGCAAAACCTGGACTATATAAACTTCGGTCTACATATTTTAAAATAGAATCGAATGTAGATAGTTTTTATGCTGATACTATGCCGATAGAAGAAAAACAAATCTATAAACAGGCAGGACCGATTATTGACGAATTTTGGGGATTCCCTTATGGCACAGAGCGAGAGACAACAAAAAAGATCCTTGAAATCTTTCCGAGCATTATTAAAAGAAAATCAATACTCTCCCCATTCTGCCATTATATTCTATGGTATAAGTCCTTTGATGATGAATCTAAAGCAGAGTCTTTAGTAGAGGAATTCTTCAAAAAATATCCTAATTCGCCACTCGGTGAAAAACTTATGTTTGATTTATATCGTTATTATGCATGGTATAAGAATGATGCTGAAAAGGGCAAGGCTATTATTGGAGAAGCCTTGAAAAGATATCCTGATAATCTTCTAGGGTATAAATATTTAGGGATAAAAAGTAAGAAAGAGAGGCCAAAATGAAAAATTTTTCTTATTATTAATTGGAATTCATTTTGCAATCAGTAAATTAATCCCAACCCCCTTGGTAACTGACCCTTATCCTATTCAACGGTTTACATCACCCATAGCAGAAGAATTGTTAGGTACACATCTTTTTGGACAATGTTGGGGTATAACCATTGTGAAAATAAGAAATATTTATCCGGAACGATGGCTCTGCGTGCTTTCTGACCCAGTGCTTGATTATCTGGTTTATATTTTGGGGGTAGATAGCCTTGGTTACAGGTATACATGGTTCATAAAAGGTTTTGATGATTGGCAGAATCCGCAGTATTTTGATAAACCAATGGGTGTAGCTTGTGACTCAACAATCTTTAATAACAATTCTTTAAATTATTTTATTTATATAGCTGACTGCGACCATAATCGGCTTGTGCGTGCTTATTATAATGCTAATGATGAAAAGATCCATTTTTACGACTATATGCTTGATGGAGTATTATTAAATCCTGAGGATGTTGCGTGCCTGTCAAAACCATTCGGTGGTTCTTATATAGTTGTTGCCGATACTAAGCATCATAGGATATTGCTTATTCAAGTCGCCTCAAATTTAAGTTATTCAATTTTAAAAGCCTATGGCAGCGAAGGTTCAAGTATCGGTCAATTTAAAAATCCAACAAGTGTAGCGATGGTCCCTTGTCGAGATTCTCTTAATTATTATCGTATTTATGTGGTCGACCAGAATAACTTTAGGATTGTTAGTCTGCTTTATAATACTTTTACAAATCTTATTGTTTGGGAACGTGAGTATAGTGATAATAATAGACGAGCAACACTTCTTTCAGTTACTTCAAATCCTTATTATTGTGTTTATGTAACTGATGTTATGAATCATAATGTATGGGTTTTTACTCCAGGATTGGAGGAATTATTGTATACTTACGGGACTTTCGGCTATGGTGATAATCAATTCATTGAACCTTGTGACATATATATTTATCAGGATGAAATAGCGATAACTGAACATTGGGGGAACAAAACTGGCATTCAGTATTTCAAAATCATTCCTGAAATCAGGGAGTTTTATCCTGAGCCACAGAATTTTGATGCGACTGAGGATTCGGTGAAGATAAACTTCAGGGTTGATGAGACTGCACATTATTTGACGATGGAAGTGGCGGGAAGGAATCTCTTTGAAAATCAATATTATACTCCCGGTCGCTATTCGGTCTGGTGGGATGGCAGGGGTGCGGATGGCAAAGTGGTTTTGCCCGGAAATTATGTAATAAGAATCTACTGTCAGGGTCAGGTGATTGCAACAACCAATGTTACAGTCAAAGGGACGCTGAAAAGTGGCACGCTTGCTGTCAATGAGCACTGGACTGAGGAGGGGGAGCCGTATGTTTTGACCGGGGATGTGCAGTTACCTAACGCCCCAAATGAGAGCCTGGTTATTGAACCAGGTGTAAAAGTAATGCCCACCGGGAATTATGGCATTTATCCTCCTGTTTACCATTCTGGAGGTTCAACTTTACTTGCCCGAGGAAACTCAATAAATAAGATTCTCTTTACACCACATCGGAAATTATATCCTATCCCGGATTCAGTGCCCAAAGGCTTCTGGAAAGGAATCACACGGTGGTGGGGTAAAGGTGATAGATCATTTGAAAGATTGGTCCTTGACCATTGTGTAATTGAGGCTGCGGGTTCTGATTCCGGTGCGGTATGGGCATCCCCACGAACTAAATATGTATCAATTACCAATACCAAAATTTCCAAAAGTGGTGGTTATGGTCTTTATTGTGACTATTTTCGTTGTGATACAGTATTGGTAAATAATTGCCAGTTTATAGATAATGATTCAATACCCATTATTACGCCTTTTGATTTTATTGGCGAGATTTACGACAACAATTTTGTGAATAACAATCCCAATGTGATTGCAATTGTTGGTGGAACCCGTAAAACCGATGCCACGATTTTTAATCAGGGTGTGCCTTATTGGTTTTTAAAAGGATTTTACTGGGAATGTAAGATGGAGGGCACAAGCACATATTGCCCAACCCTTGTAATCCAGCCTGGAGTAAAGATTTTATTTTCAGATAGTTGTGGTCTTTATGCCCTGTCGCGGAGCAAAATTATTGCTATTGGCAAGTCCGATAGTATGATTACCTTTACTGCCCTTGATACAACCCGTCACTGGCGTGGTGTCCATCTAAACAATTCTCATCCTGCAGATACATCAAGATTTGAATATTGTGAGATTTCTTATGGTGGCAGGTTTTTAATATATCCACTGGATGCAGGGGTAGGCAATCTGGCATTATTTGATAATAAAGGTTGTTTTGTGCTTAAGAATTCAAAGATTGCCCGGAGTATGAGTTATGGGGTAGGTGATGCCCATCTTTTTGAGACCGATACGCTCATATCTCTTGTTCAAGACAATATCTTTTATGCCAATGATTCCTTTCCCCTGATAATCAGCACTACTGAATTGGGTGAGTGTAAAGGGAATCAATTTATTGATAACAAAAGACAAGGAATTCTTATCCGAGGAGGTGGTGATATTACTAAACCAATAACTATGAGGAATCAGGGTGTGCCTTATGTAATAGATTGCTGGTTTATTGTGAATAATCGGTTAGAAATTGAAAAAGGGAGTGTTTTACAATTCAGGCATTGGTGGACCTGGTTTAAGCCCGATGGGATTTTAAAGGCGGAAAAGGCTATCTTCACCAGTTATGATAGCCTTCTTTGGTCAGGAATAATGTTTGATAACTGCCGGACAGATACCTCAATCCTTGATAGTTGTATCATAGAGAAGGCAAAGGCAGTTGGGGGTAGTTGGCCATCAGGAGCGGTTCATATTAGTAATAGTTGGGTGCGAATGATTAATACAGCGATTGTAAATAATGAATGTGGTATCTTTATAAATGGGGCACAAAGCAAATTGACCCTGACCAATAATCTAATCAGCCAAAATGGGATAGGAATAAGTGCTCATGCCGACATTAAGGCTGATTCTCTTTATACTAAATTTAATGAATTTTTGGGAAACAGGTGTGGTTATAAGGTATCAGGGTATCTTTATCCATATTTGGAGGCGGATTCCAATTGGTGGGGTGATGAGACTGGTCCCTGGGATCCGTCAAGTGGTCCGCCTGATTTTAATCCGCAAGGCAGGGGTGATTCAATTGGGGATTATGTGATTTATAGACCCTGGCTGACTTCACCAGTCCAGCCACAGGTTGTGACATTGCTACAACCGAATGGTGGAGAGACATTGTATTGCGGACAGGAGTATGAAATTATATGGAGACTGGGAGACAAGGAGATGGGGAGACAAGAAGATGGAGAGATAAAGGGTATCAGGTTATCAGGGAATCAGAGTATCAGGAATAAATTCGAAATTCGAAATACGAAACAAGTTCCAATACGCAAACTCCAAATGGCAACGGGACTGAAGTCCTTACTCCAGAGGAGATAACCGCGGGAAACGCAGTATCGCTACGCTCGCAGGATCGTTACACTCGCAGTAGCGCCCCTATCTTTCAAGAATGTAGTGGTGCGACCCATGATTTGGCATCAGGGCAGGTTTATCGCACAGATGAGATTCTGAAACGACCCGTGAACGAAGATGAGACCCTCACCCCTGCCCTCTCCCTTCAAGGGCGAGGGAGAAAGGGGCAATCGCAAATTCTCCGGCAGGAGTTGTATTATACTACAGATTTTCCTGAGGGTGGTGCCAGGAATGAAGCATTCTGGAAATTTATTGATACCGTGCCAGTGGGTGAGACGAGTTATGTCTGGCGGGTGCCGAATATAACTTCTAACAGATGTCGGGTGGCGATAAAGATATATTATGAGACTGGGAGACAAGGAGATGGGGAGACAATTCAAATGCCTAAAAGTCCAAAATACCTAAATTACCTAAATGAATGGAAAAAGGCAATTGGAGGCAATTGGGGACAATTGGAGGCAATAAATGGTAGTAAATCCGAAATCCGAAGCACGAAATCCCAAATAAATTCCAATATCCAAATTCTAAACAAAATAAAAGAGGAGATGCTGAAACGAGTTCAGCATTACAAAGAATCTCATCTTACACCCTCACCCTTTCCGTCAATCAGCGTGGCGGACTCTCCCATCAAGGGCGAGGGAGATTTGAATGGAAATGATTGTGGTGTTGCGGTTGACGTAAGTGATGGGAATTTTTCAATTGGTCTTGCTACAGATTTTGCATTGAGCACTGCATATAATCAGGGTAAAAAGATTCTTACCAGTCCTACCGGGAATAAAGTTCATTTTGTCTATGCCAATGAAGGATTAACCCTGCCTGCAGGAATTTTTTACTGCTATTCTCGGGATTCAGGAAAGACCTTTGAATCTCCTGGGATAGTAGATAGTTCTGGGGTTTATCCTGCAATTAGTTTAGACCCTCAGGGCAATCCCTGTGCCAGTTGGGTCTCCGGTTCAAGCATCTATTTTACATACTGGACCTCAAGTTGGGCACCACCGGATACAATCGTTCTACCGGTTGAAAATGTTTCACCACCTTCAATGGTCTGCGATGATAGGGATACGGTCCATCTGGTCTATGTCCAGTATCATCAATTGCCCTCAGATACAGGAGACTTGGTCTATTTAAAATTCAAACGGACAAATTTTGAAGGTGCGGTTAAAGAAACGCTACTCTATCATATCTTCTGTC
>DAIRCK010000010.1:0-92563 GCA_036796695.1 bacterium
CCCATTGCAACCTCCTAATTATACATAATATATTCTTGGTGTCAAGCAACCCCGGCCCCCGAGGAGCACGACTTTTTTGAAGGCCCCTTCTCGCTATGGCCTGGCAATTCAATCACGCATCTTAAAGATGCGGCCAGCCCACAGGGGTCAGGACCGGAACCGGAAACTGGTCTATCTGGTCTTTCTGGTTTATCTGGTCTTTTTAGTCTTTCTGGTTTTTCTGTTTTCATAACTTATTCTATATCTCCTTTTTTCTTTCCGTTTCACGGTTCACGGTAAACGTTCCACGAATTTCCCGTATTTACCCCTGTTCACCCTTGTTTACCCTTCTTTACCCGTTCTCGTCGCCATTTAGCCCTTTTTAGCCTTCTTGAGCCTTTTTGAGCCCTTTACGAAATATATATGCAAAAACCGTGCCTGCTCAAAAGTGCTGAAATTTCAATACTTTGAGGTTAAAAACTATGCCTGTTTTTTGATAAATTTTGTAGTATTCTAAAATTTTTGCTTAGACTTATGTCTTGTTTAACCACCCCGATTTTTGCAAATTTCAATCTTAAGATACATTCTACAATTATCCGTAATATAAAATTTTTTGTAGTATGATTTAAAATTAATGGCAGTCAGAAGATTCAGAGAATATAAAAAATTTAGCAGTAAAAAATTACTTTGATAAAAATTTATGTAATTCAGAAGAAATCAATTTAACAAGTTTCTTTTTATTTCTTAAAACAAAACTTGGGATGATTGTTTTTTCATAATATAAATTAGGGAGATTATATTCTTTTATCTTCAGCAGATAACGGAAAAAATGATAATCAAAGAATCCGGGTCTATTAAAGAATATCTGGGGAATACCTATAATCGCTGTTTCTAAGGATGCTGTGCCTGAGCAGGTGATTATTAAATCACATTTACACATCTCTTCATACCGATCTGAAATGGCAAATCTTAATTTATTCTGAATTTGTTTGGTTATTAATTTATCTAAAATTTTACTTGAGATAAGGTCAGGATGGATTATAAATGTGAATTTAAACTTTTGTAATTCCTCACAATTTTTAATTAATTCAACAATAACCGGTATATTTCTTTTCATCTCAGATAGCCTGGAGCCGGGCATAAATCCTATGTAACCTGAAAAATTTTTCTTTTTATATCTTTTTAATTCATCAAATAATGGATTCTCTATGTATTTTGTCTTTATTTTTTTAGAAATATAAAAACGATATTCAAATGGAAATACAGAGATAACAAGATCGACCCATTTTTTAATGAAATATTTTCTAAATCCACCCCATGCCCAGATTTGGGGTGGCATAAGATAGATAACTTTGATACCCATTTTTTTTGCATAACGGCATAACAATAGATTTAAACCAGGGTATGCTACAGCGATAAAAACTACTGGTTTTTTTTTAAAGATTGTGCGGCTGATTTTTCTATACATTAAATAGTTTTTTAAAATAGAAAGAATACCAGATGTAAAGCCGAATGTTTTTAGATCTTTATAATCATATACCAGATTGACATTTATATTTTTTAAATTTTCACCACCCACACCGAAAATATTTTTATGGTTTTTTAATTGAGATTTGATAAATAAACTTCCGTATAAATCACCAGATGGTTCACAGGCACAGATAAAGACAGATTGTTCAGGGTTTATTTTTAGATTATAATCGATTAACTCAATCGTTCTAATCTCTTTAATGCCTCTTCAGGTGTTATTTTGCCTTTTTCTAAATTCTCTATCACTTTTTTCTTTGAATATTTGGGGAATACAAAAAGATTGATTGCGCCGAAGAATATTAGAATAATGGGCCAATCCCTTGTCAGCAATAAAATCTTCAAATTTGCAAGCCAGAAAAATACAGCAATGAAAATAATAATAATTGCAAGTCTCATTTATTAAACATCTCTTTTAATTTTGGTGGTATCAATTCTGGGTCAAAGTCTAAGTGCTTCAATTCCCTGATGAAGATATCTTCTTTGGTTGCATTAGAAAGGCTTTCATTTATTATAAAAAATGATTTTTGTTTGACCCTGCAGTATCCACCCTTACCAAAAAACCGATCATATTTGACAATGATTGATAATTTCCTGCATAGATCTTCAAGCATCTCAAGAATCGTTGTTTTTTTCACTTCTTTCCTCCAAATAATTTTGAGAAAAATCCGTTATTCTTTGGCTGGAGCCTTTCAATACCTTTTTTTGCAGCAGGATTATTACTGTCCCAGTTCAAAGCCTCATTATAGTGTTTCAATGCCTGGTCTTTATTCCCAATAAATTCATAGGCAAGCCCGAGATTAACATATACAATAGGATTGAACATCAATCTTTTTGCTGCTTCCTGGAGTTTTTCAAAACCTTCTTTTTGATATTGTCTTGTATACACGAGTGCGAGACCGAGGTATGAAAGATAGATGGGCTGGGGGTCATATCTGCAGGCAATACGCAATAGATTTACAGCACGCCAGGGGTCATTGTGCTTCAAAAACTCAATTGCCCTTGTAAATGCATTCTTTGCCTGTGTCTCTTGCACCTGGTCCTGTTGTTTTACTCCTTTTTCCAGTGATTTATCATATTCTGATCTCAATTTTTCATCAGAAAGGACACGATACGCCGCGGTAATACGAGCAAAATGTTCATTTGCCTTTCGTTTCTCTTCTGCATCTGTGAATCTATCCGGATGGTATTGCCGGGCAAGTTTCATATATGCATTTTTAATTTCTGCCTGAGTTGCAGTATTGGTTACTCCAAGAAGACTATAATAATTTTCCATTTAAAAAGCCTCAAATTATTATATTCATAATATTAAACTTGTCAATATCTGAATTTATTTAATTGTTTTATTGACAAAGTCCACATTTACTATATAATTCGTTGTGCCTGATATCAAACATATTGCTATTATTATGGATGGCAATGGCAGATGGGCAAGGAAAAGGGGATTGCCCAGGGTCATAGGCCATCGTGAAGGGGTTGAATCGGTAAGGGTAATTGTGAAGACTGCGCGCGAAATCGATGTAAAATATCTAACCCTTTATACATTTTCTACTGAAAACTGGAAAAGACCAAGGGATGAGGTCCAGACCCTTATGAATATGCTTGAAGAAATGCTTGTCAAGGAAACCCCCGAACTCCACAAAAATCGGGTAAGGATAAATGCGATTGGAAGGCTTGATGAGTTATTTCCCAATGCGAGGAAGGCACTTGATGAGGCATTGCGTTTAACAAAAGATAATGATGGATTGATTTTAACCCTCTGTTTAAATTATGGAGGACAGGGTGAGATCGTTGATGCGGTGAAGAAAATTATCTTAGAAGATAGAAAAAAACATATAGATCTGGAACAATTTAATGAAGAAAAATTCACCCAATATCTATACGACCCATCCCTGCCGCCTCCTGATTTATTGATCAGAACCGGTGCTGAGAGGCGTGAAAGAATTTCTAATTTTCTCTTATATCAAATTGCTTATGCCGAGATATACTTTACAAAAACCCTATGGCCTGATTTTAGAAAAAAAGAATTTTTAAAGGCAATTGAAGATTTCAAAAATAGGGAGCGTTTATTTGGTGCAGTTTAAAGATATACTAAAGAGGACAAAAACAGGATTTTTTCTTGTTACAATCGTGGTTATAACATTATGGATTGACCATATCCTCCTTCCTTTATTGCTTTTATTCTTCATCACCTTTGCAACAAATGAATACTTCAGATTCTGGCACAGGAAGAATGTTTTTCCCCATACCCTTGCAGTCCTTTTTCCTGGTTATACAATCCCGTTTTTATTCTATTTTGAAATACCGTTTCTTTTGCCGGGATTTATTTTATTCTTTTTCATTGCCCTTTTATCTGTGATGCGTTTTCCTGGAAGCAGACGAAGTCCGAATTTCTTAACTGAAGTATCGGCAAATTTTTTTGGCGTCTTTTATCTCTCCCTCCTTCCGTCAACCATAATCCTTTTAAGAAAATATGGATTTTGCATAAGCCTTCTTCCCCTTATTCTTACCTGGATATATGATACATTTGCCTACATCGTTGGTTCAATCTGGGGCAGGCATAAACTTGCTGAGAAATTGAGTCCAAAGAAATCAATCGAAGGGACATTTGTAGCATTCTTTCTTACCTTTCCTTTTACTCTCTGGTTGAATTCATTATGGGCAGAAAATTTTAATTTCATTGATGCAGTCTGTATCACACTGGGAATTGGAATTTTAGGGACGGTTGGAGACCTGTTTGAATCAGGTATGAAACGAGAGGTGGGCTTAAAGGATGCATCCAATGTCTTCCCGGGTCACGGTGGATTCTTGGACCGTCTTGATTCCTTGATTTTCAACATTCCATTTTTTTATCTCTATTTTATAACCCGTGGATAAGACACCACTTGCAGATAGGGTAAGACCAGAAGATTTTGACGAAATCCTTGGGCAGGAACACCTCCTTGGTCCAGAAGGACCGATAAAAAGACAGATTGAGCAGGGAAGGCTATTTTCAATGGTTCTTTTCGGTCCGCCTGGTAGTGGCAAAACAACTATCGCCCGGCTCTTTGCAAAAAAATTTTCTGCGGATTTTGTCTCCTTTTCGGCGGCAACGAGTGGTATTGTAGAGATTAAAAAATTTATGGAAGATGTTGAAAAGAAAAAGAGTTTATTCAATCGTGATACAATAATATTTATAGACGAAATTCATAGATTCAACAAGGCACAGCAGGATGCATTCCTGCCTTATCTGGAAAAAGGAACGATTATATTAATCGGTGCAACAACGGAAAATCCATCTTTTGAATTGAATTCCAGTTTACTTTCACGATTAAAGGTCTATATGCTCAATCCACTTTCATTTGAGGATATGAAGAAAATTTTGCGTAGGGCACTGACTTCTCCAAAAGGGCTTGATAACAAATATGAGATCACTGAAGAGGCACTGGATTTTATAGCCAACATCTCAGATGGTGATGCAAGGGTTGCGTTAAATGCCCTTGAATTGTGTGCGTTTTCTGCAAAAGAGAAAAAGATTGATTTAAGACTTGCTGAAGAGATTGTTCAAAAGAAGGCATTGAAGTATGATAAATTTGGTGAGGAGCATTATAATCTGATATCGGCATTACACAAATCCTTAAGGGGTTCTGACCCTGATGCATCTTTATACTGGCTGGCGCGGATGCTTGAGGCAGGTGAAGACCCTCTGTATATTGCGCGTCGTCTTGTCCGTTTTGCGGTTGAGGATATAGGACTTGCTGACCCAATGGCACTTGTAATTGCAAATGCAGCAAAAGAAGCAATAGATTTCATAGGCAGGCCAGAAGGAGACCTGGCCCTTGCTCAATGCGTGGTTTATCTTGCGAGGGCAAAGAAGAGTAATGAGATATACCTTGCCTATGAGGAGGCAAAAGATGATGCCTTGAATACACTTGCTCAGCCTGTGCCTATGCATATCAGGAATGCACCAACGCCTTTAATGGAAAAACTTGGTTATGGTAAGGGATATAAATATCCTCATAATTATCCGGATGCAAAAGTAGAACAGGATTATATGCCTGAGAATTTGAGGGGTAAAAAGTATTTGAAAGACAGAAAATAAAAAAGGGGCTGCAAAGCAGCCCCTTTTTTATAAATCTCTTTTTACTTTATCGTGGCATTGATTAGCTCTATATTTGTGGTCGCAGTCCAGTTACTATCTTCTTCAGTAGCAGTCATCTTTACCCAGCCGATATCCGGTGCAAGCCAGACATAGGCAGTCTCAGCAATGGTGCCGTCAGTATATATATCCATACCCTTCCAGCAATCATCATAGGTGCCTGCAGGAACTGTAACACTTTCTTTGCCAATTACATGCATAGTTTCGGTATAAGAAGAATCTTTGTGGACATTCCAAGATTTACCTTCTTCAATGGGGAATACAAGGGTAGTATCAGGATCAGTATCTGCCTTATTATCATACCAGAAAAGGTATTCATCAGTCTTTTGCCAATAGGAAGTATCAGCAAAGGTTCCACTTGATTGTATGACTTCAAAAACTGCGGTATTGTTGTCAAGTGTGGTTTCCTTAGTGACTTCAACCTTCATTGTATCTGTGAATGTAATGGTTGTGTCTGGGGCTGTGACATTGGTAACCTGCTGATAGTTCCAGATATTTCCCACTGCGACGGGCCAGTAATCCTTCTCACCACCACCACAACCAACCAGAATAAGGACGACAGGGACTAATACCAATAATTTTTTCATAATATCTCCTTTCACAGCAATTATATATAGATTTTTCCTTTTGTCAATGGGTAAGATCAGCAGGGTTTTGTAATCTTCAAAGGTTTTAATTCCGTATAATCTTCTACTCCCTTTTTACATCCATTACACACCTGAAGCCATAATAGCGGTCCTGGACAAAGGGTTTTAAGCCCATCCTTGATGCACACCTCAAATGCCTTGGATTAATACTCAACCAGGAACCACCACGCACAACCCTTAAATAGCCTGAATCAGGCCCTGCAGGATTTTTTTCCGGACTCATTCTATAATAGAGTGTATCATAGAAATCAACACACCATTCCCAGACATTTCCTGACATATCATACAATCCAAAATTGTTCGGCTTGAATCTTCCTACAGGTGCGGTATATTTATAGCCATCAGCCTCCATATTTCCTTCAGGTGCATAATTACATTTTTTAAATGGCGTGTCATCTCCCCAAGGGAATTCCTTATCAACAAACCCGCCCCTTGCTCCATATTCCCATTCTGCCTCAGTGGGAAGCCTTTTCCCTGCCCATTTTGCATAACATAAGGCATCAAAATAACTCACTCCAACCACAGGCTGGTCAGGTTTATTCAAAAATGTATCTTTGATAAAAGGTGGTTTGGGATGGCCAGTTGCTTTTACAAATTCTAAATACTGTTTATTTGTAACTTCATACTTATCCATATAGAATGTATCAACCCAGACTCTGTGCTTTGGGTTTTCTCCAGTTGAATCCGAACCCATTGTGAAATAGCCACCAGGGATGAGAACCATACCTTCAGGTGGTGGTTTTATCTTTTTTATTATCTGTTTCTCTTCGGTCTTTGGTTTACCACACATCACCGATAGATCTGCCAGGCATAATATTATTATAAAATATCTTTTGAAGATTATCATCGTTTTCTATAATACAAAAATTTTCCTATAAGTCAAGATCCATAAAATATGTCTAAATTTAACCTATTTTAATTTCAGCCCTTTTACAATCATAGTTTCACCATTATCAAATAAGATTTTAACAAAGTATATTCCGGGATTGAGATCCTTGGTTTTCAATTTAATGCAGTTAACTCCAGATAAGATTGATTGAGAACAAATGTCATCAACCTTGCTACCGATAACATCAAAAACTTCTAACTTCACCCATTGATTTGTTTTAGAAATTAAATAAATATAGGCATTATCGTAAAAAGGATTGGGTTGAATTCTTACAAATGATTTTATCCAGGATGAAACGTTCTCTTCAATATTAGTGTTATCAACATTTAATTTAGTAAGATAGGCATCTGTTGCACCGCTCTTTGTTCCCTGAAATGGATTCTGGATTGGAAAATTTGTTGATTCGGTATGACCAGTAAGATAGGCACATCTACCCGTATCAATAGCAATGGAATAACCAACATCTGTGCTTGAACCTCCAAGATATGAACTGTAACTCAATTGGTTTCCTGCGGGAACGAATTTTGTAACAAAGGCATCATAGTATCCGCCTCCATAATATCCCTGGAATGGGTTAAAGAGCGGGAAATTAACAGAATTGGTGTATCCTATAATATAAGCACATCCACTACCATCAACTGCAATGTCTTGTCCATAATCAAAATTTGACCCACCCAGATAGGTGCTAAAAATGAGTTGGTTACCTCCTGTACCCAATTTGGCAACAAAGGCATCTACACCCAAAAGATTTCCCTGGAAAGGATTGCGAATTGGAAAATCATCAGATTCAGTGCCACCAGTAAAATAAACATTACCAAAATTGTCAATGGCAATGCCCTGTCCATAATCATAAAGTGAACCACCAAAATAGGTACTGAAAACCAAATTATTACCTGAAGGTGTAAATTTGGTCACAAATGCATCGTTTTCGCCAGCGATATATTGTTGATAAAAATTGTGAACCGGAAAATTGAAAGAAGATGTATATCCAGTTACATAACTATATCCGGAACCATCAACAGCAATACTCCAGCATTCATCAAGTGCACTACCTCCTAAATATGTGCTGTAAGATAGTTGAGTTCCCTGAGATGTGAACTTTGTCAAAAATCCATCATAATAGCCACCTCCATAAGTATTCTGGAACGGATTATTAAGAGGGAAATTACCAGATGCTGTTTTACCAACTATATAAGCACAGTTGTTTATATCAACAGCCACATCCATCGCCTCATCATTTGCATTGCCTCCAAGATAAGTGCTAAATAACAGCAGAATTCCATCAGGTCTCAATTTGGTTAAAAATGCATCATAGGTTCCGCCTCCATGTGCACTCTGGAAGGCATTACTAATGGGAAAATTGTTTGAAGATGTTCTACCACAGATATAAATACCACTTGCATCTACTTTTAAACCATATGCTACATCTTCATTACCACCGCCTATGTAAGTGCTGTATAACAACTGATTTCCAGTGGTATTAAATTTACTCACGAAGATATCAAAACTACCTGCATTATAACCTTGGTAAGGATTTTGAACTGGAAAGTTAGTGGACATTGTATAACCAGCTATATAGGCAAATCCCAGACTATCTATTGCTACCGCATTACCACTCTCATAAGATGATCCACCAAGATATGTGCTATAGGCAATTGTAACCAAAGGGTCTATTATTAGTGGAATTTTTTTATCGTATTCGTCTATTACAAAACCGATTGTGCCATCTGTGAAAAGTTTATATTGACCCTGGATAATTGACCGTTCATTTCCTTTTACCTGATAAATATGTGGGAGACATTCATTAAATTGAACTCCATTAGCGATTATTTTCAAGCCTCCTTCAGGTGTCACCTTAATAGAATCAATCTCATCATATTTAAGACGGATTTGCGAAATGTCTGCAAAGGGCTTTATTATAAACTCGTATTTTAATGAATTATTTATTGTGCTAAATTGAAGGTCTATTCCTTGATAGACTTCTTTATAGACGATCTTCCTAAAATGCGGAACTCTGGTCTTCCATTTTGTCGGTTCATTTCCAATAAAATAATTAGAATAGTGCGTCAGGGTATCCAATCCCATAATTTGGGCATTGGGTGAATAATTTATTAGTGTCCAATTTATGACCTGAGTTTTTAAGAGAAGTTCATCATCTGTATTACCATTCGATTTTTTAAAGTGCAATAGTTCTTTTTTATTTTTATTATCGGTGCAAGCTCTAACTATCTCACTTACATAACCATCTTTAAGAAACCAAAATATTTTTCCTTCATTCTCTGCCCTAAATAAAACACTCTTATCCCATTGCCCAGCATTTACAGTAAAATACATTTCTTTTATATCAAAACCATAACCAATTGCACTCAGACTGCAAATTAAAAGCAATATGTAATGTATAATTCTCATTTTACCCCCTTTCTTAATTGGTCGTGTATTAAATAAAGTGAGTTATTATATCTAACTGCTAATATATGTCAAGAGTTGACAATTACAATCTTCTATATAAACTATTATGCAAAATCTTATCTTAGAACTGTTTTAAACAAATAAGGAGAATAAAATGCACAAAAAAAAATTATTTTTGCTTTTTATAATTCTGTTTTTTTTATCTTGCAATAAGAAAAATGTCCAAAATGGTCCATTGATAACAATAAAATTTACAGAAGATTCTGATTCAATATTTGCAAATCCTGGGATGGGCTGGCAGACATTCTATAGGTCTGCAGGTGATGACCAAAATCTTGCGGGTTTACCAACTACCACACTCTATATCAGATTCACCTGGAATGATTTAGAACCTCAACCAGGGAGTTTTAATTACAGTTTATTTGAAAACTGGCTCGGAAAGGCAAGGCAGAATGGACAGAGGCTTGCCTGGAGACTAATGATTGCATCACCAACATTATCATCGTCCACACCATTGTTGGGATATGCACCATTATGGCTTATGGATAGCAGTGCAAGTGGTTGGATTTATTATCGGGATAACAACAACAATAACCAGCAGGACCCTGATGAACCTGATGTCTGGGCACCAGATTTAGCGGATTCTATAACCTCATATTATCACGAGCGGATTGTTAAGGCATTTGCCAATCGTTATAATGACCATCCTTTTATGGATATAATTGATATTGGTTCTGTTGGTTTGTGGGGAGAATGGCACTTTTCTTCTACAAAAATAAAACAGATAATCGGAAACCCACCTACAGGAGGAATAATTGGACAAAGGATACCAATGTATTCCGAATCTGTAAGAAAAAGGATTATTGATTTATGGGTGCAAAGTTTTCCGAATGTTCCAAAAGTAATGCTCATTGGAGATTCTACTGGAATGGTGTATGCTACAAATACCATAAAGACAGGCTGGCGTGCTGATTCATGGGGTGATATGAACTGGCATATGCCCTATTTTTATGATCAGCAACTCCAAAGAACCAATGCTACAGAGTCCTGGCGAAATGGACCAGTTGCCCTTGAACCAGGGTGGAATATGCAATACTGGAAGAATCACGGATGGGATATTGATTATATACTTAATTGGGCACAGGAACATCACGCCTCTTATATCCAGAATAAGAGTGCACAGATACCAGCTGAATGGATACCAAAAATAAGACTTGCGTTAAGAAAGATTGGATATCGTTTAGTCCTTCGTGAAATCCAGTACCCTGAATTTGTTTATAAAGATAACCCTTTTGATTTTACGATGACCTGGGATAATACAGGTGTTGCACCTCCTTATTGGGATTATTTTCTATATCTAAGACTTTTAAGGAAAAATGAAGATGTAATAATCCAATGGACATCACCACCGATTCTATCAATAAAAGGCTGGCTGCCAGGGCAAAAAATAGAAAAAGTTGAAATAAGACTCCCTGATGAACTACCTGAAGGAGAATACAACCTGTATACAGGAATATTTAGTCCTTTTTCTGAACATACCCATCCTAACCTAAAGTATATAAAATTGGCAATAAAAGATGTTCATTTTGAAGATGGCTGGTATCATCTCAGCAAGATTGTGGTTAAATAACCTTTTGACTTTTCGTTAAGTCCAGCCAAAGGAATGCAAACAGACAAATGAGTACCGCATTTAACCTTGAAGGTTGATTCAGGATATACTATTCAAGATAAAGAATAACATTATTCCTACTTCTCAATTCTAAACCCACTTCCTCAACTAACTACCATCATCTAAAAAACTCAAAAAGGTTACCAAGGGTTATCAGGGATGATAAGGGGTTTATCAGGGGGTTCCTTTACCTTTTTTCTTTTGGTATACGGTTCACGGTAAACGTTTAACGAAATTTTCTCCTATTTACCCTTCTTCACCCTTTCTTGAACCCTTTTAAGTTGTTTTGCAAGGCTAAAGCCTTGCCCTTCTCATATTCACGATTCAAGGCAAATGTCTCACGATTCATGTCGTCTTTTTGCCCTTTAGCCCTCTTTAGCCTTTTTGATTCCTGTTGAGTCTTTTTCTCTACTGTTATAAACTTGACTTTTCTGTAAAAGTTTATAGAATTAAAATTTACAGAGATTGAAAAAGGAGGTTTATGGAACATTTTTTGACTGACGAAGAAAAGGCATTGAAGGAGAAGGTGAGGAAGATAGCAGAAGAGATTATATTGCCGGTGCGTGATGAACTTGATAAGAATGCTGAATTTCCGCGCACGATAATTGAGAGAATGGCAAAGGAAGGGTTATTGAGGATATTCATACCCAAAGAATATGGTGGAACCGGTGCAAAGATTATGGATATGAGCATTGCCTGTGAAGAGGTTGGAAGGGTCTGTGCTGGTGTTGCCACTGCCTATGCTGTTGGCGCACTCGGTTCTGGACCGATAATATACTTTGCCTCTGAAGAGCAGAAAAAGAAGTATTTACCAAAGATTGCAAGTGGTGAACTGTACTGTGCATTCGGGCTCACTGAGGCACAGGCAGGAAGTGATGTAGCAAATATTCAGACCACGGCACGAAAAGAGGGTGATTATTATATCCTTAATGGTGTTAAACAATTCATCTCCAATGGTAGCGTTGCGGATGTCTATGTGGTCCTTGCCTCCACTGATAAATCCCGCGGTGCCCGGGGAATATCCGCATTCATCGTGGAAAAAGGAATGCCAGGATTTGATTTTGGTAAACACGAAAATAAACTTGGAATAAGGACATCTACTACAACTGAATTGGTCTTTTCAGATTGTAAAATCCCAAAAGAGAATCTTATGGGAAAAGAGGGGATGGGATTCATATACACAATGCGGAATTTTGACCGTGCAAGGCCTGGTGTTGGTGCGATCGGTCTTGGTGTAGCGCAGGGTGCATATGAGGCAGTTCTTAAATTTGCTGCAGAAAAAAATCTTTTAGGCAATCAATATATTCAACGCAAAATTGCAGATATGGCAACCGAGATTGAGGCGGCACGCTCACTCATTTATGCTGCTGCCCGCTCAATCGATGCCGGGATAAAAAATACTACCAAACCTGCCTCATTTGCCAAACTCTTTCCTTCTGATATTGCAATGAAGACCACACTCGATGCAATTGAAATTATGGGTCCATATGGGTTATTGCGAGAATATAATGTGGAGAAGATGTTGCGTGATGCAAAGATTACACAAATCTATGAAGGAACGAATCAAATCCAGCGCGGGCAGATCGCACTGGAGATAATCAGGGAGACTGGGTATAAAAAGGAGTGATGATGGAATTAAATAAAGAGGCTTTGTTGTTACAAAATGAGATCAGAAAATTTGCAAAAGAAGTATTATCAGAAAAGGCGGATGAATTTGATAAAAAAAGTATATTCCCAGTTGAGAATATCAAAAAACTCAGTGAGATGGGTATCCTTGGTTCTACCATACCAGAATCTTTTGGTGGTTGTGCACTTGATACAGTTTCATTACTTGTGACCTTAGAAGAGATAAGTAAGGTCTGTCCTTCAACCGCTCTCATACTCCTTGCACATAATATTCTTTTTTCATACCCATTGGTAAAGTTTGGCAATGATGGGCAGAAACAAAGGTATCTGCCATTTCTGGCAACTGGAGAATCTATCGGTGGTTTTGCTGAGGTTATAACCAACGAAATAAAGGTGGGTTTAGAGAATAATTATTACATTATCTCTGGGAAGAATCATATTTTATTGAATGGCGTCGCAAACGGACCTTTTTTAGTGTTTGTGGAATATGATGGTAAAGTTGATGCCCTGGTGATCGATGGTTCAGTTCCGGGTGTCGTAAGAAATAAAAAAGATAATATCATTGGAATGAATTGTAGTGGCATTACTGAATTGGTCTTTGATAATTTTAGGGTATCAACTGACAATCGGCTGGGCAATGAAGGTGATGGCAGGTATATCCTTGAAGAGATAAAGATATTTGCCAATCTGGGTTTTTCAGCTATAAATCTGGGGATTGCCCAGGCAAGTATGGAGAATGCGATAAAATATGCAAAGGAAAGGGTCCAGTTTGGTGAGCCAATAATAAATTTTGGTATGGTCAGGGAGATGATTGCTGATATGGCAACGAAGATAGAGGCGATTAAGAAGCTATTATATGATGGTGCAAATATCAGGGATAACAATAAAGACTTCTCACGGATTTCTGCGATTACGAGATACTACAGTAATCAGGCAGTTGCTGAGATTACAACGAATGCGATACAGGTCTATGGTGGTTATGGATATATGAAGGATTATCCAGTTGAAAGATATTTCCGTGATGCCCAGGTTTCAAGGGTTTTGTGTTGTTCAGGGATGGAATTAAAAGAATTTGTCATCTCAAAGACGATATAGTCTTTTTTCCTATCTCTTTTTGGCGATTACCCCGATAGAAAGGGCAGTATAAAGGAATATTCTCTTTTTTATTAAAGATTTCTGGATTTCATAAAATTTCTCTGTTAAACGACCAAAAAATTTTGGATACATAGGAAGATATATCTTGAATTTCAAAAAAATTTCTCTTATGATTTTATAAATTATCCCTGGTCTTGACCAATCGCCATAAAAATGGATGGGCTCTAAATCATATTTTTTTATCAATCTTCTAATCGAATCAATAGTAAACTGTCTTTCCCAGCCTGCAAACCATAATTTTAAAAACATTAAAATATTTTTTATCAATGTATAAATATGAAATGTCTGGGGCACATCAATAATCAATAATCCACCTTTTTTTAAAATCCTGCAATTTTCTTTTATCAGGGGTGATGGATCCCTGAAATGTTCAAGAAGCCCTTGATGAAAGACGATATCAAAAGTTTCATCTTTAAATGGTATGCGGAGTGCATCAGCCTGAATCAATTGGACTTTATTTTCATTTTTTAAATATTTTTTAGCAAGGTTTAAACTTTTTGTTGAATAATCAAGTAAAAAGACATTGGCACCGTGTCTTGCCAATCTGATTCCATCCCTGCCAGTTCCTGCACCGGGTTCAAGGGCAAATTTATTTTCCGGGTTAATGAATTTAATTAATTCCTGAACTATATCAGTGACAGGTGGGTATATTGCTTCAGGTTGTTTTTGAGACCAGAACCGGTCCCATAGATTGCGTGCATCTTTCATATCTGATTATATGGATTTTTATCTCCTGGTCAACTGGATTTTTACTGACGAATATTTATTAAGCAGCAAGTGGTGAGTAGAGAGAAAAAAATATGTTATCAGTTTTTCTTACTTGACAGTCCTTAATTTTTGATTATCATTTAAATTCTGGAGGTTTAAATGAATTATGATAAACTTGAGAAGATTCTTCTTTTTATTATTTTAATTTTTGCCGGTGGTGTCTATTTATATACTGTTGCACCGACAGTCTCTTTCTGGGATTGCGGGGAATTTATTTCTTCTGCCTATACCCTGGCAATTCCCCATCCACCAGGCACACCCTTTTATGTGATTCTGGGCAGGGTCTGGTTGATGGTGATCGGACTATTTGCCAGCATTCTACCGATCTCAAAGGAAGTTGCCTGGCATATGAATCTGATTGCGATAACATTCACCCTTTTATCTGCGGCCATTTTTTATCGCCTTCTATTAAAGATTTTTAGATTATGGTCAAAGAATGAAAAAAGTTTAGCCCAGATTTTTGTTGCCTTTGGGACAACACTTTTGGTATGTTTCTTTTATACGGTCTGGGAAAATGCGGTTGAAACCGAGGTTTACACTGCAGCAACTACTGTATTTCTCTTTGTAAATTACATTGTCCTTAAATGGTATGAGAGTGTAAAGAATGGCCAGCCCAGGAATGAATTTCTTCTGCTATCTTTTTATCTCATCTTTCTATCGACCGGTATCCATCTCACACCATTTTTGATATTTTTCCCTGTCTATGGTTTTATCTTCATTGTGGAAAGGAAATATTTAAAGGACTGGTTGTTGATATTGTTAGGGCTGTTCCAGATCTGTCTGTTCGTTTTGCTGTTTATTGCACCTGAAAATCTTTATACATTGTTAATCATAATCCTTGGGCTGATCCTGCTCATTGCCATTGTCTTGCCCCTGAACAATCCGAAGAAATATGCACACTGGATCTTTTTCTGGGCAGGTGTTGTGCTCGTTATTGTTGGTGTTTCAACCGAGTTATATCTGCCGATAAGGTCAAGGCGCCTTACTGAGTTATACAAAGATAAAGTTGCTCAGGAACGTTATCTCAAGGGTGAAAATATCGCACCGAGGATAAATGAATGTGAACCCGGTGCGAGTTTGAAGGCATTTGATGATGCCTTACATAGACGCCAGTATGGACCACAGTATATGTTGCCACGCAAGACCCAGGAAAAAACAGGTTATAGTGTGATCGAAGGCTATTTCTGGCAGTTTGCCTTATTTATAAGATACTTATCCTGGCAGATTGCACCCGAGAGTGTTAATAGATTTTTCCGTTCGATTTTGCTCACGATATTCTATGCTGCAGGCATCTGGGGTATCATTGAACTTTTTAAAAGAGAGAAGAAATTATTCATCTTTATGATATTCATTATATTTATGCTCTCTTTTGCAATGGTCGGTTATTTGAATTTGAAGTTTTCGCCCAGCGATTCAAATCCAAAACACCAGGAAAGAGAGGTAAGGGAGCGTGATTATTTCTTCCATACTACAGATGTATATTTTGGTCTCCTTGTTGGCCTTGGTTTTTATGCATTTGTAGAATGGATTAGAAAAGAGGCAAAAAACAACCGTTTTGCCAGTATCGGTGCTTATTCAGGTATAATTGCCTTTGGTATTATACCATTCTTTACAAACCTATCTTTGAACAACCGTTATGGAAACTTCATTCCCAAGGATTATGGCATAAATATGCTCATTTCCTGTGACAAAGATGGAATCATTTTTACTAATGGCGATAATGACACATTTCCATTATGGTTTGCCCAGGAGGTTCTGGGTGTGAGAAGGGATGTCATTGTAGCAAATCTTTCTCTTATCAATACTGACTGGTATATAAGGCATTTGAAATACTGGGGTGCACCAATTTCATTCAGCGAGAATGTTATAAATAGATTAACTCCGCAGATGACTCCAGACCGGAGAATAATCTATGTTAAGGATATTATG
The DNA here is from genome assembly GCA_036796695.1 of bacterium. Taxonomy (GTDB): domain Bacteria; phylum Hydrothermota; class Tepidihabitantia; order SM23-42; family JAOAFX01; genus JAOAFX01. The sequence continues at coordinate 16,737 of DAIRCK010000010.1, forward strand.
ATCAGGCATATCATTGCAACGAATGCAGGCATTGAGCTAAAAGACAGGGATTATTTTATACCACTCGATGAATTTGCACAAAAATATATGAAAGGATATAAAGGGAAAAGGCCTATCTACTTTGCGTCAACTGTATCTCCGGATAATTACAAAGGGCTTGAATCTTATCTAAGACTTGAAGGGCTTGTCAACCGAGTGACAGGAGATAGTATGGAAGTGCCCTATAATGTTGACATTGAAAAGACAAAAGATTTCTTCTACAGACAATTTCGTTATACTGGATTATTCAGTCCTGAAATCTATCCATTTTTATCAAAGGTTATTGTTGACTTTGAAAATAGAAAGGAAAATGGAGAATTTCCTGGTTATTATGTAAACCGTGATGAGAATTCAGAAAGATTATATGCAAATTATGCTGCCGGCCTCTTCAGTTTAGGACTTGTGCTCCAGGCAAAAGGAGATATTGAGGGTGCAATCAATGCCTGGCGTTTTGCAATGGCATTTGAAGCTGGACAACAATTTCCTTTTATCTACAACCTTGGGCTTCTCTATGCCCAGATAGGAATGCTTGATTCTGCTGATGCTATGTTTTCAAAGATAAAGACGAAAGATCCGAACAGTCTGATGAGGCTCGGTATGGTTTACCGTTCAATGGGCAGGTACGATAAGGCGATTGAATATTTCCAGGAGATCGTAACAACACAGCCCAGAAATGCCCAGGGTTATATGGCACTTCTTGCAACATATCTTGATATGAATGATACAGCATCAGCAAAGAAGGTGATTAGACAGTGGTTAATGATCAATCCTTCAGATACAAGTGCCTTGAATATGTTAAAGGAATTAGGAGGATAATGATGGCAAAGGCAGTTGTATTATATTCAGGAGGACTTGATTCAACCCTCGCCCTTGAGATTGTTAAAGAATGGGGCATAACTTGTTATCCACTCCATCTCACGCATCAATTCCTTCCTGCAAAGACTTTGCCGAAGATTCCAAAATTGAAGATAGTTGATATTACTGAAGAATTGATTGAGATAATCAGGTCACCCAAATATGGATTTGGTGAAAATCTTAACCCCTGTGTTGATTGCAGGATATTGATGCTCAAAAAGGCAAGGGAATATATGAAAGAAGTTAAAGCAGATTTTATTGTCACAGGAGAAGTCCTTGACCAGAGGCCCTTCTCCCAGAGAATGGAGATGCTCAATCTTGTTGTAAAAAAGGCAGAACTTGAAGGATTGGTGGTAAGACCGTTGAGTGGTGGATTATTGCCCGAAACGATTCCAGAAAAGAAAGGTTGGATAAAGAGGGAAAATTTATTTAAGATCAAGGGCAGATCAAGAAGGGAATCACTTGCCCTGGCAGAGAAAATGAACATCACAGAATTCCAAACACCCAGTGGTGGTTGTCTTCTCACTGACGCTGGATTCTCGCGACGGGTTGCAGATTTGATGAGATACCAGGAAAAGATAAAATCAGAAGATATTGCTCTGTTAAAGATTGGTCGCCATTTCAGATTATCTCCTGAGGCAAAACTCGTCGTGGGAAGGGAAGAAGAAGAGAATGAAAAACTTGAAAAATTTATTTCATACGCAGATTATCTATTATATGTGCCTGATACTGGAAGCCCTAATGGATTGCTTTTTGGTGGAAAGGATTTCTTAAAACTTTCTGCCCAGATTGTAGCAAGATACAGTGATAAAAAATCTGAACCACAGATTGAGGTATGGTATAAAGAAGGCAAAAAGACCGCAAAGATAAAGATTGCACCAATAAAAGACGAAGACTTAAACAAATACCGGATTGGATAAATGGAAAGACTCTGGGCACCCTGGAGAATGGAGTATATAAGAAATCCGAATAAAGAGTGTTTTTTGTGTTCGGCATTGAAAAGTAAAAATCAAGAACAGGTATTTATCATAGAAAAATTTGAACTTGGTTTTACGATTATGAATCGCTATCCATATAACAATGGCCATTTGTTGATTGCACCGGTGCGGCATATCGGACAGATTGAATTGCTCAATGATGAAGAAATAATCGCAATCCAAAGATTGCTCAGCCGCGCGATAATGGCAATGAATCAGGCATTCCATCCAGATGGATTTAATATCGGAATAAATCAGGGAAGGATTGCAGGTGCTGGACTCGTTGACCATTTGCATTATCATCTTGTGCCAAGATGGTTAGGTGATACAAACTTTATGCCGATCATCAGTGATACAAAGATTATCTCTGAGGCACTGGATAGAACATATAAACAGATAAAAATTGCACTTGATAATCTGAACAACCTGTGATATTGGTTAAATGGTTAAAAAGTTAAATGGCTTTGATCGGTTGATTGCCAATACATCCAATTTTTTAAAATTAAAAAATATTCTTATTATCCTGATTTTAATCATTGCTGGTGCGATCTATCTTTTTACTGTTGCCCCTACCCTTTCTTTCTGGGATTGTGGAGAATTCATTACTTCTGCCTATACCCTGGCAATTCCCCATCCACCAGGCACACCTTTTTATGTGATTCTGGGCAGGGCTTGGTTGATGGTGATTGGAATATTTGCCAGCATTTTGCCGATCTCAAAGGAAGTTGCCTGGCATATGAATTTACTCGCAATATTCTTTTCCCTTGGCTCAATATTTTTGATTTACAAAATCATATTAAAGATATTGATATTGAGCAAATCCGGGCTGAATAATAAAGGGATATGGTCAGCATTTATTGCTACCATCGGAATTCCATTCTATTTTTCAATCTGGTGGAATGCAGTTGAAACCGAGGTCTATGCGCCAGCAAGTTTTATCTTTGTTTTAATAAATTATCTTGTGTTGCTATGGTATGAGAGTATAAAAAATAATCAACCCGATAACAAATTTCTTCTATTGAGTTTCTATCTGATATTCCTTGCCACAGGCATCCATCTTGTGCCATTTTTAATGGTTATCCCAATATATGTATTTATCTATTTGGTCAGTCCTGGATTTCTTAAAGATAGACTCTTTTTATTGCTCGGTATTTTTCAGATTGTTATATTTTCCTATATGTTTCTTCTACCCGATAATCTCTTTACACCTGCATTTGTGATCCTAATTTTAATACTATTGATTGCTGCAGGTTTCTCAATGAGTAAAAATACGACAAAGAATAATCTGATATTCTTCTGGGCGAGTGTCTTTTGTATTCTTGCTGGTTTGAGTTCAGAATTATATCTGCCGGTAAGGTCAAAGATACTGACTGAATTTTACAAGGATAAAAAGATTGCTGAAAGATATTTAAAAGGCGAAAATATTGCACCCCGGATAAATATGAATGAGCCAGGAGAGTCATTTTCTGCCTTCTTTGGTGTGCTCCATCGTTCGCAATATGGTATGCAGAAGATATTACCCAGGCAGACGCAAATCAGGGGTATGGGTGTAATAGAAGGAATTTATCATCAAATTGCCCTTTATATTCGTTATCTTTCCTGGCAGATTGCCCCGGAATATTTAAATGGTTTTTTAAGATTATTTCTACTTTTGATATTTTATCTCTTAATAATCAATGGGATTATTGAACTATATAAAAAAGACCAGAAGATATTTATTTTTTTGATTCTGATAATTATTTTTGTTTCTATCGGGATCGTTGGTTATCTCAATTTGAAGTTTTCCCCTTCTGATTCAAATCCAGCGCACCAGCCCAGAGAGGTTAGAGAGCGTGATTATTTCTTTCATACGAGTTTTTTATATATCGGACTTTTAATCGCCTTTGGACTCCTCGGGTTTTTTGAAAGGATAAAAAAGTCAAATATTCAGAATATCCTCATACCCTTTCTAACTTTATACTCAATCAGTCCTGTATTTTTTAATTTCAACCTTAATAGCCGATACAAGAATTTCATACCGAGGGACTATGGATACAATCTATTGATGTCCTGTGCACCGAATGCCATTTTATTCACCAATGGTGATAATGATACATTCCCATTGTGGTTTATTCAGGAGGTCCTCGGGATAAGAAGGGATGTCATTGTAGCAAATCTTTCTCTTATCAATACTGACTGGTATATAAGGCATTTAAAATACTGGGGCGCACCGATAAGTTTTGATAATACGACCATCAAAAAAATATGTGAACAGGGTTACTTTGTATCTGAAGACAGGAAAATACTGTTTGTGAAAGACATTATGATACGCGATATTCTTGCGACAAATGCCGATAAAATTTTGAATGCCCAGGATTACTTTATAAAGGCAGATAGTTTTGGAGAAAGATTCTTAAAAAATTATAAAGGTAAAAGACCGATATATTTCTCCTCCACAGTTGATTATGAAAATTATACAGGCTTTGACCCGTATCTAAAAATTGAAGGGATCGTATATCGTGTTAGTGGCGATGGTATACCATTTCCTAAGAATATGGATGTGAAAAAGACCCAGAAATTTTTCTATGAGGATTATCGCTATACTGGTTATTTTTCTCCAAAAAAATATGATATGCTTGCACGGATACTTAAGGATTTTGAAAAAAGAAAAAGGGAAGGAGAATTTTTTGGTTACGAAGCAATAAAGGATCAAAATACAATAAATTTATACTACAATTATGCAATTGCCCTTATCTATTTAGGATTTTTGCTCAGGGATAATAATGATTTTGAAGGTGCATTGAGTGCCTGGCGTTTGGGTTTATTATTTGAATCATTGGGTAAAGAGTCCTGGAAATTATATTATAACCTCGGGATGTTGTTCAATCAATTACACATAACTGATTCCGCAGATTATTATTTCAGCAGGATTGATAAAAAAGAACCCCAGATATTTGTCCAGATCGGTGAATCATTCAGATTGAATCATGATTATCAAAGGGCACTAAAATATTTCAGGGAGGCACTGCACATTAATCCGCGCAATGCCTCTGCTTATAATGGACTGATTGATACCTATCTTGACCTGAATGATACTGATTCAGCAATAAGATTGCTTGAAGAATGGCTCAAATTCAATCCGAATGATACCAGTGCCCTGATGCTTTTAAAGACCCTTAAAAATCCTTGATTCTAATCCCGATTTAAAATATCATTAAGTGCCTTAAAATATCTCCTCACCAGGTCCTTATTTGCCTGGGGAACCTTTGCATAAATTGTGTCCATTTGATTTAGAATCTGGTTACTCTGTTTATATGCCTCAAGGGACGACTTTATAGCATTTTTCTGTACCTCAGAGATCTTCGGGTCTTTTAATAATTCTTCCATCTGTTTTATCTGTGCCTGATTTTCAGCCATTCCTTTTTGCATTTCGACCTTTAATGAATCAAGAAGGAGTGCAGAATAAGCTATCATTGTTTTCGCATAAGCAGGCCAGAATTCATTCCAGCCCATACCCGCAGCCTTTAATCTTGAATCGAGGGCTGCAATCTGCCTGTCCAGAACACTCATCCCTTGAAATGCGGACATTATATCTCCAGGACGGGCATCAAGTTGCAAATCCTTACCTTCTTTTTCTACAATCTCGATGAACGTGGGCAATACTTTAATAAATCTCTGTATCTCACCTTCTGTTAGCGTTCCAAAGGCAATATTTGGTCCCTGTTGCACACCACCCGGGACAGGTCCCTGGGGACCACCACAGAAAATTAAAAAGATTAAGAATAGAGAAAAAATATATTTATTCATTTTACCCCCTATGTTGCTCTATTATACCGATTATGTTGTAAAAGTCAATCCTTGTTGACAATAAAAAAAAATTAGTTATAATTTGAATGATGAAGATTATGGCGATTGATTATGGAAAGATGCATATCGGAATTGCCCTTACTGATCCACTCGGTATCATTGCCCAGCCTTATTTGACGATTCCCTATAAATCACAAAAAGACCTTATCAAACGACTTAAGTTTATTTGCGCAGAAAATAATGTCGGATTAATCCTTATAGGAAATCCATTACGTCTTGATGGTAAAGATAGTGAAATATCTGATGAAATAAAGAATTTTGCCGTGAGATTAAGAAAATCTTTAAATATTGAAATCCAGTTATGGGATGAAAGATATACAAGCAAACTGGCAATAAGAATGTTAAAAGACTACGGTATGAAAAATAAGAATCTTGATCAAATTTCTGCCTCCCTGATGCTTGAGGAATATCTACGACAAAAGGAAAATTTTACTGCAGAATGTTAATATATGAAGAGAATTGTTTTTTTGGTTATTGCATTATTTGTCATATCTTTGTGCTGGCTCCAGCCATTCGACCTCGGTCAAAGAGAAATCAATATACCAAAGAATGCAACAGCAAAGGAAGTAGCAGATATCTTAACAAAAAACCATATTATCATTAATCCTTATGAATTTTTATTCTGGCTCAAAATTCTTGGCAAAGAAAATCAAATCCGTTCGGGAAGGCATCATATATCACTTTATAAAAATCCAGTTTATGTGGTATTTAAACTCATTAAGGGTGGCAGGAGTGATATCACAATAACAATTCCTGAAGGGCTTATAATAGAAGAGGTCGCAGAGATTTTATATAAAAGAAATGTGATTCAGAACAAAGAAAAATTTATTTCCCTGTGTAAGGACAGAAATTTTATAAAAAGTCTTGGACTCAACCTGCCATCCCTTGAAGGATATCTTTTTCCTGATACATACTCACTTGAAGAAAATGCCGATGAGTCAAAGATAATAAAAAAAATGGTGGAAAATTTTAAAATCAGAATCAAGGACATTACTGATATTCCAGTGGATTCAATCCAAAATACGGTTATAATCGCCTCCCTTGTTGAAAAAGAAGCGCGATATAATGAAGAGAGACCTATTATTGCAAGGGTATTTTTAAATAGAATCAAACTCCATCGTCCCCTTGAATCCTGCGCAACTGTTATCTATGTCTATAAATTAAAAAATCCAGATACAGTGATTACCTATCTCAGAGAAAAGGATTTGAAATGTGATTCGCCTTACAATACATATCTTTATCCTGGTTTGCCACCCGGACCGATATGCTCGCCCGGTCTGAATTCGTTAAAGGCAGCATTGTATCCTGCAGATGTTGATTATCTTTATTTTGTTGCCCGTGGCGACGGATATCATCATTTTTCAAAAACCTACAAAGAACATCTTCTGGCAAAGGAGTATTATAATGCTAAGAAATGAGTTTGAGGAGATTCTAATCACCGAAACCCCATATTATCAAAGAATGAATAAAATATATCGGGATTCAATAAATTTCAAACGTTATCTTGAGGTGTTAAAAAAGGTATCAAATAATGATCCTATATTAAAATATTTTGATGATAAAGAAGGAAAAGAAATCATTTTTTTAGGTCGAAAAATATTTGCTCTCCAGGAAGAATTTGTTATTAACTATTTAAAATTTCTAAAAGATGAATCATTGATCAGCAAGTGGGATGAGTTTTTTGAACGCTACAGTAACACAATATTTGATATATACAAACGTTTTACCCAGATTGACCCATTTAAAATTTTTATCTTTGAGATCGTAAATAGAAAATTATTACGAGATATTCTTACCAAAGAAATTGCAAGCCGGGGTGTGGATGAAAAGGTTTATATTTCGGAAAGGATCGGGATGGTTATAAACCAGTTATTCAATTATATCAGACGTTCCCTGACGAGAAATGTTATGGTTCAGGATCGATTGATCTCTGATTCTTATGAGAGAATTCCTTTATATCCTAAAACCACAAGGGCTGAACTTACAAAATTAATGGCAAAGATGATTTTCAAAAAAGGACTTCCTGAGCCATTATTTTCAGCCATTCTCAAAAATCTGCTGAATACAAGTTATAACGAAGGGCTTCAGCGAATCATCGATGAGATCAAAATGCTGGGCAAGGCATTCAGTCGCGAAAAGATTATGGAATTATTAAATGCCAGTTTTTTCTTCCCGGATGAAAATGGGATGCTAAAGGTGATGACTGCAATTCAGAGCACTGCCCAGGGTGTCTATGAAGAGACAAAAAAGAAAACAACGTTGATTGAAAGACAGATTGAAGAGTTAGAGCAGAGGATGGAGCAGATAAGTAAGGAGTTGACCAATAATCTGATGAATGAAGTGAGGAATTTCTCGACCGAAGATGCCCTTGAGGTTCATATCAAAAAACTCAAACGCAATCTGATTTCTCTTGGTTATGATATAAGAAGATTCCGCATTGAATTGCAGGAATATCAAAAACAGGAAGGTGAGATAGAAGGACTTTTAAAATTGAAGATTACTGATTTCTCAAAATTTATTGCCAAAAACGAATGGGACCCATATCTCCTTTTTCTCGTTGGTGAAAGAAATACAATAGAAGAAGAGACATTCCAGAATCTTATCAAAGAAGTGGCGAGTGAGGTTAAAAACAATAAAGAATATACAAATCTTTTCAATGAATTTCGCATCACTGGTTTTCTAAAAGAAAGTTATAATACCGCGGAGATAATGAAGCGTTTTGATATTATCATTAAAGAAATTTTTGAGCCATTTTTGAAAACCCTGCTCTTAGAAGAATTGATTGATTATTATCCAAAACTGGGTGGTATTTCATCTCCTGAAAATATTCGTTTTATTGCCGAAGAGGCATTGAGTGGTAAGGTATCTGTGGTGGAAAAAGAGATAAAAACTGTTCCTTTAATTGATGTAAAGCCAAAGTTAAATGTGAGCCGTTATAAATATCTGGTTACGGTTTTGACTTACGATATAAGGGGTTCAACATTTATGGGGACGAAGTTGCAGAATGCAGAAAAAGAGAATGAAATAAGGAATCTTTTCCAGGAGACAATGTTAACGGTGATCGAAAAATTTGGTGGGTTGCCCATAAAAGATACTGGTGATGGCGGCATAATTCTCTTCGCTAATAACAATTTTGATATAAAAAATCAAAAGACTAAGATACCAGAACCTGGCAGTGTGCTCAATGCGGTTCGTTGCGGATTGGAGATGGTCAAAGAATCAATAAATTTTGTGCAGGATAATATTGAACATTATAAAGATTGGTTTAAAGAGGCAGAAGACAGAAAGATTGATTTTGAAGGTGTTACCTATGCTACACTACCACCTGTATATCAATCTATATTCCAGATCGGTGTGGGTATCGCTTCTGGAGAGTATCCAAAAGAAGTCTATCTCGATAGAAATGCCTTTGGCGAACTTGACCTTACTGGGATGCTTGTGCGCGAATCAAATTTCTATTCAAAGATAAAGAGCCGTGAAAAATCTACTGTTATTTGTGATGATGCAACGATCTTTAACCTTTTACTCAATGTTGATAAATTTTCATTCCTGAGCGATACAGGGGTTAAACTAACTGCAGAATCAATGGATATAGAACAAGAACTTGAATTCTGGATAAACCAGAAAATGTCCCGAAGGGGTTTCATCCTTGATCTCTATAGAATATTTATATCCAAGATGGGTGAAGAAATATACCATCCGGGCAGTTTGAAGATCCTCCTTGGCGTCTCTGATATTGCTATAGAAGAAACCGGAGAAATAAAAGATGGAAAGGGTGGGCGTGGTAAATTTCTGTTTGAATTATCCTATGAGGTGCCCAAATGAATAATATAAATATTGTGGGACTGCATAACATTATTGAAGAAGAGAGTCAGTATTTACGATTTCTTAATGAAAGACATTTAGACCAGGCACGATTTAAGAAATTGACCGCAGATATTACACTGGGATTCCAATTCCTTGATTTTCCAAAGGAGTTATCAAAGATATTTGAAAATCTAAATCTTTTTTTAATCTGGCTCGGTGCTCCTATCGTTCAGTATAAGAATTATGAATGGGCACTTTATATTGGACACAGGAAAACAGGACTTCCTGTCCCTGCAGGATTAAAAGATAAATGTCCTGAACAGATAGTATCTTTAGTTGATAATCTAAAAAACTATAAATCAATTTATGAATTCAATCAGGAATTGAAGAATTATTCAATGTCCTGTGAAATATTTTTGTTAATCCACAAATCATACATAAATGCAAGGTTAGAATACATACTGCCTAATTTTCTTGCTGATCTTGAAAGGATGACCTTTAAGACCTTTGCTGAGGCGATTGATAAAATCCCCAGGATTTACCTTGATTATCTGTCAGAACCATCGTTATCGAAGATATTCAAAAAGATCGGAACTATGCTTATGCGCGATAAAGAGAGAATGGTTGAAGAGATGCGTAATATTGAACTTTATGCAGAACGTTTAAAGGAGCAGATCTTCACACTCAATACAGAAACAAATGCAGGGTTAAAAGATATCCTTGATAATCTTGTCGCCAAGGGTGCAGAGTTTGATCTTATAACCCAGAAAACATCCAATCTTTTTTCGCGTCTGGTAAGGCTTTTTCTGGGCAATGTCCATCATTTAAAGGACTATGAAAAGAAAAAGGCAGAATTACAGAAAATCTTGCAAAAAGAAGAAGAAATCCAATCTTTAATTGCAAAAAGAGTGCTCGATAAGAAAAAATTGGTGAGTGAACTGTTTGAAGAATATGCATTCGCCCAAAAATTTGGTTCATTCCATCCCCAGGAAGAAAAAATATTTGCAAAAAATATAATGAATTATTTTGAGGAATTACATAAACAGAAAACCAGGGATTTATTACTTCTGGAAAGATTTGAGAAGAAATCATTGCTTGGTGTTGAACTCGACCTTAAGGGCGTAAAGGATGCATACGAGACATTTATGAAAAAGGATTTAATCCCGGTTTATATGGGTAATTGCCTTTTTGATATTGTAAATTGTCTACCCCCTTCGGAAAAAGAATCCAAAAAGGTGATAAAAGATTTAGCCAATCTAACCTATTACCTCCTTGAAGGTAAAGAAATTCTGATACCCCGTCAGAAGCAGAATGAATTGCCTGCCGAGATAAAAAATTTCATTGAACAATACCGCAAGGCGATCACCGTCCTCGTATACGATATAAGAGGTTCGTCATATATGGGTGTAAAATTGCACAATGCCTTAAAAGAACAACGTATAAAATATAAATTTGCCAAGGAGATGGCAGTAATTGGTAAAAATTATGGTGGATTTTTATTGAAGGATACAGGAGATGGAGGTATCATATGGTTTGCCGAAAATTCTGACAGTCTTTATGATCACCTGTATACAGAATCTACCACAGGCAAGGGCATTAATTTAAGATATTCAATCTTTTCTGGAACAGAACTTGAATTGATACCAGCGTTTGATTCAGCAAAGAGGGCTATATTATGTGCACGGGAGATGGTAATAAAGGCTGAAGAATTTATTCGTGCAAATTTTATGCACTATCGTGATTGGTTTGCTACTGTTGCGGAAAGAACTATGGAGATAGATGGTGTGACTTACGCGCTCTTACCACCAGAATTCAAGAGTCTATTCAGGATTGGAATTGGTATCGCATCAGGATTACCAGAGCGGGATGTGGTGTTATCCGCGAATTCTTATGGTGACCCAGACCTGGTTGGACCCATCCTTGCTGATGCCCATCTATATTCAATGGAAAGACAACCCGGTAGATCTGTGATCGTTTGTGATCTCCCTACATTTATAAATTTTATGCTCAATATAGAAAATTTTGAATTTCCCATAGAAGAGTCAGCATTTGAAAAATATTTAAGAATTCTTGATGATGTGAGAAAGTTACCCCATGGTTATCTATATCCAGAATTAAAGGTTTCTATCGCACCCAGGGGGATACATATCCTTGAAGAACTGGACAAGAAAAAAGCACTGGCGGAAATAAAATCCGGAAATCTAATGATTGATGAAACAGGGATTCTATATAACGAAGAAAAGAAAAAGGCAAAACCATTCTATGAGGTCATTCCTTTACAATGAAGATTTTATTGTATCAACCGAATCTTACTGATAAAGAAAAAATTTATCGTTATTTAAAAAGATTTGAACTTGAGGTTATTTTAGCCAAAAAACCTTCGGCAATAATCCCGACAATAAAGAAAGATAAAATTGATATAATTGTTTTAAATATAGATGCCAGAAAAATAATAAAGGCCCTTGATGAATTAAATGCGAACACACCTGTTATATTAACGATTCCTGTATTGGACAGATTAAAATATGAAAATATAATAATGCCTGATACAATAGGGATAATCAAAAAACCTTATACATTTAATAATTTAAAGAAATTAATAAAAAAGGCAATAAAAAGACGGGAACAATATCTTGCAAACCTTAAGACTGTGGAATCACTCAAAAGAAAAATTAAAGAAATGGAAACATTGAATGAGATTGTGCGGGCGATTAATTCCTCACTTGAACCGAAAGAGATATTAAAGATAATTATGGAAAAGACCGCTGATTTCATCAGGGCTGAAGGCTGGTCAATTCTTCTCATTGATAAAGAACGGCAGGAACTCGTTTTTGAGGCCGCTGCGGGTGAGGCGGGTGAAAAACTGATTGGAATGAGATTGAAGGTAAACCAGGGTGTTGCTGGCTGGGTTGCACGAACAGGTAAATCTTTGATTGTTGAGGATGTGTCAAAAGACCCACGCTTTTATGATGGAGTGGATAAAAAGACAAAGTTTACAACAAAATCAATTTTGTGTGTGCCGATGAAGAGCCGCGATGAGATCATCGGTGTTGTGGAAGTGATAAATAAAATAGGTGGTGAGCCATTCACAAGAGATGACCTGGAGATATTTGAAAATCTTGTCCAGCATATTACGATTGCCCTGCGCAATGCCCAGATCTATCGCAAAATGGAGGAGACAAGCATTACAGATGATCTGACAAAGTTATATAACACCAGGTATTGTAATTATGTGCTTGATGAACTTATAAAGCAGAGACTCTCAACAAAGGCAAAGATTTCTTTGATATTCTTTGATGTTGATTTTTTTAAATTGGTTGATGACAATTATGGTCATCTTGTAGGGAGCGAGACATTGAGATTGATCGGTGAACGGGCAAAGGCTGTTATCAGGGAAAGGGATATTGCAGTGCGCTATGGCGGGGATGAATATATTATAGTTTTGCCGGATACAGATAAACCAACCGCAGCAATCATTGCAGAAAGGATTAGAAAGACAATAGAAGAAAAACCATTTCCTGCCCAGGATGGTAAGTATTTCAATGTAACCGTAACCCTTGGGGTTGCGACCTTTCCTGAGGATGCCCTATCCCGTGATGAATTAATTGGCAGGGCAGATAAGGCGATGTATCAAGGTAAGATGACCGGCAGGAATAAGGTTGTTGTGATTTAGGTATTGACATTTTACATAATTTCAATATAATATACTATGGTTAAGATTCGGTTGACGCGGATGGGTAGGCACAATTCTCCTTTTTACCGGATTGTGGCTATAGATTCAAGAAAGGCAAGAGATGGTAAATACATAGAGAACCTTGGTCATTACGATCCCAGGACTAAAAATTTGCAGATTAACAGGGATCGCATTGAATACTGGTTATCTAAAGGAGCCAAGCCTACCAATACGGTGGCTAAATTAATTTCTAAAGCAAAAGGAGGTTCACAATGAAAGAGCTTATAGAATATATCGTTAAGGGGCTTGTGGATAATCCCGATAAAGTAAATATAAAAGAGGTCGCTGGCGAAAAGAGCATAATATATGAACTTAGAGTCGGCGAAGGTGATCTTGGTAAGGTTATTGGTAAAGAAGGTAGAACCGCGAAGGCAATTCGAACAATCATTACCGCGGCAGCAATGAAACAAGGAAAACGCGCGGTATTGGAAATCATTGAATAATGCATTCTGACCTCTCTTGCCTTTTTAATAAGAAAGGGTATCAAGGGAAACAGGATTCCCCTTGATACCCTTCTTTGTTGTATAGTATACAATCAGACATTTAGCTATGCAGTTTAATATAATCTCAATCTTCCCGGAATACTTCAAAGGTCCATTATCCTGCGGAACTCTGAGAATTGCCCAGGAAAAAGGTGCGGTCCAGATAAATATTATAAATCCCAGGGATTTTACCTGCGACGGTATTGTTGATGATTATCAATTTGGTGGTGGCGCAGGAATGGTAATGAAACTGGAACCACTCTCAAAGGCAATAAATTCGATAAAAAAAGAAAAATCATTGATTATAAATTTTAGTCCAACAGGCAGGGTTCTCACCCAGGAACTTGTTAAGAAATTGGTAAAAGAAGATAACATAATTCTTATCTGTGGCAGGTATAAAGGAATCGATGAAAGATTGGATAGACTTTTTACACTTGAAGAAATTTCCATAGGTGATTATGTCCTGTCCGGTGGAGAGTCAGCATCTATAGTTCTTATGGAGGCGGTGGTAAGATTGTTACCTGGTGTTTTAGGACACATAGACTCTGCAGAAGATGATTCATTGCAGAATGGTCTTTTATCTGCACCGGTCTACACCCGTCCCGCCAATTTTAGAAATCATTCTGTACCAGAAGTTTTATTGAGTGGCAATCACCAGAAAATTGCCCGCTGGCGAAGGAAAAGGTCGATTGAAAGAACATTGAAAAAAAGGCCTGAACTTTTAGATAATGTTATCTTCTCAAGAGATGATCTTGAAATATTATTGGAGGTGTTAAATGATAAAAAATCCTGATTTTAAACCCGGTGACCTAATAAAAGTTTATGTAAAGGTTGTTGAAGGTGACAAGACAAGGCTTTCTCCTTTTCAAGGGGTTGTGATCCAGATAAAGGGAAGTGGGGAAAGCAAGACATTTGTTGTGCGCAAGGTATCTGCAGGTATTGGTGTGGAAAGGATTTTTCCTTTGAATTCACCTATGATTGCAAAGATTGAGGTTAAAAAGAGAGGTAAGGTTCGCAGGGCAAAACTTACATATCTGAGAAATAAAAAGGTAAAGAAATTAAAGAGTAAGGAAGTAACTGCGAAAGAAGAAAAAGAAGAAAAAATAGAAGAAAAAAAAGTTGAAACAGGCAATTGATAGAGAATTCTGGAATAAATTTGAAATCATTGCTGGCTGTGATGAGGCAGGGAGGGGTCCTCTTGCCGGACCGGTTGTTGCGGCAGCAGTAATTCTGCCCAAAAATTTCTTTCATCCTGAGATTGATGATTCAAAAAAACTTTCTCCTTTAAAAAGAAAAGAATTATTTGAGGTTATAAAAAAATCTGCAATCAGTTTTTCTTTCGGTATTGTCCCGGTTGAGGTCATAGACAGAATAAATATCCTGCAGGCAACAAAAATGGCAATGCTTGAGGCGATAAATGGATTAACACCAAAGCCAGAAATTGTTTTGATTGATGCCTTAAAGATTGATACGCTCGCAATCGAGCAATATCCGATTATCAAAGGCGATACCCTTAGTATTAACATCGCTTCAGCCTCTATTCTTGCAAAGGTAAAGAGGGATGCAATAATGCTTGAATATCATAAAAAATATCCTTTGTATGGATTTGATAAACACAAAGGTTATCCAACATTCTTTCATCGGGAATGTATCAAAAAATATGGACCCTGCCCGATCCATAGAAAGACATTTAAATTATTAGATGATGATAAATAAAATTGAGTTAGGGAAAAAAGGCGAAGAACTTGCCCGGAAATTTTTAAATAAAAAGGGATTTAATATCATTGACCATAATTTTCGTTGCCGATACGGAGAGATTGATTTGATTTTGAGGAAAGACAGGGCATTCCATTTTGTGGAAGTGAAGTATCGGAGGACTCTTGAATATGGATTGCCGCAGGAATCGGTTAATAAAAGAAAGCAGAAAAAGATTCAAGGTGTTGCACTCCTCTGGCTCAAAAAAAGGCATTTACCCCTTGATGCTGAAATCCATTTTGATGTGCTCGCAATAAGTCAGAGTGGTGATGATACAGAATACGAATATATTGAAGATGCATTTTAGTTTAAAAATGGGCAAGGATTGTAATAAATTTAAATCTCACTGGCGCCTGTAGCTCAGGTGGATAGAGCGGCGGGCTTCGAACCCGCAGGCCGGGGGTTCAAATCCCTCCAGGCGCGTGCAGAAATTAATTTTCAGCATATTGATCTAATTTTGTTGGGTAAGATCGTTATTTTCGGCGATAGACAGCAGACATAATACAAACCGCATTTCAAAGCCATATAACCACTAAATAATAAATATAATTTATTGACTTTAATAAGCTGGGGGATAAAATTCTCCATCTTTTACTTGATTTTTTATAAATTTTGATTAGAATTTAACAAGAAGGAGGTCCAATTGAAGAGGCTTGCATACTTTATCTTATTGGGAGTTTTTTTGACGCCGTTGATTCTTTATGGTGGTGTGGAATGGGAGGCACAGACAATAACGAGGACAGAAGGTAAAGAATCAAAGATAATTATTAAAGGTTATGCACAAAAAGGGAATGTGCGTGAAGATTTCATTGAAGTCTCAGAACAGGAGAATCAGTTGATGAAACCGGGTATGTACTGGTTGTATCTTGCTGAAAAAAGTGAAGTCTATGTTGTAGATGCTGAAGAAAAATCATATTTCGTGATGAATATAGATTCTATTTCAAAGATTATGAGTTCTATCAGCCAGTTTGTTAAATTCACCATTTCAAATCCAAAGATTGAAATTAAGGCACTGGGCACAGAAAAGGTTATGGGTCTTGATTGCAATCATATGATAATAAATACATCCTATGATATGGAGACGAAAATTATGATTATGAAGATGAAGACTCATAATGAAGAATCAAGGGAATTATGGGCAACAACAAGACACATTGAGGATATATCCCTAAACTTTTTCAAAAAATCGTTCTCAACAGGTATTGCCGAAATTGATTCATTGATACGTATGGAAACAAATCTATATTCCAATATCGGATTTATACTGAAATCTTTAATTTCTTCAAAGACATTTGATACCAAAGGCAAGATCGTTTCAGAATCCACAACTGAGACCGTGATTGAAAAAATAGCAGAAAAGGATTTGAGTGCAGAACTTTTTAAGATCCCCTCGGATTACAAAAAGATTGAGTTCAAGATTAATATGGAAGACGAATAATAAGTAGACATAAAAATTTTGTTTTGGAGGCATTATGAAAAGATTGATAATTTTGATTTCATTACCAATGTTATTTGTCCTGGCACAGAATGGAGCGCCAGTTAAAACATTCTTTGGTCTTCAGACCGGGATGAATCATTCGACCTTTGATCCTGATGATGGGGCAGGGAATTTTTCCGGGCTTGGATTTCAGATTGGACTGGGGATGGGTGTTGAATTCGCAAATATACTCGGTATCCAGATAACACCGACTTTTCAGACAACATCATTTGATAGAACTGTGTTAAACATTGATATGGGTGCTGACTACAATAATCTTTATCTCCCATTTATATTACAGTTAAAGGCAGGAATGCTTCCGGTTGCCCCATACTTGGGATTGGGATTTGCAGGTAATTTCCAACTTGATGGGACTGCATATCTCGGTTCTGTAAAAACCAGTATCGATGACCTTGAGAATGATTTGTTGTTTCTCTTTTCGTTTGGAACTGATTTTAAATTGACAAAAGTAAAGATCACCCCTGAGTTTTCATTCAATTTTAATCTCACAGCAGATGATCCGGATACCCAGAATCGTGCGGAAAGTAATTACAGTTTTGATATTTCATTAGGTGTCTATTATACACCGTAAATGTATGAATATGGCGTAGACATCGGTTCTGTAAGCATCAAGATTGCTAAATTTTTCAATGGCAATCTTGTAAAGACCGATTATATAATTCACCAGGGCAGTCCCTATAATCTCCTCTTTAATATAATAAAGAATTTAGATGAACCAGAAAGAATTGTATTAACCGGAAGTGTTCCAAAGAATGTGGTTGACAGTCTTGGAATCTTGCGTGTAAATGAGATTGAAGCAATAATCAGGGGTTTGAAGTTTTTATACGGCGATTTCGGCTCTATTATTGAAATTGGTGGTATCAATTCAAAATTCATTACCCTAAAAAGAGGTATCCTTGATTTTTCTTCAAATTCACTCTGTGCAGCAGGTGCAGGTATATTCCTTGACCAGCAGGCACAAAGGCTATGTGTACCCATCGAAAAGTTTGGTGAGATCGCGTTAAATTCTAATAGGCCTGCGCGTATTGCTGGTAGGTGTTCGGTCTTTGCCAAAAGCGATATGATACACCTTCAGCAAATAGGAACTCCAGTTGAAGATCTGATTGCCGGATTGTGTTATGCCCTGGCAAGGAACTTTAAGAGTTCAATAATAAAAGGCAGAATAATTTTAAATCCTGTGGCATTCATCGGTGGTGTTGCAGGAAATAAGGGAATGGTTTCGGCATTGAAAGATGTATTAAATATAAATGATAATGATTTAATCATCCCTGAATACCATAAAACAATTGGTGCAATCGGCGCAGTCTTAATTGCAAGGGAATCCGGCTGGAATTTAAGGTTAAAAGGGATTGAGGATTTTCAAAAATGGCTCAATCAGCCTGAGCATATCCATCGCCTTCCACCTTTGAACGGTAGAAAAGAGTGGCGGCAATGTATTATAGTTAATCCACCAAAAGAAAAGACTCTGGGATATTTAGGTATTGATATTGGGTCAATATCCACAAATCTTGTTGTTATAGATAAAAATGGAAATGTGCTTGCCCGAAGGTATCTCTGGACAAAGGGCAGGCCTATTGATATGGTGATAAAAGGGCTTGCTGAACTCAATGCTGAAATTGGCGATAAGGTTGAGATAATCGGGGTCGGCACGACCGGCTCAGGCAGGTATCTAATTGGAGAACTCATTGGTGCTGATGTAATAAAAAATGAGATTTCCGCACAGGCAAGGGCAGCAATTGAGATGGTCCCTGATGTTGATACAATATTTGAAATCGGTGGTCAGGATTCAAAATACATAAGTATTGAAAATAAAACAATTGTTGATTTTGAAATGAATAAGGTCTGTGCTGCTGGGACCGGTTCATTCCTTGAAGAGCAGACCCAGATACTCGGCATCAAACTTGAAGAATTTGGCGACCGGGCGCTTGAGGCAAGATCTCCAATAAATCTCGGTGAAAGATGCACGGTCTTTATTGGTTCTGAGGTAATCCATTACCAGAATAATCTCGCGGAAAGAGAAAATCTACTTGCCGGGCTCGGCTATTCTACGGTATTCAATTATTTAAATCGTGTTGTCGGGAATAAAAAGATTGGTGAACATATAGTATTCCAGGGTGGTGTTGCCGCAAACAAGGCGGTTATTTCTGCATTTGAAGAGGTGTTAAATAAAAAGATAACCGTGCCGCCAAATCATGATGTAACGGGTGCGATAGGGATTGCCCTGATTGTCAGGGATAGTGGAATCCAGAAGACAAAATTCAAGGGTTTTGATTTGATAAGAAAGTCTTATCAAACTGATACATTCATTTGCAAGCACTGTAGTAATGAGTGTGAAATAAATCGTATAAAGATTGAAGGTGAAAAACCTCTTTTTTATGGGGGAAGGTGTGAAAGGTATGAGGAGCGGGAAAAGAATGAAGATAGAAATCTTCCGGACATCATTAAAATACGTAATGAAATCTTCTTTAAGACAGAAGATGTAGAAGGGATTGAAATTGGTATACCACGTGCCCTGATTTTCTATGAACTGTTTCCATTCTTTTACAAATTTTTAAAAGAACTCGGCTTCAAACCAGTTTTATCCGAAGAGACGAATCGCAATATAATTGACGCAGGTACTGCCCTTGCGATTGCTGATACCTGTTTTCCTTTAAAGGTCTGTCTTGGACATATTGATATCCTGGTTAAAAAAGGGATAAAAAAATTTTTTATTCCGAGTGTTATTACAATGAAGCCGAATAGCAAATCATTCACAAGGAGTTTTGTCTGTCCATATGTTCAGTCATTTCCGTATCAGGCAAGGGCAATTTTTGGTTATAAGATTGAGATATATGCACCACAGATATATTTTGACCGCGGGATAGAAGTGATTGAAAAAGGGCTCTACGCATTTGCCAGAAAATTCGGAAAAAATAGAAAAGAGGTTAATGAGGCAATTGAAAAGGCTTTTGATTATCAAAATTCTGTGCAGGAAAAGATATTAGATAAGGTCCAGGCAGTGCTAAAAGACTATAAAGGAAAAATTTTTTTGATCTGTTCAAGACCATATAATGGTTATGATGAAGGTCTGAATCTGAAATTGATGCAAAAGATACGGAGTCTGGGGATATTGCCCGTGCCCCTTGATTTTATTAAACTTGATTATAATTTTCTGACTGAAGACTTTTATAATATGTACTGGCATTATGGACAGAAAATTTTGAGTTCAACAAAGGTGATTTCAGAAAACGAAAATGTATATCCTGTTTATATATCAAATTTCGCCTGTGGGCCCGATTCGTTTTTGATAAATTTTTTGAAAGAGAAGATCAATCAAAAGCCTATGCTCGTCTTAGAACTTGATGAGCATACAGGTGATGCAGGATTTATCACAAGGCTTGAGGCATTTGTTGATAGCATAAAAGGCATAAATAAAAAGACCGAACCTGCAAAGATAAGGGCAACAAGTTCATTAAAAAAAGAACGGAAAATATTTATACCTTATATGTGTGATGGTGCTAAAATTTTATGCAGTGGAATGAGATTTGCAGGTATTGATGCCGAGGTAATGGAACCACCGGATGAAGAGTCGATTATGCTGGGAAGGAAGTTTACAAGTGGAAGAGAATGTCTGCCTGCAATAATAACTGCGGGTGATATGTTGAAGAAGATAAAATCGATTGATTTTGCACCGGATAAAACATCCTTCTTAATGGCACAGGGTTCTGGACCCTGCAGATTTGGACAATATTACAAACTCCATAGAATAATCCTTGATAAATTAGGATTAGAAGATGTTACAATATATGCACCAAATCAAGGACCAAGCCTCTTTGATGACCTTGGTCCAATGGGTCTGAGATTTTTATTGCTAACCTGGGATGGAATTTGTGCGGTTGATGGACTCGAGGCAAAGTCACGAAGAATCAGACCTTATGAATTGAACCGAGGTGAGACAAACAGGCTCTATAATGAAATTTTAAAAACGCTCTGCGAAAAAATAGAAAAAGGCAAAAGTATAATTCCAGTTCTAAAGAATGCCCGTAAGGAACTTGATAATGTAAAAATTGAAAAAATACCAAAACTTAAGATTGGAATTGTGGGTGAAATCTATATCCGTTCTCAGAAATACAGTAATGGATTTCTGGAAAAAAGACTTGAATCCATGGGTTGCGAAGTATCTTTGCCTTCAATTGCTGAATGGTTCTTTTATACGAATTTTACAAGAATAAGAAATTGCCTGTGGTTCAGACAATTCCGTCGGGCTATCTTTACAAAGATTTTTAATTATTATATGGAATGGCGGCAAAGATACATTTATAATATTCTTGGATTGAGTCCTGAACCATCAATCACGGCATTATTGGAACTTGCAGAGAAATACCTTCACCCATCATTTGAAGGTGAGGCAATCCTGAGCATCGGGAAGACAATAGAATATATAAAAGAAAAATTTTCAGGTGTGATAAATGTGATGCCCTTTACCTGTATGCCCGGTAATATAGTAACCACTATCTATAAAAGATTAAAGGATGATTATCCTGAATTTCCTTTGCTCAGTCTATCTTTTGATGGTGTTGCCAACACAATTGATGAAACAAGGCTTGAAACATTTGTAGAACAAGCGAAGAAATTTTTTTTATCAAAAGATTTATTATTTAGGCATTAAGATCAAAAAGGAGGCTTATTATGAGTGAAGAAAGAAGGACTGAATACTATCTCTGTCCATTCGGGGATTCATCAAAACCAAGATTATGTCCAGCAAAGCATGTAAATGCAGGCTGGAAATGCCCATTAGAAAGGGCTGGTGAGTGTTCAATATGGCGCATGGTTGAAATGATGGAGAAGGCAAAAGTAGGATATTAAAAATAAAAAATTTTATGAAATGTCCGCAGTGCGGGAAAGAAAATCCCGCCACAAACAAATTCTGTGGAGAATGTGGTTTTAATCTTCTTTCCTACACAACGATTGAAAGAATTGAATTATTAAAAAAATCAATCCCGGAAAGCCTTGTAAGGAAAATAATAAGCACAAAAGATACAGCGGTAAAAGAACGAAGAAATGTGACTGTTGTCTTTGCTGATATCTCTGGTTTTACGAGTATCTCAGAGAAACTTGACCCTGAAGAATTGACTTTATTAATGAACAAATGTTTCCAAAAATTGGGGATGATGATCTATCGTTATGAGGGCATCATCGATAAATTCATTGGTGATTGTATAATGGCGATATTCGGTGCACCGGTATCACACGAGGATGACCCGGAGCGTGCGATATTGTCAAGCCTTGATATGCAGAATGCCCTTGAGGAGATAAATAAAGAATTAAAACAAGGTATAAAAAAATTGGAAATACATATTGGAATAAATACGGGTGAAGTAATTGCAGGAAAAATTGGTTCTGACCTTCAGATGGATTATACGGTGATGGGTGATACGGTAAATGTGGCACAACGATTGAAGGATATTGCTACACCAGGGACAATCCTTGTTGGTCCTGAAACCTATCAGCGAACAAAGCATGCCTTTGATTTTATCAAGATGGAGCCGATAAAGTTGAAAGGAAAAGAGGAGTTAGTCATTCCTTATGAAGTTATAGGAAAAAAGTGGGGTTCAGAATATGGGCTCGGTTCATTCCATTCAAACCTTGTAGGCAGGGAACAGGAACTTATAAGATTGAAATTAGCAGTGGAAAAAATAAAAGAAAAATCACGCATATTTTTTATTAACGGCGAAATAGGGGTGGGAAAATCACGCCTGCTTTATGAATTTAAAAAATTTATCGGTATTTCAAAGCCTGACACGACTATATTTGAAGGAAGGGGTATTTCTTATGAGAGCCTTATCCCTTATAAGGCATTTGCTGATTGTCTGAGACGAAATTTCATCCCTGCCCATCTTAATGATAGTAAGGAGATTAAAAAATTAGTCAGTGACAGATTGAAAATAATTCTTAATAGTGAATATGCAGATACTGCTCCATATATCTTTAAACTTTTAAACCTCGAATTGAGCGAAGAAGAAAAGAAAAAAATTGATTACCTTGATGCCCACTCACTACAACTTCAGATTCACCTTGCAGTCTCAACCCTTTTTGAAAAGATTTGTTTAAATACTCCATTATGCTTGATAATGGATGATATCCAGTGGCTTGATTCAGGTTCAATACAGGTAATAAATTTTCTTCTTCCCACTTTAAAAAAGGGTAAATTTCTTTTCAGTTTCAGTTGTCGAACCGGTGAACAAAAAAGTATAGAAAATTTTCTGAAAATTATATCTGAAGATTATGTAGAATTTCTTGAAGAGATAAATTTATGCAATTTATCTTTTGAAAGTAGCATATCTTTAATAAATAATCTTTTGGGTGAAGGGATTGATGAAAATTTGAAAATCAGTATTTATACGCGGACAAACGGCAATCCATTCTTTATTGAAGAAATCTGCAGGCAGATTATTGAAACCAGGACTTTAAAAGATGGAATTGATTTAGAAAAAATGGAATTACCTGGTTCAATTGAGGCGATCGTTACCGCACGATGTGATGGATTAACCAAAGAAGCGAAATACCTCTTAAAGATTTCTTCAATAATCGGCAGGTCATTCCCAAAGCGATTGATAGAAGAGATAGTTAAGGAAAAAGAGATACTAATGCATCTTGAAGAACTTGAAACCGCAGATATACTTGCCAGTGCAATTCGTGAAAAAGATGTCTATTATACATTTCGTCATCCCATATTCCAGGAGGTTTCATACCGTAGCATCTTAAAGAGTGAGAGGACGATTTACCATAAAATAATTGCTGAAACAATTGAACAGGAATTTTTGGAAATCCTGGAGGGCAGTAACAGTTTACTTGCACATCATTATTACGAATGCGGTGAGTATAATAAGGCATCTTATTACACACTCAAGGCTGGGGATGAATCAGCAAGAATCTATGCCAATGAAGAGGCAATAAAGCAATACCAGATGGCAGTCTCTGTTGCAGAGGATGAAAATAAAAAAGCCGAAGCTCTTGAAAAACTCGCCGATGTATTATTTTTGAAGTATGGCGGAAAATCCGATGCTTTAAAATTCTATGAACAGGCAAAAGGAATTATAAAGGATAGATTGAAAATTGCTGAGATTGAAGGTAAGATAGCCAATGTCTTTCATCAGACCGGAGAGATTGATAAGAGTATAGAGATTATGCGGGCAGCAATAAAAAAGATTGAAGATATAGATTCAAAAGTTCTTACTCAATTATCGTATCAGATTGCAAATGCACTTTTAGAGACAAAATCAGAGACAAAACAGGCAGAAGAATTTACTGAGCTCGGGATTGAGGTTTCAGAACGGCTTAATGATTATGAATCGATAATTTCAGGTATAAGAATGAAGGCGCAGGTTCTGTGGCGTAAAGGTGATATTGATAAGGCATTAGACATACTCTTATCAAATGAAGAAAATCTCAAAAATTTAGATAATCCACAAATGCAGGCGTCTTATTATATTTTAACTGCAGCGGTATTCCGTAATGCCGGGGATCTTAAAAAGGCAATTGAATACTGCACCCGGGCAAACGAGATAAGTCAGAAGATTGGAAACCAAAGATTCCTCGCCCTGGGATTTAATAATCTCGGCATATATTATGAATTGAGCGGTGCGATTAAAAAGGGATTGGAATATTATGAAAAAAGTATGCTGATCCGCTCACGGGTTGGGGATAAAAGGGGTGAGGCTATAGGTTATTTCAATCTCGGCACCTTAAAAGGCAGGATTGGCGAACTAAAAAATGCGGTTGATTTCTATGAAAAGGCACTGGCAATCGCCCGTGAAATAAATGATATAAGGATAACATTTAATTCCATCCTTGGAATTGCAAATATATTTCTCGAATTTGATCAACCGGAAAAATCTGAAGAATATTTATGTGAGGCAGAGAAGATTTTTCAGGAAAGAAAAGAAGAATGGATGGAGGCAGATTTTTTATACCATTATGCTGAATATTATATAAATTTAAAAGATTATAAAAAGGCAAAGGATTTGGCGTTAAAAGCATTCAATTTGTCTGTTACCCATACCAATATTGAATTTCGGGTCAGGAATTATGCACTCCTTGCCAAAACCTTTCTTGCTGAAAGGGATCCAAAGGCTATAGAATATGCGTTAGAGAGTTTAAAGATTGCACAAAGCACAAGTGATCCAGGTAGCGAAATAAGGGCAATGATAATCCTGGGCAGGGCGCAGACAGTGATTGCCAATGATCCAATAAATGGAATGAAAAATATAAAAAAGGCAATCGCAATTGCTACAGAAATGAATCTTCTACCTTATCACGGTGAAGGTTTATTTGCGCTTGCTGAAGCAATGATCTTAGAGAATAAAAAGCAGAGTGCAATGAATTATCTTTCTCAGGCGAAGAAGATATATTCTGAATCAGGATACAATAAAAAACTGAAGGAAATTGAAGATTTTATAAAAAAGATTTCTGTTTGATTATTTGGGTCTATTTGTCAGTAGTGGTGTCCCGGTCTCAGTAATGACAAAATAAACTGGTTTGGGTATAGAACCACCATACCTTGAGATGATGTAATCAACATAGGTAATCGTTTCAGGTATTGGTGGCACCCTTTTTAATCGTTTTACCAGACTCGGTCCTGCGTGGTATGCAGCAAGGGTTAATTCTAAGTTTTCATTAAACATATCAAATAAAGAGCGTAAAAATTTTATCCCGCCTTCAATATTCTGTGCAGGGTCAAAAGGATTTTTTACACCAAGGCGCCGGGCAGTTTCAGGCATCAACTGCATCAATCCCATCGCTCCGCTCCTTGATACAGCCCTTGGATTGAATTGTGATTCTTTCTGGATTATTAACTTAACAAGATATGGATCAACATTATAAATGCTGGAATAATGATTTATGTAGACCTCGTAATCCTCAATCTCAGAAATAATCTGTGACTTTTCTTCAACCTGTTGAGGTAGGTTGGTCATAAGCGCATTGCCTGATTGGTTATATATATTAACCTGGCAGAATAATAAGAGATAGAACATAATAAATTTTACATAAAATATTTAATTTGTCAACAGAAAATTTTTATTCATATTTATTTTCCTTTACAGATATTTACTCTTTATTCTCGCTTTCTTGTTTCTTTTCTTTGAAGAAGTGAAAAGTTAATTCGTAAAAGATCGCATAATAACCAAAGACGATACTAACTACTACGCCCTAAAACCATAAACCATTATTCTCTCTTGATTCTATGTGGGTTTTGAGTATATTAAGATTATGAAGATTGATTTACATAAGAATATCATACTGGTCACTGGTGCAACTGGTGGCATTGGCGCTGCAATTGTGGAGTTGCTTGCAGAATACGGGGCAACCATTGCCATCCATTATCACAAAGATAAAGAAATGGCACTTGATCTTGCAAAGAAGGCAGGGAATAACTCAAAAATATTCAAGACTGACCTGTCAAAACCTATCCAGTGTGTTAAATTGATAAAAGAGGTCTTAAATGCATATAAGAAACTTGATGCCCTTGTAAATAATGCTGGAATTTATGAACCATCACCGATCAATTGGGATATAAAAAGGTGGCTAAGAGAATGGAATAGAACTATAAACATAAATCTGACATCAGTAGGTATTCTTTGTCGCGAGGCGGTAAAATATTTTATAAAATCAGGTGGTGGAAGAATAATAAATATTGCCTCCCGCGCTGCATTCCGCGGTGAGGATAAAGACCACTGGGCATATGGTGCAGCCAAAGGAGGGGTTATTACATTAACCCGGACCATTGCCAAGGAGTATGGAAAGTATAATATAAAGTGCTTTGCAGTAGCCCCGGGTTTTGTAAAGACAAAGATGATTGGTGATTATATTAAAAAATTCGGAGTGAAAAGTATCATCAAACAACTCGCCTTAAATGAACTTACCACACCCCAGGATGTTGCACCAGCAGTCTTGTTCCTTGTTAGTGGATATATGGACCATACTACAGGCTCCACAATTGACATTAATGCGGGTAGTTATATAAGATAAATTGTTCAAAAAGTTTTATTATCATTGGGTGCGCTTTACATCTGTTTCATCTCATCTGCAAATTTACCATTCAGCATTTTTTATCTCTTCTATTGACAATTAAATAATTTGGATTAAAATTAAATGCGGAGGTGCAATGAAAAAGACCGCTACTTTAAAGGAATTTTCTTATAATCCTGTGCGTGCGCCAAGGGGTTCACAGATAAGTTGTAAATCCTGGCAGCAGGAAGGCGCATTACGAATGCTACAGAATAATCTTGACCCTGAGGTTGCGGAAAGACCCGAAGAGTTGATTGTCTATGGAGGTTCTGGTAAGGCGGCAAGGAACTGGGAATGCTACAAAAAGATTGTAGAATCATTAAAGAACCTTGAAAATGATGAGACCCTTTTGATACAATCAGGAAAACCAGTTGGAATATTTAAGACATTTGATTATGCACCAAGGGTATTAATTGCAAATTCTTTACTGGTTCCGGCCTGGGCAAACTGGGATTATTTTAGAAGACTTGAGATGCTTGGACTCATAATGTATGGGCAGATGACTGCAGGTAGCTGGATTTATATCGGAACTCAGGGAATCATCCAGGGTACATATGAGACATTTGCTGCCTGTGCACGGAAACATTTTGGTGGCACATTAAAAGGAAGATGGGTTTTGACCGGCGGAATGGGTGGAATGAGTGGTGCCCAGCCCCTTGCAGTGACAATGAATGAAGGTGTGATACTTGATATTGAGGTTGACCCAAAGAGGATTGAACGGAGGGTAAAACAGGGATTCTGTGATATGATGGTTGATAATCTAAATGAGGCATTGAGGCTCGTATTTGAGGCAGTTGAAAAGAAGATTCCTCGTTCAATAGGACTTGTGGGAAATTGTGCAGATATTGAACCTGAACTCGTGCGCAGAAATATTATCCCAGATGTATTAACTGACCAGACATCTGCCCATGATGAATTGAATGGTTATGTGCCTGGTGGTATGAGCCTTGATGAGGCTCTAAAATTGCGGAGCAGAAACCCTGAGGAATACAAAAAGAGGGCACTGGAATCCATTGCCCGCCATATGGAGGCGATGCTTGAGATGCAGAAAAGAGGGGCGATTGCATTTGATTATGGAAACAATATCCGTGGTCAGGCAAAGAAGGCAGGTGTTGAAGACCCGTTCAAGATTCCTGGATTTGTGCCTGAATATATCAGACCCTTATTCTGTGAAGGGAAAGGACCTTTCCGCTGGGCTGCACTATCCGGAGAAAAAGAAGATATTTATTTGCTTGATAATGAAGTCTTAAAGATGTTTGGTAATAATCCATCAATACGGCGATGGATTGAACTTGCCCAGAAGAAGATACCATTCCAGGGGCTTCCAGCAAGGATTATGTGGCTCGGTTATGGAGAAAGGGATAAATTTGGCTTAAGAATAAACCAATTAGTAAGAGAAAAAAAGTTAAAGGCACCGATTGTCATCGGCAGGGACCACCTTGATTGTGGCTCTGTAGCATCTCCGTATCGGGAGACCGAAGGAATGCTTGATGGTTCTGATGCAATAGCAGACTGGCCAATCTTGAATGCGCTTTTAAATACCGCATCTGGTGCCTCCTGGGTATCGGTCCATCATGGTGGTGGGGTTGGTATCGGATATTCAATACATGCAGGACAGGTTCTTGTCTGTGATGGCACCGAGATGATGGATAAGAGGATTGAAAGGGTTTTGACCAATGACCCGGGTATTGGAGTGGCAAGGCATTATGATGCTGGATATAAAGAGGCGATTGAATTTGCAAAGAAACATAAAATAAAGATACCGATTGAAAAATGAAAATTATAAATTCTAAATCCTCTGTTAGAAAAAGTGGTGGGCGAAATCCGAAACAAATTTGGAACTTTAGATTTTACAGCATTGGCATTGTTCTAATCTTTTTTTGTGCCCTTTTTCTATTCTGTGGCAGAAAGATAGAGACTATTGTTATTGTCTATGACACACCACCATCAACATTAGACCCGCATTTAAGGAATGAAATCCTTACTACCTCAATTTTGTGTAACATCTATGAACCCCTTGTTGATTTTGATGCAAATATGAAGATGATACCAGCACTTGCAGAATACTGGGAAAAGATTGATAATTTAACCTGGCGTTTTTATCTGCGCAATGGCGTCAAGTTTCACAATGAAAAAAAACTCAGTCCCGAAGATGTTGTATATTCACTCTACCGTCCTTTTAGATTACCTGAATCCAGATTCCAGAGTTTAAAGGATTATCTTGATACAATCATCGTTGAAGACACAAACACCATATTATTAAAACTAAAAAAATCCCATGCCTTTTTACTCTACGACCTTTCTGGCATTGCTATTATACCAGAGAATTTTGAACCTTCAAATCAAACGCCGTGTGGAACCGGACCTTATAAATTTGTAAAAATGGATAAAGAATATCTGGAGTTAAAGAAGTTCTATTCTTACTGGAACAACAACCAATACTTTGAACAGGTTAAATTCTGCTTCATACCTGAGGTTAAAAAGCGTATTGAGATGCTTGAAAAGAAAAAGGCAGATATCATTACTTATATCCCTTTGAAAGAACTTGAGAGGTTGAAAAAAGCAGGGATGGTCATTGCTACAACAGGTGTTGCGACGAGGTATCTGGAGATGGATTTAAATAAATTTCCATTTAATCGAATTGAATTTCGTAGGGCAGTGAATCTCGGATTGAACAGAGAACATCTGGTCAAGGATGTTTATAAAGGTTATGCTACACCAGCAAATCAGTACATCTCCCAGGGGCTATTTGGGTATGATTATAACCTTCCGCAGTTTTTGTATAATCCGGATAGTGCCCGAAAACTTATTAAACTTCTGGGAACCCTTCCCGAGATCGAATTTGATTATGCAGAGATCCGCTCAAATATTGCTGAGGCAATAATTGAGGATTTAAGGAATATAGGCTTGAAGATAAAACCAAATCCCCTACCAGTGGAAAAATACTGGCAGAAGATTAATAATAGAAAATCATATTTCTATCTCATTGGAAGCGTTCCCACAACGGGCGAGGGAATAAGCACCCTGCGCAGTTATTTCCACACAAAGGAACAAAAGAAAGGGCTGGGCCTTTTAAATAACACAGGCTATTCAAACCGAACTGTTGATACCTTGATTGAAAAGATGATAGCAGAATCAGAATTACGACATTGCGCCATCCTTGCAGGCAGGGTTCAGAGGATTCTGATTGATGCCCTTCCCAGGATTCCTGTGGTTTGGGAAAAAGAGATATATGGTGTATCATCTGGTTTAATCTGGAGACCACGGCTGGACGAAAAGATTCTGATAAAGGAAATAAGAAGGATTAAATGAAAAAGTATCTTTTTAAGATTATCCTTTTTGGATTACTAACAAGTTTTTGCCAAAAACCATTACCGGACAGAGTTGTTGTAGTATATAACCGAACACCGCGCACCCTTGACCCACACCTGCGCAGTGAGGTTGTAACTGTATCTGTTTTATCAAATATCTATGAAGGTTTAATTGATTATACACCGGATCTAAAATTAATTCCCTGCCTTGCTATCCAGTGGCATCAGGTTGATAGTTTGAACTGGGAATTTGAACTGCGTAAAAATGTATTTTTTCATAATGGGAAGATGCTCAATAGTGAGGATGTAATATATTCTCTATCAAGGCCCTTTGCTCTTGCTCAAGCCGAAGTTGGCAGACTGAACTATATCATTGATACAATGTATGCAATAAACCATCTGAAATTTGTCATCAGAACAAGATTTCCTTATTATTTTCTTTTAGACGAACTAAATCGTGTATATATTATTCCCTATGGGTATAATGATTTTGATAAACCAGTTGGAACTGGCCCATATAGAATCAACTCAATAACAGAAGACTCCATCGTTTGTGTGGCAAATGAAGAATACTGGGGTAAGCAACCTTCAGTAAAAAAAGGGATATTCAGATTTGTCCAGGATACAAAAAATGCGATTGAGTTACTTAAAGATGATAGTGTAAATATTGTCTATGGGATTCCTGCGGATGAGTATATAAAACTGAAGGACAATTTAAGATTTGTCATCAGTTCTGGAGTGAGTGTCCGTTATATACAGTTGAATACTAAAAAATCTCCCTTTAATCTTTCTTTATTGCGCCAGGCACTCTCCCTTGCTATTAACCGCGCAGAAATTGTTGATACATTGTATTACTTCCTTGCTGAACCTGCAAACCAGTTTATTCCCAGGGGTATTATAGGATATATTCCCGATTTCCCTTCTTTAACCTACAATCCGGATAGTGCAAAGAAATTATTGAAAAATACCGGTCAGAGGTTTAAAATAAAATTTTATTATGGAAAGTCATTTAAGAAAATCGGAGGTATGATTGCTGACTACTGGCGAAGAACAGGGATGGAAGTCAAGGAACAGGAGCTTGAACCAGAAGAATTCTTCAAGGGCGTGGAAAAAAATAAATTTGATTGTTTTTTACTCTCATTTTTGATTACCTCTCTTGATGGATTAAATGGTATCATTGAACCTTCTTTTTATACACCTAACCCCGAGATAGGCAAAGGTATAATGAATCGTGCGGGTTATTCAAATCCCATCGTGGACAGTTTGATAAATAAAGCAATGATGATTGAGGAACAGGAAGAGCGGTTGGAGTTGATAAAAGAAATCCAGCAGATATTAATCAATGATATGCCGGTAATTCCAATTGCCTGGGAGCCGAGGATTTATGGAGTTTCAAAAAATATAAAATTCAAACCAAGGCTTGACCAATCAATTAGATTTGCAGAGATCGGATTTATAAAATGAGAATGTCGTTCAGGGCCAAATTTATAGGCTCATTATTTTTGATCATCCTCGTCATATTTACCGCAATGGGCATCTATATGACATTGAACCGAATAAATGAGGTGCGGGGTGAAATAATAAACAATGCCCGTATGTTTGTTACCCTGACCAGTGATAAGATTGGTGATGCATTTGTCCGTTATTTCAAAACTGCGTTCTTCAGGTTCCGCGCCATCGCCTTTGAACAGAGAGCGATGAATATTGACCTTGAGAATATCCAGATAATTGATTTAACCGGGAAGATACATTATGATATGGCTCAGTATGAGCAGGGGGTATTCTTTCTTGAAAATCACTATTCCAACGACCCGTTTGTGCTCCAGAATATAAAGAAGATGGAGATGAATATAATGGCTGATGACCATCTCTGTATCATCGTCCCTTATGTTGATGAATACGGGGTTCACAACTATTCAATTGTCTATCATTTTTCCCTTAAACGAATAAATAATGAAGTTACTAAGGTTGTTACAGGAAGCGTTGCAATGGGACTCAGTATGTTATTATTGAGTGTGGTCCTGGCGGTGATTGCGTCCAATAGAATCACCGGGCATCTTGCAGTCGTAAGTGAAACTGCAAGGGAGATTGCAAATGGTGATTTTAGCAAGGTGATTAATATTAAGACCGGTGATGAGTTTGAGGACCTGGCAAATGCATTCAATTTTATGACGGAAAAGATAAGGGAAAATATAAGGGAATTGAATAATTTAATTGAAGAATTGAAAAAACGGGATATTCAGAAAACGCATTTTCTTGCCAATATTTCCCATGAACTTAGAACCCCTTTAACTGCCTCTATCGGTTATGTCGATTATATAAAAAAAGAAAAAATGGGTGCGCTAAATCCAGACCAGAAACACAGTCTTGAAATAATCCACAGAAACTTAGAGCGGTTAAATAAAGAAATACATTCTCTTCTTTTGGTTTCTAAGTATACACTGGAAGGGATCAAACTAAATCCTGAGGAAATTGATATATCTCAACTAATAGAAAATGTTATAAATAATTTTATGCCCGAGATCAGATTGAAGGGTCTTGTTATTAAAAAATCATTCGCAAAAAAAGAACTCTTTGGTGATAAAGAGAATATAAGAACCGTGGTTGAGAATTTAATAGGCAATAGTATAAAATTTTCTGCCCCTGAAACAGCAATAACAATTACAACCGATATAGAGAATAAAGAAAATCAAGAATACTTTAAATTTAAAATCTCAAATTATGGTGCAACAATTCCTGAAGACCAGATCAGGAAGATTTTTGAACCTTTTTACCAGGTTGATGCCACAACCTCAAGAAAATATGGTGGGATTGGCCTGGGTCTATCCATTGCTCAAAATATAATTGAAGCCCATCAAGGAAAGATATGGGCAGAGAGCAAAGAAGGATTGACAACTTTTTATTTTATCATACCTCAAGGAGGGTAGAATGAATAAAAAAATTCTGGTCATTGATGATGAAGACGACATCCTTGATTTTGTAGAAAGGGTGTTGAAGGATGCAGGTTTTGTGGTATATAAGGCAAAGGATGCCAAACAGGGTCTGACAGTCCTTCAGACCGAGAAGATAGAACTCATATTACTTGATATTATGCTTCCTGAAATGGATGGCTGGCAGGTGATGCAGATGTTGAAATCAGAAGAGAGGTTAAAGAAGATACCGGTTGCTATGCTCACGGCAAGGGTTGATGCCTATGACAAGATCATTGGATTGAAAGAGGGTGCAGTTGATTATATCTGTAAGCCATTCACAGCCGACGATTTATTAAAAAGGATTAATGAT
The DNA here is from genome assembly GCA_036796695.1 of bacterium. Taxonomy (GTDB): domain Bacteria; phylum Hydrothermota; class Tepidihabitantia; order SM23-42; family JAOAFX01; genus JAOAFX01. The sequence goes on from DAIRCK010000010.1 coordinate 50,369, forward strand.
ATTTTTCTTTACATTGAAAAGAACAATCTATGAATAATGAGATTGAAAAACTGCAATCTGAATTGTATAAATATCGGGTCAATCTTTATGATCGTGCAAGCGGTTTACCCACGGTCTATGGTGTATTAGAAGATTTGAGAAGAATTATTGAACTGGAAAAGATAATCGGAATTTTATATCTTTCCATAGGCGATCAGGAAAGGATTGAGCCGGTGTTTGGATGGGAGGTATATGACGAATTGATCAAACTTTTTACAATAAATGTAATGGGAGAGATCGGTAAATTGATTCCCCGTTCAGCATTGATTGCAATCTCTTCAATAATGGGCGAAGGTTTTTTTATCTTTCTGACCCGAGATACATCTGGTGGTTTGATTGATAAGGCATATTTAAATTTTCTCTCAGAACAATTTAAAACCAGGGTTGAAAAGATTAAAAATGAATTTGGACATAAGGAGGTAATAGATAGAATTGATTTGCATACAAGTTATCAAATTATAAGACTCGATCCAATGGTCAGAACCGAGCGGCTTCTCTACCATGCGATTGAAGATATAAAATATGCTGCCCATTTTCCTGATAAGTTAAAAGAAAAGGAACTTTACACTGAATTAATAGGGATAATCGATAACAAATCAATCTATACAGTTTACCAGCCTATATTCAATCTAAGGGATAAAACGATCTATGGTTATGAGGCACTAAGCCGTGGACCAAAAGGTTCATTCTTTGAAGACCCTGATACCATATTCACATTTGCTGCAAGGTATGAATTATTGCCCAAGGTTGAGGAATTGTGTCTCTATAATGCAATAAAGGAGGCATCAAAACTCAATTCAAATTCATTGATATTTTTAAATATAACTCCAGACCAGATTCCGAGATTGCTTGATAATCACTTTGTTGATCTGCTTTCTGAATGCCGGGTAAAAAATAATCAGGTGGTGATTGAGATCACAGAGAAATTTGCTATTCCTCATTATGGAATCTACCAGGAGATACTGGTGAGGACAAAAGGCAGGGGCTTGAAGATTGCCCTTGATGATGTGGGAGTGGGTTATTCTACCCTGGAAAGAATAAGTGAGATAGGACCCGATTATTTGAAATACGACCGAACCCTGGTCAGGGATATCGATAAAAACCTCATCCGCCAGGAATTGATAAAATCATTTGTGAATTTTGCCAACCGCATTAATTCTACAATCATTGCTGAAGGGATAGAAAATGAAAATGAATTAAATTTCCTGAAAGAACTGGGTATTAAATATGGACAGGGTTTTTACCTTTGCAAGCCAAAGCCCGTGAATGAGTTGAATAAATCTAAATAAATTTAAAAGAATAACAAAGGAATTTTTTTGAAATAAATTTGTAATTAACTATAGAAAAGGGGGATTTATGAAATCATTTTTACCATTCAGCATTGGAATAATTGCATTGGGACTTTTATCCAGCACCGGTTATGATGGTTCAGAAAATGGACTGAATCTGAATATACCGATTGAGGGATTAAAAGGAGAGATCGGAAAATGCGAGGTCTGGATAATAGACCCAGAAGATAATATTTTAGGAGAATTCAGCAGATGGATTTATATAAATAAGGACTATTATTCATTCCCGGCAAAGATTAAATTGAAGAAAAATGTTGATGACATTGACCTTTTGCGGATAAAGGTAAAATTCAAAAAGTCGGAAAAGGTTTATTCTTTATTCCAGCTTCAGGATAAGATGATTGTGAAAATTTTAGGACAGGATAATTTTATCTCTGGGACACCGATAAAATATCGTATCATTGTTAAGAATCAAAGGACTGATGAACCGATTCCTGGGGCAAGGATAAAGGTAATTTTACCGGGACAAAAGTCTGAGAAGGTTGTCTATGATGGAAATACAGATAATTCTGGAACTTGCGAGACAGAATTTAATTTACCAGAACAAATAAAAGGCGGTGAATTAAGATTTATTGTCAGTTCTGATTTAGGTAAGGATGAATATAATACAAGTTTTAAAATGACCACAGGGAATTTAACTTATCTCGTAACAGATAAACCGATCTACCAACCAGGACAGACGATCCATATAAGGACATTATCATTACAGAAGCCAAGATTGAATGGAGTAAAAAATAAAGAGATAGTCTTTGAGATTGAAGATGCAAAGGGAAATAAGGTATTTAAAAAATCAATAAAGACCGATGAATTCGGTGTTGCATATACACCATTCTTGCTTGCAGACGAGGTGAATTTTGGTAACTGGATAATCCGTGCAATCCTTGATAATGAAAAGACCGAAAAGACGGTAAAGGTTGAAAAATATGTCCTGCCTAAATTCAAGATTGCGTTGAAAACCGATAAAGAATTCTATCTCCCTGGTGAAAAAATTGAAGGAGTTATCGATGTCCAGTATTTCTTTGGCAAGCCGGTTGTGGAAGGAAAGGTTAAAATCACAGTCTATAAATTTGATATTGGATTCAATGAAGAGGCGGTGCTTGAAGGAAAGACCGATAAAGATGGTTTATACTATTTCAATTATAGACTTCCAGAATACTTTGTTGGCGAACCACTTGAAAAGGGAGATGCCTTTTTCCGTCTTGATATTGAGGTGATTGATAAGGCAAATCACAGTGAAAAGATAACCGTGGCAAAAAAGGTTGTTCAAAATTTGATAAATATTGCTGTCGTTCCTGAAGGTGGCAGTTTAAAACCCAATCTTGAAAATAGAATATATGTGGTTGCAAACTACCCTGATGGTTCACCCTGTCTGTCACAGGTTGAAATGAAGATTAATGGAGCAAAGCAGACAGGCAGGACAGACGATTACGGGGTTGCGGAATTCGTCTATAAGCCGGATAAACCAAAGACTGAAATTTTCGTGAAGGTGATAGATAATAAAGGAGAAACTGCAGAGATAAAAAAAGCCTTTACTCTTGATACAGACCAGGACCAGGTGATTATCCGTATGAAAAGGGGAATATATAAGGTTGGTGATGATATAAGCCTTGAATTCCTTACTACAAAGAAGACAGGAAGGGTATATTTTGACATAATAAAGGATGGCCAGACAGTATTGACTAAATCCATAGAAATTAAAGATGGTAAAGGAAACTATCAACTCCGTCTCACTCCAGAACTTGCTGGTTCAATATGGCTCCACGCATATATTGTCACATCTAGTTCTGATATCATAAGAGATACAAGATTCTGTTATATCCATAGTGCAAATGATTTAACAATAGATGTAAAGACCGATAAGAAAGAGTATCTTCCTGGTGAAGATGGTGAGATTGTGTTTACAATCACTGATAAGAATGGTAGACCAAAGGTTGCGGCATTATGTTTAGCGATAGTTGATGAGGCAGTCTTTGCCGTGAGCGAATTACAACCAGGACTGGAAAAGGTATATTTTACCCTGGAAAAAGAGATACTGACCCCGCGTTATGAGATCCATGGATTTGAACCGGCAAATATTGTTAAACAACCAGCAATAGACGAGCGCGCTGAGATTGTAATGTTTTCAACCCTTGTGCCTAAAGACCCATTTCCGGTAAACTATACTACTCCGATTGAAGTAAATGAAAAGATTGCACAGGCATTTTATACAAAGATTGCAAAGGTGCGTGAAAAATTGTATACGGCAGTTAATAAATATTATGATCGATATGACACTTATCCAAAAACAGAGAATGCGATAGAGTCGCTAATAAAAGAAGGATTATTGAAAGAAGATGATCTTTTAGACCCATGGAATAGAAGATACAGAATAACCTGTGAAGATGAGTATTTCTCTTATTTTACAATTCTTAGTGCTGGTCCTGATGGCGTATTTGATACCGATGATGATCTGAATGAATGGGGCTGGAGAAGGTTTGAGGCGATGGAAGATAGGGTCTTGATGGCACCAGTGGCTGCAGGAAAGGGACCAGTCATTATGAAATCGATGGATAAAGAAAGACCGAAAACAGGTCCTGAAGAACCAAGGGTGCGTGAATACTTTCCTGAGACATTTGTCTTTGAACCGGCATTGATAACAGATGCCCAGGGAAAGGCAAAACTCTCGGTCACAATGCCTGATGCAATAACGACCTGGCGTATGACGATGTTTGCATCATCAAAGAATGGTGAACTTGGTTCTGGACTATCACAAATCAGGGTATTCCAGGACTTCTTCGTTGATATTGACCTGCCGGTTGCATTGATCCAGGGTGATGAGATATCAATACCGATAGCATTATATAACTATTTACCAAAACCGCAGAAGATTAAGTTAATCCTGGAGTCTGGTGATTGGTTTGAAATTTTAGGTGATAAAGAAGTCACAAAGACCTTAAATAAAGACGAGGTTTCTGTAGTATACTTTCCCATCCGTGTCAAGGAACTTGGTTATCATCCAATAACTGTAAAGGCATATGGCGAGGTGAAATCAGATGCGATAAAGAGACAGATCGCGGTATTGCCCGATGGCAAAAGGTTTGAAAATATAATCTCTGACCGGCTTGAAGGAAATATAGTAAAAAAAGTGAGTTTTCCGGCGAACGCAATCCCCGGTGCAAATTCTTTAATCCTGAAGTTATATCCAGGTATATATTCACAAGTCGTTGAAGGGCTGGATAAGATGTTAGGGATGCCATTCGGTTGTTTTGAACAAACATCTTCGATTACATATCCCAATATCTTGATTTTGAATTATCTGCGCCAGACACAACAGATAAAACCAGAGACCGAGATGAAGGCAGAAGAGTATATCAGTATTGGCTATCAGAGATTGTTGTCTTTTGAAGTGAAGGGCGGTGGATTTTCCTGGTTTGGTGATGCGCCAGCAAATAAGATTCTCACTGCTTATGGCTTGATGGAATTCAATGATATGAGCAAGGTATATAATATTGATGAACGTGTGATTGAAAGGACTGCACAATGGTTAAAAAATCAACAGGAGAAAGATGGTTCCTGGTCACCGGATAAACAGTATCTCCATGCTGAAGCCTGGGGAAGGATCCAGCACAGTGATATAATGCCCACTGCCTATATTGTCTGGGCACTGGCTGAGATAGGTCATAAAGATGGTAGTGCACAGAGAGGGCTTGATTATTTAAAAGGCAAATGGGAAAAGATTAATGACGCCTATATCCTTGCACTCGTTGCCAATGCATTTGTAGCAATGGAACCAAAATCAGAGATAACAATGAAAGTCTTGCGCAAACTACTGGATATGGCAAAGGAAGATAATGGTGCACTATACTGGGAATCAGATGTTCCGTCAATTACAATGACAAGGGGTAAAGGTGCAGATATTGAGGCAAGCGGGCTTGCAACCTATGCCCTTGTCAAGTCCGGCAAATTCTCTGATGCAACGACCAAGGCATTGACATATTTGATTCGCTCAAAAGATTCTTCTGGAATGTGGTGGACTACACAGGGAACGATCATTGCCCTGCGTGCACTCGTTGGAGCACTCGGAGGTATGAGTGAAGATATAAATGCAACGGTTGTTGTTCTACATAATGGTAAAAAGGTGAATGAGATAAAGGTTGATAAAAATAATGCGGATGTGATGCAACAGATCGATCTGAATGAGAACCTCAAAGATGAAAATACAGTGGAGATTCAACTCAAAGGCGAAGGCAATTTTCTCTATGAGATAACGAGTGCATACTATATTCCCTGGAAAGACCTACCCAGGCAACCGATGCCACTATTTTCTATTGATGTGAATTATGACCGGAAACAACTAACAATTAATGATCTGGTAAATGTGGATGTTTCTATAAAATTATTAAAAAGCGGAACTGCCCAGATGGTGATGATTGACTTGGGGATTCCACCTGGATTTGAGGTCCAGACTCCAACCCTTGATGAATATGTGAATAAAAAGACCATTCAAAAGTATAATTTGACATCACGCCAGATAATTGTATATATTGAATCAATCTCTTCGGATAAACCGCTCAAATTATCATACAGTTTAAAGGCAAAATATCCTGTTAAGGCAAAGGTCCAGTCCTCAAGGGTCTATGAATACTATAACACAGATAAGGAAGCAATTGCTGAGCCATTTGAGATAAAGGTGATAAAGTAATTATTGAACTACTATTTCAATCTTTGAATATTTGGGCAGAAGCCCAGGTATAAATCGTGGTGCTGTGCTCACTGCCTTATTCTGTAATACAGTCCTTTTTGTAATTTCGTTTAATATTACTTCACCACGAGAACGGGCAAGTGCCTCGGATTGTGAATATGAATAGACCACGACCTCTTTTTTGAATTTTTCTTTTACAATATTGGCGATTTCTTCAATATATGGTCCTGATTCGCTGTTCAGGTTTGCAGAATTTTCATTGAATAATGCATTTGCCGATACTGCGATTATTGTGCTTCCCTTTTCTTGATATACTACGCCATTGAATTTATATGCCCTGCCGGTTATCCTTGTGGGATTACCAACCGCATCGAATGCAGTAAAAACATAATTATAAATTTCACCCATATTACACATCTCTCCATTATCAGTTTTGCCATCCCAGGAAAGGACCGGTGGCGGCATTCCACGCTGGGCATAGCGCCTGACGACTTCTCCTTTTGCATCGATAATAACAAGTTCCCAGGATGAGACCGTCTTTTCAAATCTTGGTATGAAAAGGGCAATACTACCATACATAAATCTTGCTACAAGCGGCATTCTCAAATACTCGCTATGGAGATAAAGGATCGGCGTATTTAATCCATCTATCGTGGAATAAAGTTTCTCATCAAATATATATTGTTCTTTTGAAATCACTGAATCCAATGGAGCAAATGGATTTAAAGAAACCTGCAGATATATCTTGGGATCAACTATTTTATATTTCAATTCACCCTTTATAACCTCTTCACCAATCTCATGTTCGGATTTTTTTGCCTCCTGGGTGAATAAAAATAAGACAAAGAATATATTCATTTATCTCTCCTTATTAACCACAGACAAATTTAAATGTAATGATTCCCCACTGGATTTCCTGTTTCACGCTGGCAGGTAATGGAGCAAATAACCACGCCTTAACCGCATTCACCACACTCTGGTCAAGGTCAGGATAGCCAGAAGAAATTTCTATCCTGATATTCTCTCTCACACTTCCTTCAGGATTGACTTCAACCCGTATCTTTACTACACCAGATATTCCCCTTTGTAGACACCAGGCTGGATACTGAGGTAGAATCTTTTTTCTTATCTCACGGTCTGCAATTGGTCCAGCCAGGGAGATGGCAGTTCCTTTTGTTTCGACCTTCAGTTTTTCTTCAACTTTTTCTTCAACCTGTTTGCCAATCTGGGAGGTCGGTGTTGTGGGTGGTGGTTTTTTATCAATCTTTATACTCGGTGCTTCTGCCTGTCTGCCAATGCCACCATAGACACCAATACCTGTTCCACCTTCTGTTCCTGAACCCCTTGGTAGATTTTTTGCGAGTGAGATCGGTTTTTCAGCAAGTATTTCTTCAGTCGATTTCATTGTGCCGTTTTTGGCACTGCCAATCTTTATCACTTCACCAACCCCTTCCTGGGGTGAATAGCGATTTAAATCAATCTTTGCCTGGCTACGGTCAAGTTTTACATTTAAATCAATTGCTGGTGTCACAATATCACTTCCACCATATGTGCCGGTTGATGGGGCAGGAGTCTCGGTTACCTCACCCCAGATCGAACCTTTTGATACAACCTTGGCGACTTCAGGGCGATATGACTGGTCAAGGAAGGTAATTTCTTTTATATCTTCATAATTGGCTGTGGAGGCAGAACTGGAACGGGAAAAGAGCAGAAATAATAATATATGAACGACTATGGAGATTAAAATTCCTATGTCCAGTCTTTTGTCTTTGAACATTTTTATTCCTTTGGTTTTTTCGTTGCACAGGCAATGCGCTTCGCACCTGCCTGTTTTACCCGGGCAAGGATTTCAAGGACATCTTTGTGTAGAACATCTTTATCCGCACGAATTACAATCAATTGATAAGGGTCCTTTTCTACTGCCTGTTGGACAATGCTATCAAAATCATCCTGTGCGATTGGTTGATCATTTATGTATAATTTATTATCAAGTGTATAAGTAATGGTGAAATTTTCTTCAGTCTTTGCCTCGGCTGTATGTGCCTTTGGAACTTCAACCGGTGTATTTGTATGTGTCATCGTCATTGGTGCGATTATCATCATCATTAAAACGACCATCAAGGCAACCGCAGCCATAGGCAGGATATCTACATTCTCCATCCGCTTCATCTTCTACTCCTTAACAATGCAAGTTCTCCGGCACCTTTTTGTTTTGCCAGATCAAGAATCTGGATGACCCTTTCATAAGTAACTTCAGAATCCGTAGATACGATCACCTTTTTTTCAAGACTCCTTGCCAGCAACTGAGGTAGTAGTTCTTCCAGTTTTTCATAAGTCACAGGTTCTTCATTTAATAATATACCACCATCATTCAAAAGGTGGATATTAACCTTTATATCACTCACCTCGGTTGCAGAACCCGATGCCACACCTGGGGCATTCACAAAGATGCCTGATTCAAAGAATAAAGGGATTGCAACAATAAATCCTATGACAAGTGATAGGGCAATATCAACCAGTGAATTAAGAATCAAGCCTTGAGGTTCAATCCCAAAATGGAGGCGTTTTCTTTTTCTCATCTCTCAAAACTTCCAGGTTGTATCCTCAGGTGGTGGAGGTGGTGGTTTTGGTGTTGCAACCGGTTCAGGATTTACATTTCCGGTTTTCTTCTTCATCGTTTCCAAAAGAACAATCACTTTATCACAAACACCCTCAAGACTCATCGCCAGTTCATTGCTCTTTTTTGTATAATAATTGTAAAAGAAAAGGGTAGGAATTCCAATAAATAAACCAAATGCAGTTGTGAGCAGTGCCTCAGCAATACCCGCGGATATTACTGCTGGACCACCAGAACCGGTAATAGAGATATTATGGAATGCACGGATCAAACCGGTTACGGTTCCAAGCAATCCTAATAATGTTGCTGCATTTGCCAATGTGCCCATACCACCAAGATATCGGTCAAATTTTAATTTTTCTTCAATCACATAACTTGAAAGGACATCATAAAGATTATCTGCATCAAGATGTTGATTCTGGAGTGCAACCGCAAATAATCCAAATAATGGATTCTTTTTCTGATTTGCATAGGCAAGTGCAGCACTCGTTCCCTGATTTCTCAATATCTGGCTAAACTTTAAGAATCCCACTCGCGTATCAAAGCTATGCCTGACAAAATACAAAAATCTTTCTATTATCAATGCCAGGGCGATTATGGAACATAGCAACAGAATTATCATTACGATACTATTTTTAAATATTTCAACCAATGGTTGGCCCAGTATCATTTTTTAACCTCCTTTTTTGGACCACGAGAGATAAATTAGTGCAGATTCTTTCATTTTTCTCCTTTTGCCCCTTCGGTCTGAATACCTTCAGACCCAGTCCCTGCCTCACCAAGGTATTTTTTGCACACACCGATATTATGTCGGGCATTTGTGATATACTGGGACGAAGGGAAGGAGTCTGCAACGACCTGAAAGTTCTTCATTGCCTTTCCATATTCTTTTAAATTAAAATATGCTGTGCCTAAATTAAAATAGACCGCATCTTTTTCTTTCCCTTTTGGAAAATAACTGAGATAGCGTTCATACAATTCTGTTGATTTTTGCCAGTCTTCAATATTTACTGCGCATTCTGCGGCAAGTAATAGGGCATCAGGTGCATAAGAAGAAGAAGGGAAATTTACTACAACCTTTATAAACTCTTCCATTGCCTGGGCATATTTTTTATCATCAAAGAACTTCTGGGCGATCTGATATTGTCCGTCCGCAGCAAGTTCACTCTGGGGAAATCTTTCAACAAAATATTGCATTGCCTCAGTGGATTCAAGACCTTTTTGATAATAACACATCTCCATTCCTTTTCTCGCTGCAGTCGCCTCATCTGAAGTAGGATAAAGGTCAAGAAATTTCTGGAATTCCCTTATTGCCTCATCATAACTTTTTTGATTATAATAACTCTGGGCAATTGCCAGCTGGGAAGAACGGGCAAAATCATCATTGGGATGGTTTTCTACAACCCAGCGGAATAGACTCCGTGCCTTTTCATATTCTAATGCCTTAAAATATGTGTCACCAGCACGAAACCCTGCTTCTGCAGATTTTTTTGCCATCGGGAAATTGCCGATCAATTTTTCCCAGGATTCTATTGCATTTGCATAATATTCAAGATTATAGTATGCCATACCCGCATAAAATAATGAAGGAACTGCGCACCGCTCATCCTTAGGAAATGTATTATATAAAGCCTCAAAGGTCTCCCTTGCTTTCAGATAAGCACGCTGATTGAATTGGGTATAGCCAAGCCCGAGATATATTGCCATTACAAGTGAAGAATCTTCATAAGGAACCTTGCTCATATTCTCAAATATCATCTGGGCTTCTCCAGGACGGTCCTGATTATATAAAGAATATGCAAGTCCTAATCGTGCATACGGCGAGACCTCAATACCAAAATAATCTTTTGTTACAACAAGATATGTCTTCTCTGCATCACTGAAATTATTCAGATAATAATATGCCTCAGCAAGGAAATAGAGTGTTCTGCCCCGCCATTCATTATTTTCATCAGGAAAATCTTTTATATATTTACTGCCAAACGTTACTGCGTAGTCAAAATTCTTCAGGTTATAAAGGGAATATAAAAGCATTGTTGCCCCGGGCTCTCTTAATGGAGATTTTGGGTATTTGGACAATAATGATTCAAAGAATCTAATCGCATTCACATAATCCTTTTTCTGAAAATAAATCATTCCGGTCAAATATTCACCAATGCTTGCGAGGTCTCCTGATGCAAACATCGTTGCCAGCTGTGATGAAGAGGTCAATGCCTGGATTGTATCACCATAGGCAAGGAGTGCCTTTGTTAACTGGAGATTTGCATACGATGAAATCATCGTATTGGGATAATTGGCACGCACCCGCTGGAATGCACTTACTGCACCAAGCCCATCATTTAAATTCATCCTGCAGATCCCTAAAAAATATCCTGCATGCGCAGCAAGGAGATTGTCTGAATGCCGGGTCAAAGGGATGAGATGTTCAGCCGCACCTGCATAATCACCATAATGAATCAATGAGGCTGCATAGAAGAAATGGGCATAATCAATCAATGGTGATTTCGGATAATTGGCAATGAAATCACGGAATTTCACCTTTGCCCCATCAAAGTCTCTATTGAAAAACAATGCCTCAGCCCTTGAAAACTCTGCAAGGACAGCAATTGGTGTATTCGGTGCTTCATCAATAATCTTTTTGAATGATTTTATTGCCTCAAGCGGGTCCCCCAGTCTTGATAATGCCTTACCATAATAGAACTTTGCCTCGAGTAGATTCAATCCCTGAAGTTTTTCTCTTGCCTCAACATAACTCCCGCGGAAATAGTATAAAACACCCAGGGCAAAGTTTGCCCGGTCTTCTTCCTGGTAAGCAGGATTTTTTAATAATCTTTGAAGGATTTGTTCTGCCTCTCTATAATTCCCCTGTAAGATGTCTATCATTCCAATTGCGTATAGACATTCAGGTTCAAGATAGACATATTTTTTTCTTTTTAAAATTGTCTCAAAATGCTCTTTTGCTTGGTCATAATCTTTGATATTAAAATAACATTCTGCAACCCGGAACCTAATTTCATCTTCAAAATCAGTTCCACCATACTTTTTTAATATGGCGGAAAAATATTGTAGTGCCTGGGCATAATTTTCTTGCAGGAATAATCTATGTGCGATCTCGTAATCCATTACAAGTTGATTATAATCGGTCAATGAAAAAATAAAGGCGATGAAAAACATAATCACTCCTGGGGCACGAATTCTATCTCACCCTTTGGTCCGAGGGTAACGATCTTCACAAGATAATCACTGTATGTTATACGTTCCTTTCCTTTATCGATTATTATTATTTCGTAATAATATCTGCCATCTGAAACCAATCTACCCACATCATCAAGCCCGTCCCAGGAAAGTCTCAAGGGTGGTGCATCCCAACCTGAATATGTTCTGACAACCTCGCCGTACTGATTTTTAATCAACAACTGCCATCTTTCAATTTCTCTCTTTGTTGTATAATGTAAATCAAGCCAGGCAACATTTTCTTTTCTGCCGGGTGCAGGTGAAAATTCCTTTGGGTTTGCAGTAACCCAGGTGCGGAACCCACCAAATTCAATGAATATTCCGACCTTGTGCCGGTAAGGAAGTAAATAATTTGATCTGTGATGTAATTCTATAGCATAATCAATACCTGTTGACATATTGCCAAAAAATTTCCTTACACCCAGTCCTGCATTCAATGTATTTTCGTCAAATCCAGCCCGGAGAATCAAGATTGGATAGACAGGGAGGAATTCAAAACCAAGGTGCGGTTTCACTGATGAATATTCAAGGATATTTTTCACCAAATCGCCCACGATTACTGCCCTACCCTGATATAATTTCACACTACCACCAAATCTAAATGTTGCGGGAAATTCTTCGGTAGCACCATCTTCAAGGTATTGTAATTTGGGTCCGAGGATATTCTGGACAGAAATACCAAAACTATAATTATTCCTTGGAAAAAGTAATATACCAGCATCACCACCAATACCAATTGAACCATACTGGGCGATTTTGCTCGTCAAAAATTTCAGATTCGTTCCCATACTAAGGGCATTGGAAACAAGATAGGCATAAGAAACGAGAATACAACTCTGGGCAAAGTAATAGGTTCCATAGGGATTCATATCTTCATCCCTTGAATCTATACCCTTTGAACGAAAATGGATAATATTGATACCAAATGTTCCAAATCTCCTTGTGGGAAGGGCATAGCCGAGATAACCGAGCTGGTGACCGTAAAGATCAAGATATGAAGACTTAATATTATGTGAATACAATTGGGCAAGACCTGCTGGATTGAAATAAACCGCCTCAGCGTCATCAGCGAGTCCGGTGAATGCCTTACCCATTGCTGTGCTCCTCGGGCTCATTCCATAATTAAGGACTGCACCAGGTAAACCACCATCCTGGGCAAATACAAAATTGAGAAGTAAGAAGTAAAAAGTAAGAAGTAAGAAACTTTTTAAACTTTTTATTCGTTTAGAGTTAAACGTTTTACGGTTTATGCATTTTACCATATCACACCCACCCTTATATGTTTTTCTAAAAATACATTCGTGTGGAGATAACCTTTTATCAAAACATAATACACACCAGTTGCGACTTTATGACCCTTATCATTCTTACCATCCCAGCTAAGATTGTTTATACCTATCCGCGCACCATTCTGACCCGAGGGAATCTCTTCGTGGTGGACACGATTACCAAACGCATCATAGATTGAAAAAATGACATTGCAATTTTGCTGGAGATAATATACAAACCTTGTATATGGTTGATTTATCTTGCCAAACGGGTTTGGATAGGCAACGATATTGCCTTCCATCACTGAAGAATCAGGAATGATTACATAGACCGTTGTCGTTTCCGCATAATTATCTGCCCTTATTTCAATTGTGTCAAGTTCATTGAAATAGCCGGTCGTTGATATGAATTGAGATTGACAGGTTCCCTGGGCATTTGTATAGACCGTATCATACTGCGGTATTATCTGACCATTACCACCTATTACTGACAAATATACCCATTTTCCTTCAATAGGTTCATTATTGCGGTCATAGACAGTGATATTTATATAGGCGATCTCTCCAGGAGAGACTGTGTCCGGATTGACGATTATATCAAAATTATTAGCCTTTGCAGAGATTTTGAGGAAATTATCATAACTGATAAAATTGTTAGTAAGATCCCGTGCATAGAGGAATTTTTCGCCCTTTGTTGAGAAATTTGCACTGAATGTAACCGAACCATTTGAGAGATTCTGGGCAGGTGGGTTGGAAAAACCAGAAGAACCAGATACCTGAACTGGATAACCGGAGACATTTGTCTTATTCCACATTGAATCTGTAGCATAGACAGTTATATTAAAGTTTTCGAGCACATACTGTTCTAACGGGCTCCCTGATTTTCCTGGAGTCTGGGTCGTATTAATCGTTGTATCACCAGGTAGATGGACCTCTCCAGGCAGGAGAACAAGGAGCCTGGTATAGGCACCAGGATAGATATAAATATTACTTGATGTGTCAGATTTTATCCCTGAATTCGTGATATCGCTTACGAAAATTTTTTGCGTGCCTGCGGTTCTGAATGCATAGTTAATATTGGCACTTCCATTGGCCAGACGCACAGAGGCGATGGAGCTAAAGTTATCTGAACTTCTGAGCATAATAGAATCACTGCCGGTTGTTATCTGATTACACCAGCGGTCTGTGAGATAGGTTGAAATATTAAAAAATGAACCTGCTTGCTGGCTTGAAGGTGTGCCGATTCTTCCCGATGTATTACCTGGTGCATAAGTCTGTCCAGGCAGGATTGAGATGAGTCTGTATGGTGTATTTGGAACTACCTGGAATGGATTTGATTCACCACTTGCCCCACTCCCTTCACATCTCAGTCTTATATTATTTCCGGCAATTGAAACCATAATATTACCCTGCCAGGAGCTGTTGCCATTGAAATATACAGTTGTATCAGGGCTTACAGGATAACTCACACTTGAAATATAAATCCGTGCTGAGCCATAATATTGAACTGGTTGCCCTGATGAATTCAATGCATAGATTGTTATCTGAAAAGGGACACCCGCGGTCTTCGGTGATGTAATGTTATCAAACCCAAAATGGTCAACTTGACCAATCAATAAAAATGTTAATAAATGAACCAAGTGAACCTCCCTGATTGGAATCTATCTTGAGAATCTATTAAAGATTTAAGTCTAAATAAATAATCAATCATTTATTATTATGTGATTATATCCATATTTCTTACTTTGTCAAGGAAATTTGTAATCTGCAAAATGTGCAGCACCGATTATTCCAGCACCATCACCGAGTTTTGCAGGAACTATCTTCAGATTTCGGTATTTTAATCCAAGGATTCTTTCTCTAACAGTTCTTTTTATTGGATCAAATAGTATTTTACCAGCACGAGAAATTCCACCTGATATAATAACGACTTCAGGGTCAAAGAGATTTATGATATTGCTCACACCAATACCGATATAATTTCCGATCTCTTCAAAGACCTCTTTTGCAACAGTATCTCCTTTCTTTGCTTCATTCGCAATTATCTTGGGTGTGGGGTCTTTATAATTTTTTAAGTTGCTTCTTTTTCTTGCTAACTTTTTCTTTGTAAGTTCCACTATATATCTTGAACCGACATACCGTTCAAGACATCCATAATTGCCACAAACACATTCTGGTCCATTAAAACTTATCACTGTATGTCCAAATTCACCCGCAAAGCCATTGGCACCGAAGAGCAATTTTCCTTCACATACTGCGGCACCGCCCACGCCGGTTCCTAAGGTAAAAAGAAATATATTTTTATAACCCTTTCCTGCCCCATAAATCCACTCACCCAAAAGGATCGCATTGACATCGTTTAAAATCCTTACAGTTGTTTTAAATTCTTTTTTTAAAGGTTCTGTAAGTTTGATATTATACCAACCTTTGAGATTTGGTGAATATCTCACAATCCCTTTTTTGGAATCGATGATCCCTGCAATGCCGATTCCAATATTTGAAATATTATTAAAACTTCTGATGATAGATTTTATCTGGGCAATACAGTTATCCGGACCATCTTCAGCCTTTGTTTCAAAACTTATTTTTTTTATCACATTTCCTTTATGGACAAGCCCTGCCTTGATATTTGTTCCCCCAATATCAATACCGAGAGTGTATCGCATTTATTTTATTTATTTTTATAATTCAACCTTATCAAATCTTCGTATTCTTTTGACAGGATTATCCCTCTTCTTTCCATTACAGCACGTGCAGTTTTTATTGCCCGGTCTAAATCGTATTCCTGATCGATATCCGGTCCTATCCATCTAAAAGAAGGAACATAAGCAGGCATCATTCCACCACCGAAAAAATTCACAAAACTACCGATGACTGCACCGGTAGGGATTAAAGTTCCAATGCCTAATTTTGTATGGTCACCAATAAAACATCCAAGTTTTATCATCCCGGAATCGTAAATTTCTTTTCCTGTCTTTATCCGCACGCTTGAGTAATTATTCTTTAGATCAGAATTTGTTGTGAGCGAGCCGATATTCACCCACTCCCCAATAAATGAATGTCCGATAAATCCTTCATGATATTTGTTTGAAAAACCCTGGAATACACATTCCTCAATTTCACCACCAATACGACAATAAGGTCCGATCGTTGATTTTATTATCTTTGCCCGGTCTAAGATTGTTCCTTCACCGATGTATGATGGTCCAATGATTGAAGTAAATGGCTTTATCTCTACCTTTCTGTCGATGTATATCGGACCGGATGTGCAATCAAAGAATACAAATTTATTGATCACTGCATCTCGGGCAATAAAAAGGGATTTTCTTGAGCCAGCAAATTCTATTTTTCTTGAAATCCTGCCTGGTTTTTTTATCTGCTTAAAATGTTCAACAATCATCTCCGGGTTGAGTTTGATGATGTCCCAGGGATGGAGAATCATCTTTCCGGAAATCTCTTTCTTCTTTTTTATATTATTCAAGACATTCTTGATTTCTTCAAAATTCTTTGGAAATGGAGGGTTAACCTTTAGAAATCCTGCATTGTGGTCGTCCACAATAAATCTTGTCTCTTCGTATGGTAGATGTATCCTTTCTTTTAAAAGTAATTTCGCAGATAGGTATATTGTTGGTTCATTCTTCACATTCAATTTAAAGTTAAATAATTCACGGGCGATATAATCAAATCTAAATTTTGGGAAAAAATGGGCTGTGTGCTCGGCGATCGTCTCCATTCCAATGCGGAGATTGAATTGGGGGAAAAAATTGATCAGGGGAAAAAATATTTCAGGTTCGTCTTCGTAAATGACAATTCTCATTTTGACAAAAGAATGCTTGCAATAATCGCAAAGGCAATGCCAAAGATTCTATTCACAGTGATCGGTTCCTTGAGTATTATAAAACCAAAGACAACCGGGAAGAGGACATAGAGATTGGTCAGGGGAATGACGACCGATGCCGGTCCAGTCTTTAATGCATGATAAAAAGCAAGGATAGCAATTAAAGAAACAAAACCAACAGGGATTGCATATAGAGAATAATTGTTAAACTGGAGTGAATCTTTAAAAAGAACGATATAAAATAATAAAAATATTATCGACCATATCGAAATCCAGAAAGAAGTGCTCACTGTGTTTAAATGCTGACTTATGATTTTACTACCAATCGCCCAGAATCCCCAACCAATGAGTGCAATGTATGCATATTTCATATAATCCATATCCAATTATATTGATTAACCCCTTTAAGTCAAGAAAAATTGCACAGATATAAAGCACTAAATTCTAAAAAATACCCAATCTTAGTTCGTGTAGATTTTTTCATTGAACTTGTCACCACTATTGTTCTAAAATCTTTGAATAAAGGATATTTTTAAGTGTGAGTTTTCTTCAATGCTGCGTAATTGCGTTTATTATCTCCACGACGATGTGAATAGAAATATTTTGCATTACAGAATGTGCAAAAATCTAAATCCGCAATGAAATTTTCCTTGCCCAGTGTTGTTATTACTGCCCTTTTTAAATCAAGATAGATTTTACCATCTTTTTCTATCACTGCTTCAGGATAATTTTTATAAAATAGTGATGCAACATCGGATTTTACTACATAACAGCAAGCACCAATCCCGGCACCAAGCACATATCTGTAATCTCCTAAAATCTCTTTTGCCTTTTTCAAAATACCCTTAATTATTGATCGCCAGCCACAATGTAATAATGTAATCCTTTCTTTTGAAAATAAATATACCGGCAGGCAATCAGCAATCTTTACACCAATACACTTATCCCCGCAGGCGATGAGTCCATCGCCTGTTGCCTTCTGTTCTTTATCAATGTCAACAATAATATCTGAATGTATTTGATTCAACATAATTGGTTTGAACTTTTCAAGGAATTTTTCGGTTCCATAGCGCGTTGAGTAAAGAAAAACCTTATCTTCAAAATTAAATTGAAAATATTTCAAATCTGGTTCTTCAATTAATTTCCACATTTTTTAATTCCTTTACCCTCAGAACAACTTTTTTCTTGCCCACGAGTGAATCTTCAAATATCGTATATAAACAATCAATCCTGGTCTTTCCTGGAACCATATTGAGGATCTTATCTGCATGGTAAAAGGCGATTGCCGGGAAGACAATTTTTCCCTTTCTTAATGAGAATTTAAGATGTTCATTACCCACTACAATCGGAACACCAACGATCTCAAGGTTTTCACCTAAAAATACGGGTTGTGGATTTTCCATACCTGTGGGTTCAAAATATTTCAAAAAGTAAACAACATCTTCAGTAATATCCTTAAGATCGAGTTTCATATCATAGTAATGTTTTTTTGTAAATATTTCTTCATCAAAATTCTGTGCATATTGATTTATTTTTTCTACAAAGAGATCAAAATTTTTTCTTAATAATTCAAGACCTGCTGCCTGTTTATGCCCGCCAAATTTTAACAGTAGATCAGAACAGAAATTCAATGCCCCGGCAATATCAAATCCGCTTACCGAACGGGCAGAACCCTTTGCCGTATCCGGTTTTAGTGTAAAAATGATTGCTGGTTTTGCATACTCTTCCACAATCCTTGATGCGACAATTCCAATGACACCTTCATGCCATTCTTCTTTTCCTATGGCAATCACACGTCTTTCATACAATTTATTCGCCTCAATCATTTCGATTGCCTCATTTAAAATTTCATCTTCTATCTGCTGACGTTTTTGATTGTCGGCAGAGAGTTCCTGGGCAATCTTTAATGCCCTTAAATAATCATCTGTGATTAAAAGTTCAATTGCCGATTTTGCATCATGTAATCTGCCACAGGCATTGATTCTCGGTCCAATGATAAACCCAAGATGGTAAGCGGTTAACTCTCCACTGAGCCCAGCAACATTTATCAGGGCCTGGATACCAGGTTTCTTGCTCTTGGAAATTTTCTTTAATCCCGATTTTACCAGATAGCGATTTTCACCAATCAGAGGAACGACATCAACAACACTGCCCAGGGCAACAAGGTCAAGGTCAGCAAAGAGTCCATTTTCATCAATCCCGAGTTTGTTGTAAATTGCCTGGAGAAATTTGAATGCCACACCAACGCCCGCGAGTTCTTTAAAAGGATAATTGCAATGCGGCAATTTAGGATTGAGAAGTGCATACGCATCAGGTAATTCAGGTTTTGGATTATGATGGTCGCAGACGATAACATCTATATTCTTTGATTTTGCATAAAGAATTTCTTCAAATGCCGTAATACCACAATCGACCGTGATTACAAGCGGGCATCCTTTTTCAACCGCGCAATCAACCCCTGATTTTGAAACACCATAGCCTTCAAGAATTCTGTGGGGAATATAATATTCAATATCTAATCCAAATTTCTTTAAGTTCCTATACAGAAGTGAAATTCCTGTTATCCCATCTGTATCATAATCGCCGTGGATAAGGATTTTCTCCTTTTTCTCGATTGCCTTTATTATCCTTGCTACTGCCTTTTCCATATCAGAAATTAAAAACGGATTATGGAGATTACTACTTGATGGAGCAAAAAACGATTCAATCTCTGCAGGTGTTTTATAACCGCGATTCTTTAAGATCTGGACGATTACTTTCGGAATTTTTTTCCCGCGGATAATTAAATCCTCACCAGGTTCACCTTTATATTTACTTATCCACTTTGACATAATGTCTGATTATGATTCTATGATTAACCAGGTGGAGGAACTATTGTCACCTTTGGAAATTTTTTATACAATTTATAATAAATCTCTGGATATTCTGTTTTACTGCATAAAAGTAAAGTGGCGATGGGTGTTACCTTCTTTGCCGCCCGGCTCATTGCGGTTGCAATATTCTGGATATCCCACTGGGCAGTTGGGTCTTCACGCAGCCTTGAAAAGTGATACAATTCTCTCAAATTTAAATTGAGCAAAACCCTTTTTCTGTGGGCATTGGTGAGAATATATGAACCAGCCAGCGGTGAAACCCTGAAAATCTTTTTATATAAATTCTCGGTTTTATTTATAACCCTCTTGAATTCATCTTCCATTTTAATATCCTTAATAGATGGTGGAATGGTTATACCAAGCTCAGGGTCGTAATCTTGATTTATCAATGTCATCAAACGATGACGTTTTAATTGTCCAAAACAACCGCCGGATACAATTAATGAGAATGTATAATTTACGACCTCAAATTCCCTTAAAATTGTATCATATAATTCAAGATGCTGACAGGCAGTTTTGAATAACTCTATTTTTTCCTCCCTGGTCATTTTTTTCACTGCACTCAAGCAATTATTAAAATTACATTTTTTTACGCGAAAAAGAAGTGCCGAGAGTATTTTGTCGTCTCCATCTTCAGTATAATCTTCAAGCACAACCTTAGATTTCCCACCAGCATCTATATTGATTCCTTTACAATAATCTTCTAATTCCTGATAGGTTTTTTGATCATAATCATTGGCTTTATAGAAAAGGATGATTGAAGGTGCAATATACTTAACCTTTTTGTAAAGGTGTCTACCCAGTTCGCGAATCTCTTCAAGATGACTGCTGGCAAATCTTCGAATCATAAGTTCAAGATTGCGGGCGTTTATCGTTGCACCAACCTGGGTCTGGGTTGCAAGGGAAAGTATATATCTTGCATCTTCTTTTGCCGTATTCTCAACCAACCGGAGATATTTAGGGTCGTCTGAAATGGGATAATTTTCCAATATGAATGACTTTAAATTTTCAAATAGTCTTTTGTAAAGATTGTTCTGTAATGCAATCACTTCACAATATTCATTTACCAAACCTGCTTTTTTTATCTCTTCAGGGATTACAAAGTCTCCTTTTAATGTGACATAACGTTGAGATTTTTCAGTGTAAGAACAGAGCCTGAATCTTTCAAATTCTTCCACTGCCCTTCGTGATATACCCGTTATATCAAAGTTGAATACCGCATGTTCAGCAATGGAATGATGGCTCATCTCAAAGATAATCCTGCGATTTGAGGCCCTTGCTTTTTCGATTTCTTTTAATGCTTCTTTTCTTAAAGCCCTGATCGATTTCGGACTGCGACTTATCCTTGCATAGGCGGCAGAGATCGTTTCGGGCGTAAAAACATAATCCTTTTTATTATCTTTTAATTTTTTAATTAATTCTGTATCTATATTATATCCCGCGAGGATTACCTTCATTGTATCAAACGCCTCTTTATGTCTTCAGCCACAAACCTCAGGGAAGGATATATTTCAAGAGCAGTATCCCGATAGGTAGAGAGATCTCCGCCTACTGGATCAGATACTTCATTGTATTTTGTTCTTCTTTTATATTCTTTTAATAAAAATGTTTTTATCGCTGCGCCGGGTGAAATTTCCAGAACTGTTTCATAGTGTTTAAATTCCATAACGAGTATTAAATCTGCTTCATCAATTAACTCTTTTGTTAAATATCTTGTTCTGTGATCTGATATGTCACCACCAAATTCTTTTACTATAGCACGCGCATTTTCGCTCGCTGGTAATCCATCCATTGCTGCGGTGCCGGCTGATTTAACCTCAACATATCTTGTATCCAGCATAGTCTTTATAATCCCTTGAGCCATAGGACTGCGGCAGGAATTGCCTGAACAGATAAATAGAAGATTAAATTTTAACGAAGGGTCAAGTTTTATTCTTCGGCCGTAGATTTTTTCAATTTCCAGGATTGGAATCGCACCCTTCCGTCTTATTACAGGGACCGGTGTGGTTAAATCAATGACTGTAGAAGGTTTTCCGGATAATCTTCCTGCATCTATTATCAATTCAATTTCAGGAAATTTTTCCGCAATCTCAAGGGGGTTTATTAATTCGGGCGCACCAGAAATATTGGCACTTGTGACCGCAATCGGTTTATTATAATAATCAAGGAGGTTGATTACGAAATCATAATCAGGGATGCGTACCCCAATTTTTTCTTCATTGCCGCCGATTTTCCCTTCAGGATTCTTTTTTAATATGACTGTAATCGGTCCGGGAATAAAATAGTCAATTATTTTCTTTTTGGTAATGACTACGTAATCCTGTAGTAATCGTCTTGGGATGAAATAAGTAAATGGTTTATCTTCCCTTTTTTTTAAATCCTTGAGTCTTTTTATTGATTCATACCTTGTGCCGTCTACTGCAAAACCATAAACTGTATCGGTCGGTATGGCAATTATCCCATTATTATTTAAAATTTCTGTAGCCTTTTTATAGATTTCTTTGTCATCAGAGATCTTTACTATCATAAAAAAATCTTACCGCACCTTCCTTTTCCGTTTCATTTTTTTCATTCCACTACTTCCAATATCCTTTCGATAAAACATTCCATTGAAATGAATTTTTTTGATCTCTTCGTATACCTTTTGTTTAGCAACCCTTAGATTATCAGCCGTGCAAACAAGATTCAATACCCTACCACCAGCAGTAACGAGTTTGCCTTCTTCCATTTTGGTCCCGGCATGGAAAAGAATGGTTCCTGATTCAAATGATTCCTTAAATTGTATCTCCTCACCTATTTTATAATCAAATGGATAGCCTGCTGATACAATAACAACACATATTGACCACAAATTTTTTATTTTGACCTGCATCTCCTGGAGGTTGTTTTCCACAACACCGAGAAAGAGTTCGACAATATCATTCTCAACGAGTGGAATCAGGGCTTGTGTTTCTGGATCCCCGAATCGACAATTAAACTCAAGCACCTTTGGCCCTGATGCAGTTATGATTAATCCGGCATAAAGAACACCCTTGAAAGGAAATCCATTTTCATGCATACAAAGGATTGTAGGTTGAATGATTAATTCCCTGATGAAATCATTTACAAGTTTGCTCGTTGGATACGGAGAATATGCACCCATGCCTCCGGTGTTTGGTCCGCGGTTTCCATCATAAAGTCTTTTGTGGTCCTGTGCTGAAGGAAGATACAATGCCCTTAAACCATCTGTGAGAACAAAGATTGAACATTCCTGCCCGGTTAAAAATTCTTCAACAACAATCCTTTTGCCTGCTTCGCCAAGTTTATGTTGGACAAAGATTTCATCCACAATTCTTTCATACTCATTCTTATTATTTACAATAAATACACCTTTTCCACCAGCAAGCCCAGCAGCTTTTATCACCACGGGAAAGAGGTTGGTGGTCTTTAGATATTTTAAGGCCTGGGGTGCATTATCATAAATTTGAAATTTTGGTGAAGGGATGCCATATTGAGCCATAAATTCACGGGCAAAAGATTTATCTGCCTCTATCCTGCTTGCTGCCCTGGTGGGTCCAAAGATCTTCAAACCATTTCTGTTAAATTCATCAACAATACCTAAAGAGAGTGGTAATTCCGGTCCCACTACTGTCAGATCAATATTTTTTTCTCGGGCAAAACGAACCAAACCATTTATATCCGTGGGGAGAATATTTACACAGTTTGCAATCTTTGCTATCCCCGGATTTCCTGGCGCTGCATATAGATTCTTTACTTTTTTTGATTTATTGATCTTCCAGGCAAGGGCATGTTCCCTGCCACCACCACCAATGATTAGAATATTCATACCGCTCCTTTATATTAACACCAAAGATATATTATAGTTGCTTTTTAACAAAATCAACAATTTTTTTAAATTTTGATGGAGACTTTTCTATAATGCTTCCCAGAACGATAAAATCTGCACCAGCATCTAATAATTTTTTTGCATCGGCTTCTTTTTTTATCCCGCCACCAACGATTAGCGGAACCGAAATCTGTTTTTTCACCTCTTTTACTATTTTTTCAGGCACAGGTTCATCCGCACCACTACCTGCCTCAAGGTATATCGCCTTCATTCCGAGATATTCTCCTGCAAGCGCATGGGCGACGACTATTTCTGGTTTATTTCTTGGTATGGGACGGGTATTTGATATATATTCGACTGCAGTATAATTTCCCGAAGAAATTAAGATATAACCAACCGGAATGACCTCAAGCCCGAATGATTTTATTAGAAATACGGATTTCACATGTTCTCCGATCAAAAATTCTGGATTGCGGCCACTTAAGAGAGAGAGAAAGAATATTCCATCTGCATACTTTGATACCTGGTGTGAACCACCCGGGAACAATATAACCGGGCATCGCACTTGTTTTTTTACATCTAAGACAAATCCATCAAAATCTTCATTCTTTAATAGAGATGTGCCAATAAGTATGGCATTTATGCCACATTCAGAAATAGAACGTGCCAGTCTTGATAAATCCTTTTTTAAGATACGATCAGGATCAAAAAGGGCGATTATTCCGGGTTTTCCATTGATTAATTCATTCCAGATTTCTTTTTTTGCCATTGATTAGATTATAACCTGATTTTTGAAAAAATCAAGGTGTTTTTGCCTATTGACAAATTCCAGATTTTGAATATAATGGTATTATGATGAGGAGGTCGGATAACGGCGCTTAAGATGTTGGATGGCACGAAAAGTTGAATTATTAATAACCCTTATCGGTGATATCTTACTTTTAGCTTCTTTATTTTTCATCGCCTGGCAATCATCAGATATAAACCAGTCAGCCACAAGTGAACACGCTGTCATAGCAAATATTGGACTTATACTCTTCTGGCTATTCGTTTTCCGTTCTTTTGATTTATATAAAAGCCGCCCAGAGATACAGATAATGAATGGTCTTTTTAATCTATTCAAAGCAATCATACTGGGAATGGCAATACTCCTTGCCTTTGCCTATTTAATGAATGTTGATTTCTTCAAGGCAAGGGAATTTTTGCCTTCTTATTGCATAATGTTTTCTTCGCTATTATTATGGAGATTCCTTTTATGGGGTTTGATCGGTGAATATGTTAAAAAAATGCCCCGGAAGGTTATTCTCTTTAAAAACGGTGATGGGCTATCTGATTACAAATATCAGGGATTTTCTGCAGTAAAGGAGATAAAATTTTCTGAAATGACCCCGGATCTTCCAAAGCGGATTTTTAAAGAGAATAGAATCGAAGGTATAATTATTGAAAGTAACGGCCAGACCCAGGTAGATGTATTAAATGTAATTTCCCAGTTTGCCGAGAGCAATTATGATATCTTTGTCTCTCCAAAACTCTATCCCCTTGTATATCAGCATTTTCTTATCAAGAAAATTCCTGATTCAAATCTTCTGCAGATATTATTCCACCCACTTTCTGCCTGGGATAGATTTTTAAAGAGATTGACCGATATATTTCTTTCATCGATCGCACTCATAATTCTTTCACCTTTGATCGCAGTCATCGCACTATTAATAAAGATTGATTCACCAGGTCCGATCTTCTATACTCAAAAAAGGGTTGGGTTCAGGGGAAGAAAATTTTCTTTGATTAAATTTCGTTCAATGATTAAAGACGCTGAGAAGAACACAGGTCCGGTGTGGGCAAAAAAGGATGACAAAAGAATTACCCGTATGGGCAGAATAATGAGACCTTTAAGATTGGATGAATTACCCCAATTGATAAATGTTCTAAGGGGTGATATGAGTTTTGTTGGTCCAAGACCAGAAAGACCACATTTTGTATCGAGGTTTGTTAATTTGATTCCACTATATCCTTTGCGCCACACCGTCCATCCAGGTATCACAGGATTGGCACAGGTGAAATACTCATATGACCAAACGATTGAAGATGTAAAAAAGAAACTCGAATATGACCTTGAATACATAAATAATATTTCATTAAGAATGGATTTAAAGATATTTTTGAAAACCGTTCTTACGGTCCTAAAAAGACAGGGGGCACATTGATGATTTTAATTTTCTATCTCATAGGTCAGAATTTACCATTTACCTGGTCCCAGAGTTATTCCACTTTTGATAATGCAGAATGTCTAAATCCACAGGAATACAGTATCGGCTTGGGCATTGATAACTATTGTATCTATAGTAGCACCGATGATACGATTGCCTATGATGAAAGGAGATTTGACCTCTGGGTAAAATCAGGGATTATAAAAAAATTAGAATTTGGGTTGAAGTATTCATATCCCACTGCTGGACTTCTATCGTTGAAATACCAGTTAATAGAAAATCCTGTTTTTGGTGCTTTTAAATTCGGTTTTGGATATATGAAGGGGACAAGGGTTAATTATATAACCGACTATGTCTATGATTTTTATGGCTATTTTCTTTTAGAGAAAAAATTGGTTAGAGAAATAAATTTTTTGTATACACCAAAATTTATCTATTCAATGCATTATCGTGACCGACAGGAACATTCTGATAGACCACCGAGATATATATCCCATATCGGTCATTGTTTCGGTTTAAAAATAGGCAGGGATATTGAATTTATTCCTGAGGTCAACTGGCTCTGGGGTAATAATGAAGGCGTAAAATATATGGTCAATCAGTTTGGACTTGGTGTCAGTGCTCAAATAAATTAATCTTCTAATTGTTTCAGCATTTCACGGGCAGGCGAAAAATTTGGATCTAATCTCAAACTTTCTTTTAATTCGCCAATTGCACCTTTAATATCATTTTTAAGATAGAGGCAATAGGCAAGATTATAGTGCCCGAGTGGCAATAGAGGATTGATTTCTACTTCTTTCTGGCATAAAGATAATCCCATATCAATCCTGCCACTTAAGGCACAGGCTATTCCAAATGTGGTCGCAGACCCAATCAGAGCAGGATACAGGGCAATTGATTTTTCCATTAACTGGTATGCCAGTTCAGGATTTTTAATTAAAATCGCATTTGCCCTTTTTAATAAAATTTTTGCTTTTTTGATCCTTTCAATGATATCTTTTGTATAACGGTCATCAAAAAATTCTATTTCCTTTGTCTGATTACCAAACGCCTTTAAATCATAAATTGGCTGGTAGACAAAATTTAAAAAGGTCTTAGTTTCATTTTCTTTAATAACCCTGTAAAGCCGATAATAGTTGTTTTGATATACAAGCTCAAAATGTTTTAAATCTTCTGGAAAGAAATGGAAAAGGAATGCCACATTTTCTGGTTTAATTTTCGTCTTTGCGGCAACCCAGCGACTTCCATCGCGAGAATTATCAAGCAGGATCTTTGAGTCATACAAAAAATAATTTACCTTATATTTTTTACAAAGGTTATAAAAATCATCTTCTGAACTATATATGGATTCAAGGAATTCTTTTACGCGATTCTGACAATCTTTTACTTCAAATTTTGGCTGGAGCACGATCGCGCGGTAGGCATAGGTGAAGATAAGGGGTCCAGCACCAAACGAAGATAAAAATATTGCATTTTCAGGTGTTTTGTATTTTATATACCTTACAAGCTCAACATTGTTTAACCGCCAGTTATATGTTTCCTGCGCAGTTTCATTACCAAATATATTGCGGAGCAATCTAATATAACCAGTTGGGTTATGCAGGTGGTAGCCCTGATAAAAATTAAATAAAAATATTATCATCAGGATTATCGGTGTAAGATATTTATTAAATATTTGACCCTTCTTTAATTTTATGGTTCTGACCAGGACACTCAGGATTGAAATAAAGTAGTTATTTACAACACCCATTCTCTCGATTAAGAGATAACTTAAGAAGAATATTATACATAATGCGAGCAATAGTCTTATTACCGATTCAGAAAACCGGTTTTTTAATAAATGGATAAATCCGAATATTGCCGGTATAATAATAGGAAAAAGATTTTTAAAAAAACTAACGCAGTGTGGACTGTTGAATGCCTCTATCCACAATGACCTTGCAGGATAATCGAGTAGTTCGGGATTTGAGGGTTTGATTCCAAAAAATTTAATCTTGTTTATTAATAATGACCAGACATGGAGATATTCAGTTTCGGTCTTTAAAATACCTGTGATTATTATACTTGCTATAAAAAAAACGAACGCAATAGCGATTGAATACAAACCCTGTGATGAAAAAATCAAAGGTCTTTCTGTCTTCTGTTTAAATAGTATAATACCAAGAATCGTTCCAAATCCAAGTGCAAAGGGGGTTGAGATAAAATATAAACGGGTTCTTAATACCGGAACTAAAAGACTGCCCAGAAAGGGTATTAAAAGGACAAAAAAGAGCACAAATGCATTCTCTTTTATTCTTTTTCCTTTTTCAAAGAGCCATAGATTGAATACCGATACCAATACTATCGTTAAGAAAATGAATCTTGAAAAGTGCCAGGAACAGAGGCTAATCAAAAAACAGATACCTGATAATACCGAAAAAATGATTCTATTTTTTGAATTATTTATGGCAAAAAAATAATTGGCAAGTCCAAAGATGATAAAAGGAAGGGCAAAGTCTTCATTTAAAAATCCAAAAGTGGAGCGTCCCACACCTACCAGTGAGAAATTGGATAAGAGCCCGGCAAGGATTGAGTAAAAATGATTTATCCCGAGTGATCTGCTGAGTAGATATATGGCAAATATTCCTAAACTCGCACAACCCGCAATAAATATTATTGTCCAGGTATGAAAAAGAATATTTTTTTCTTTTAATCTCAAAAATCTGTATAACCAGCCACAGGGATATTCCATTAAAATAGTTAAGTTTTCAAAAATCTTTACGCCTTCAGGCGCCTGGAGTTTTGGATCAAAAGCAGGGATTGATTTTCCCTGGGCAATGAGTTCTGCATAATGGTATTGTAATGCATTCTCGGTCCAGTAATAGGCAGTGGGATCCGTGCTATCATAATAATCCTGGTATTTGCCCAGTCTAACGCGATACCAAATTGAAATAAGGTAAATAGCAAACAGCGCAATTCCGATTATTATAATTCTTGAATTCATTCTAATAACCAGACTGTATAATTCGAACTAATATATCTTATTCTGTATCCGGCATTGTAAAAAAAACTATGTTTATTTTCAAGAAGTGTATCTATGTTATACATCAAAGACCATTCTGGAGATATTCTATCCCAGACCACACAGGAAACCTTTCTCTGTTTTATCCTCTCATTTAAATCATATCTCCATAAAGGCAGAGTTTTTTCAACGAGTCCATACCAGTCTATTTGATACAAATCGTTTTTTTCAGATTTATTTTCTATCATCTTAAGCATCATAAAATAAGGTCCGATGAGCTCTTCGTAATCAACAATCTTAAAACGTTCTGATTCATTTGCAATATAATGAGGGGCATAAATTGGTAGTTTATCAGATGTGTTGTTTTGAATGAAATCAATCACCTGTTTGAATTCATCCCTTTTTATATAACCGAATCCTTTATAATAACTAAGATTTGTGCAACCAATTGAGATAGAGATAATTCCGAATATACTGATGAAAATTAAGGGGATAATATTTTTCTTCGGTTCCTTAAAAGAATTATAAATATAATATAAACCAATCCCATTTGCCAAACACAGGGGGAATAAAAGGTCAATCATATTGTGAGGCCAGTATGTGGAACTGATGAAAAGAAAGAATATTGTATAAAGGATAAAGAGAATGAGTGGATAAATTAAGAATCTATTAGGAATAAATAATGATAGTATCAGACCTGAACCTCCGAGAATCCAGAGAAAATTTAAATCACGAATAAAGAGATCAAGAAATCTCAATCCCGCAGGACCACCACACCCCTTATAAAAATGGAATAGGATTAGTTGATAATAAGAATGGGGTTTGTATGCGTGGAGAAGGTACCCCCAGATGAAACCTGTGGTTATAACGAATCCAAGAAGGCTAAATAATACTGCGCGGATGTTCCGCTGGTATAAAAAATAACCGAGTATTGAAAGAAAGATAAAAAGACCAGAAAATTTTACACCAAAACCAAGCCCTGAGACCAATCCAGGCAAAAAGCCAATATAGAAATTTTTGGGCATTCGTATAATCAACCAGAATACAGATATGCTTAAAAATAGAGTGAAGATTTCACGCTCAAAAATATGATAACGAAAGAGCAAGGATGAAAAACTAAAACAGATTATTACAATTAGGGCTACAAAGTCATTAAAAATCCTGCGGCCGCAGTCAAAGAGTAATAATGCTGAAATAAATACAACAATTCCTGTGAAAAATTCGGCAACCCTATATGAGACACCAAATATATTATACAAAAAAGCAAGAAGATATTCAATGGTAGGGGGATGGACAGTAAGTGTGTGAAGAAATGGTTTTAATCCTGATTTATAGGCGAATGCATGGTACAAATATGCGGTATCTTCAAACCAGGCATAGGGGTATAAAATACGAAAAATGCGTGGTAATAACGCAATCAATACAACAATAGACCAGATTGTATATTTTGATTTAAATAAATCTTGCCTGATCGAGATTATCCTATTCAGGTATTATCTTATAAACCTGATCCTTCTCATGGACGACGGAATCAACCTTCATCCCGATACTTTCGCCTTTCTTTGCTTTTTCAACCGCTTTATGTTCGATCTGCATAGAATTTACGACCTGTTTGAAATCAGTGGTATGACCTTTTATGTGTATTGTATCACCGACATTAAGTTCATCCTCTGTAATTTCAATAACTGCAACCCCGATTTTATTAAAATAATGAGTGACTCTGCCGATCAATTTTTCCATTTTAACTCCTTTTTATTTATTTTATTCATTATGGGGTTTTTGTCAAGAAAAAGGAAACTGAAGCGTTCATAATAATTTGTTGACAATCGTCAATAATTCGTATATAATCTTATACGGCGCCATCGTCTAACTTGGTTTAGGACATCGCCCTCTCAAGGCGAAGACTACGGGTTCGAATCCCGTTGGCGCCAGTTTAATTTTTTGCGCTTTCAATTCTGATTACTTCGTAAGTTTTATTTTCCAGTTCTATTTTATCTCCCAATTTTTTCTCCAGCAATATATCCTTTGCCAGAGGAGACTCATAGGATATTATATTTTTTGAGAGGTCAGAATCCCAGGGCCCAAGGATCGTGTATTCAATAATACTATCCTCCTGAAGATTTTTTAGAATTACCTTTGTTCCAATATTGACTCTTGATGTATCGATATTATTAAAATCAATTATTTTTGCTTTCTGAATTTCGGATTCAATCGTTCTTACCTTTTGATATAATTGATCCTGTCTTTCTTTTGCTGCCTTATATTCAAAGTTTTCACTCAAATCTCCAAATTCCCTTGCCCTGCTGATCTCTTTTTTGTTCTCCGGTATTGCCACTGTGAGTAGATATTCAAGTTCTTTCTTTTTCTGTGTAAGTGCCTCCTGGGTTGTATATATAAAATCACCCTTTTTTTCCTGTAATTCCGGGAAGTGGTAATTGATGATTCTTAAATAATCATTCTTTTCGTAATCTTTTAGTGCACTTGATTTGATCAGGGCATCTTTTATCTTCTGGATTTCATTAATCTCTCCATTTTTTATTATTTCATCGAATTTTTCTAAGGAAAAACCTTTTATAAATATCGGCTTTGCACCTTTTATATGTTCAAGACTGTTTATCAACCGTGGGAGATATCTTGGTTCGGAAAATTTTTTCAGTGTCCCATTGGCAATTTTCTTTAATAGATATAAAAATGTTCCTGGGAATTTCTGGGGCATTGAGAATATAGATTTATAAAAATCCTCCATTTCAAATCCTGAATTTATTAATTGTTCTTCAATCTCCTCAAGGAGTTTTGTATCATCAGATACAGTTAGTATTTGCTGGAATATTTTTTGCCAGTTTTGTGGTTCTCTTTTTTTAATCTCGGTCAAGAATTTATTCTTATGCTCATTATTTTTTAAATTTAATAATAGTTCTTCATAACCCTTTAAGTGCAAAAGGTCGTCAATTGTATAGTTGATGCCGGTTTTTTTATATTCATCACAAAGATAAATGATATCGAGTGCTATCGCGGGTTCAATCCTGTAATTTTCGTTTGCAAATGAGATAAGTAAAAGAATTATTTCGTTGAATATTTCAGGCTGTTCTTTTGCCGATCTTTCCGCGAGTAAATACTTTTCATTAAAATCTGCCTTTTTGAATATTTCAATATAGGTTTCTTTCTTATTAAGTCCCTCAATAAATTGATAAGTCTTCTGTGCCTTTTTTGATTCCACCTTAATATTTTCATTTTTTTCCAGTTTTTTTCTGACCTTTTCCCAGAACTTATCAATTTCATTTTCTTCGACAACACCTGTTAAGTGGTTTTTTATCTCACCAGAACTTAATGGTTCTTTAAAACACTTCAATAGATAAATAACCAGCTCTGGTGGATCTTCTTTTGCAAAGGTTTTTAATTCTTCTATATTTCTATATTTTTTATTAAGATAATGCGATTCAGAAACAGGCATCAATAATTTCTGGGCAACATCGAATTTTATAAAATAGCCCTTTTGTTTTTGAAAATCAATGATGAGTTCTTTCTTCTCAGGATTCATTGCCACGACCTCGCCGAGTCCGAACCTTTCAAAATAGAATACCCTGCCAATATCATATTTTAAAAATTCGTTAAGCTTTTCAATACTTTTAAAAATATGCTCGTTTTTTTCAATACCAGACAATTCTATATATCTTTCAATCCTTTCGTTACCTTCATACCTTTTTTTATACAGATCAACAAGAGCCTTTCTAATTATTTTATCATCTTCGGTGAAATAAGGCATATGTTTATATACCTCAATTGCTCCATCGATATCATTTTGATTGGCAAGATGACAGGCAAGGATTTCAAGTAACATAAATCCTCTGGATGTTTCCTTTATTGATTTCAATTCATCGGCAATCTTTAAAAAATCTTGTAAAAAAATATCTTTATCTTCCAGCATTTCCATCCAGAGATTTTCCAAACCTGAAAAATCCTTCTCTTCAATTAATTTCTTCGCTTTTTCAATCATTCTGATATTATATCAAAAAAATTGCAAAGGGCAAGGGGAATTAATATTCCTTGACTAAATATTCTATTTCTATATAATATTTCGGCTTTTATGATAAATCGCAGAATAAGAAATTTTGAGATAAAAGAACTCATTGCCACCGGTGGAATGGCAGCAATATATAAGGCAAACCAGATAACGCTAGATCGCATCGTTGCAATTAAGATTCTCCATGGCCATCTTGCCCAGGATAAGGATTTTATAATCCGTTTTGAAAGAGAGGCTAAGGCTGCAGCCAATCTCCAGCATGAGAATATCGTCAATATAATTGATTTTGGGCAGGAAGAGGAAGTATATTTTATTGCAATGGAGTATGTTGATGGAAAAAGCCTCAAGGATATATTGATTCAGGTAAAATTCGTCCCCCAGGAGATTGCACTTGGCATTGTTCTTGAGATTGGGAAAGGGCTTGGATATGCCCATCAAAAAGGGATTGTGCACAGGGATATAAAGCCTGCCAATATCCTGATCGGTTATGATGGAAGTGTAAAGATTGCGGATTTTGGACTTGCCCAGGCACAGGATTTGACCACAATCACTGTTACCGGTGCAATCGTTGGAACCCCAGCATATATGTCTCCTGAACAGGCAGCAGGTAAAAAGGTTGATAACCGTTCAGATATATTCTCCCTGGGCGTTGTCTTGTATGAGATGCTCACAGGAGTAAAACCATTCAAGGGTGAAAATTATTCATCGGTCATTCACGAGATCCTTACCATAAATCCGGTCAAGGCATTTGAGGCAAATCCATTGATCGCAAAAGAATTGAGCACAGTTATTGAACGAATGCTGGAAAAAGACCCGGATAAGAGATACCAGAATATTGAAGAAGTTTCCGAAGATATAATTATTCAAATGAAGCGGACAAGGACTGAGACAAGCCGCAAGGACATTGGTGATTTTATATCTACACCTGAAGAAAGACTAAAGAATTTAATGGAGAAAAGGAAAGAACGACATTTTGAGCGCGGAATTTATTTTATGAATTCCGGCTATGAAAAGATTGATGATGCAATAGCAGAATTTGAAAAAGTTTTATTATTAGACCCGAATGATGCAAAGGCAAAGAGTTATCTTGAGACATTGAAGACGAAGAGAGCAAAAATCCCGCCGCAAAAAAAGACAAAGGAAAAAAAACCAGCAAAAAAATCATTGATTTTTATTGGAATGTTGACGGGCTTAATCGTTATTGCAATAATAATTTATTTTATATTGAATTCATTTTCCAGAGTAACACCATCTAAAGAATTAACCGGTACAGCAGTGATCAATACAATTCCACCAGGAGCCGAGATATTCTTTGATAATGATAGTTCTGGTAAGACAACCCCTGCAACACTTGAGGGTTTAAAGATTGGTGAACATCAATTGGAGTTAAGGAAAAATGGTTATAAAACATTTGTTCAGAAGATTGAAATCAAGGGTAATGATACATTAAAACTTGATATAACATTGATAACTGAGATTGCAAAAGAAGATACAGTCACTGTAATTAAACCACCGGTTTCTAAAAAACAATTGCCGCCGGTTCAGGGAACGAGTTATTTAAAGGTAAAGGTCGATCCCTGGGCAAGGATATATATAGACGGTAAATATGTTGAAACCACACCCATTGCAAGGAGTTTGCCCGTGAGTTCTGGTGTCCACAATGTTCGGCTTGAAAATCCAAATTTTAAGATCTGGCAGAAAAATTTGAGATTCAACCCCGGGGATACATTAAATTTGAATGTCAGGCTTGAACTACTTGAAGGTGCTCTGAAATTAATCGTCAGACCCTGGGCAGATGTCTACATAGATGGCAAATTTTACGAAACAACACCCATTGCCCAGCCGATAAAACTATCGGCAGGAGAACATAGATTAAAATTGATAAATCCTTTATACAAACCTTATGAAGAGGTGATAGTGATAAAGCCCAATCAGGTCTTGAAAAAGGATATTGAACTTGAAAAAAAATAAAAATGTTTAGAAAGGAGAGTTTATGCTAAAACAACTTATTTTTCTTGGTATAATATTCGGTCTCTGTTTTGGACAGCAGGTGAGCGGAGACTCATTATTAAAGATGTTGGATAAAGCAAAACTTTATTACAATAATGGAGAATATGAGAATGCAATAAATCAATTAGAGAATGCACTCCAGTATCTAAAACAACTCAATAAGAATGAGCAGGTTGAGGCATATAAATATCTTGCATTCAGTTATGTTGCATTTGGTGATAAAGAAAAGGCAAAAGAACAATTTAAAAAGGCGCTCACACTTGACCCTAAATTAGAATTGGATCCTGCTACTGTTTCACCAAAGATTATAAAGATTTTTGAAGAATCGAAGGCAGAAATGGTTCCTGTTACACCTGTGCCGCAGCCGGTTCAGCCACCCCAAACCAAACCTCTCGAGCCAGTTGTAAAAGCAAAAAGCCTGAGCACATCAGGTGCATTATTGCGGAGTTGTTGTCTCCCAGGCTGGGGACAGCTCTATAAAGGTGAAAATTCAAAGGGAAAAACAATGATCATCACCGCAGTAATTCTCTTTCCCACAACTCTCATTACTACTTCAATCCAGAATGTAAAACACGACGATTATCTTAATATTGAACCCGGTAAAAAAGATGAGATGGATCGTGCTTACCGAGAATACAGAATTTGGTATAATATTTCTGCAATATGCTGGCTCGGTTATATCGGACTTTATGGCTACAATATTTACGATGTTTTAACTTCAAAGCCAGGCATTAAATCTTCAATGGGAGAAAACGTTAGAGGGCTTTATTGTAGATTCACAAAGGAAGATTTACAATTGGGATATAATTTTAAGATAAAATAAGGGGGTAAAATGAAGAGAATTTTAATTTCATTAATGATTCTATTTTGTACAGTTTGTTTAAAACCACCAAGGGATAATCCCTATGATCCGGATAATCCAGATAAGGCATATCTAACCGGTATTGTCACATCACCAGATGGCAGAATTGCAAATGCAGAAGTAAAACTTTATACGATTGATGATGAATTATATGATACAACATTTACCAATGCCCAGGGTTGGTTTGAATTTAGTGAAATCGATCCTGGAATATACAAGATAATGGCATTTGCCCCGTATTATCTGTCTGCTCTGTATGGACCTGAGAGCCTTCCTGCTGGTTCTTCAGATACGATTGAACTTTATCTTTATGGAATGAAATTCACCTTTGATGATGATACTGTGGGCACGATTGAACCATTTGATTTTAGAAAGGTTTATGGAATCTGGAAGGTGATGCCAGATACTACCGCACCATCCGAGCCCAATGTTTATAACTGCTATGGCCAGAGGGGGCTCGCGCTCTATAATAAAGAGGTTTCGGATTTTTCCATTGGTGTAAATTTCAAATTCAACAACCTGGTTGATACCTTAAGCAGTGCAGGAATAATTTTCAGGTTAAAAGATAGCCTTAATCACTATGTAGTATTGGCATCCAAAAAAATATTATCATTTGTGAAGATAAAAAACGGCACTCCAATAATTCTTGCTACTGCACCACTTAATATATTACATAACCAGTGGTATGAACTATGGATTGAAGCCAGTGCTGAACATTATAAAATATACTTTGATGGAGAATTAAAGATTGATAAATCCGATGGTGAATTTTCTAAGGGGATGGCTGGACTCTGGGTTAATCGTGAACAACCGCCACAAATTTCAGTGAACTTTGACGATATAATAATTATCAGATAGTGGCGACATTTCTCATTCATAAAAGTAATGAAGAGACCCAGGTTATTAAATTAGAGAAAGAAGTTCTCACCCTGGGCAGGCGTGAAGACAATGATATAATCCTTGATGATATTTTTGTCTCAAGACGTCATGCCGAGGTGATAAGAAAGGGCGAAGTATACATAATCAGGGACCAGAAGAGTCGCTATGGAACCTATGTAAATGGAATACGAATAACTGAAAAGAAACTGGATTATGGGGATGAGATACAATTGGGTAATATCTTAATTACATTTGTTGATGAAAAAAGACTCGGTCAGATCCCTGAGCGAAAGACTGTCACAAGAAGGTTTGGAGATTTTGTTGATATTGATAAAAAATTAGAAGAATTAAAAACACTTATTGCCAAGGGTGAAAAAAAAGACAAATTATTAAAAATTACAGATGAAATAAAGCAGACCGTTAGTTTATATCAGCAGAATCTTATTGAGGCAGAAAAGGCAAGAGAAGTTACCTCAACCCTGTGTGAGGTGGGTAAGGTTATAAATTTTGTATTTGACCTCAATGTCCTTTTACATCTCTTAATGGACCTTGCATTAAGGATAATCCAGGCAAAAAGAGGATTCATAATGTTATATGATGAGGAATCTAATGCCCTTAAGATAAAGGTTGCACGGAATATGGGTGGTGAATTTATTTCCCAAAAATCTTCAGGAATCAGCCAGACCATTGCGCTTGAGGCATATAAGACCGGTGATACAATAACGATAGAGGATGCGACCAGGGATGAGAGATTCAAGACTCAGGAGAGTGTGATTGCTTATAACATCGGTTCAGTAATCTGTGCTCCCCTTGTCTCAAAAGAGAGGAATATCCTCGGCGTTATCTATCTTGATAATCCATCTGGTGATAAGAGATTCTTCAGGGATGATGTTGAATTCATAGAATCCTTTGCCAGCCAGTCTGCAGTTGCTATTGAGAATGCCCAGTTATATGACAAGATAAAGAGAGAAGAGATGATTACTGAAAGGCTGCAGAGATTTTTTTCACCGGAGGTGGTGAAGAAAATTATTGCTGAAGAAAAGGCAACCAAACCAGGTGGGGAGCACTGTATTGCAACGATTCTCTTCTGTGATATCCGTGGTTATACATCTTTAACTGAAAAGATTGATACGATTATTGCACTGGAGATATTGAATGAATTTTTAAGCAGTATGACCGAAGAGGTATTTCTCTATGAAGGAACCCTTGATAAATACATCGGTGATTGTGTGATGGCTATCTTCGGTGCACCAGTGAGCCATCCTGATGACCCATTGCGGGCAATAAAGTGTGCCCTGGGTATGAAAGCAAAAGTAGAGGTTCTGAAAAAGAAATGGCAGGAGAGGTTAAAAATTCCTGATGTTGCAGGGTTTGAGATTGGCATCGGCATAAATACCGGTGAGGTGATTGCGGGAAATATTGGGAGCGAAAAAAGGCTTGAATATACAGTCGTTTCTACTGCAGTAAATATTGCATCAAGGCTTGAAGATATTGCCCAGCCTGGTCAGATTCTGATCAGTAAAAATACCTATGAACTCGTAAAAGAAGATGTAAAAGTCCAAGCATTGGCACCGGTCAAATTAAAAAATATCAGCCAGCCCATTGAGATTTATGAAGTCCTGGATCTGAATTGAGTTTTTCTTAGGTTTACAGTTATAGGGTGTGGCTGCCAGTATGGTTTTTGGTTGTTGGTCATTGGCAAATTTATTGAACAATTAACTATGCCCAATTACCAACCTGGTATCTATGCCCGATAACCATATTTGTATGGAATAGGGACTTTAGTCCCGTGATAACCCCTCATCACCCTTTATTACCTTTCATAACCCCTGCTTGTAGGAGCGGTTTCCTAACCGCGAAAATACGCCCATCGTAAGAACGCAGACTAAGGTCTGCTACTCCAGAAAAAATTTGGAGTAGCGAGACTTGTCTCGCACCTTTTATCTTCCAACTTAATGCCTGTCATTGCGAATCCTCGCCCATTATCAATGGGCGGGATGAAGTTCCGACCTTTGGTCGAGAACCCTCGCAAAGCGGGGCAATCTCATCCGTTTCCTACACAGAAAAGGTTGGCAAAATTTATTCTAATTTTATCTCTTACCTGCATCGATGCGACCGTTGTTACAAAAAACCAGATAAACCAGACAGACTAAAAAAACCAGATAAACCAGACAGACCATACCGGCTGCCACACCCTTTAACCAATTACCATATTTTTCACCCCTTTCCCTTGACAGGATAAAAATTTTTTGTATAATGTTAGGTAATTGGAGATATTAGGATGTTTTTTATGATAAATGACCTGGTTCAGAGGGATAGCATAATGCATTATGGCGGAAAATGGAAAATCCGTCCCATCTCTAACAGGCAGGGCGGCGGATTGAGGATTTGTGAGGCTATAATGTTTATGCAAGTTTTTGTTGATGATTGCTGAAAATAAGGATATGAGCAAATCATTTACTATTCATGACCTTCAAATAGAAGAGCGTCCTAGAGAGCGCTTGGTTAAATTGGGTGAGCAGGCGCTATCAGCACAGGAGTTACTACAACTTATTTTGGGTCGGGGTGTTACCGGCGAATCAGTGGCAGTTACAGCACAGAAATTACTAACACACTTTGGCAGTCTTCAAAAATTGGCAGAAGCAAGTATTGAGGAATTATCTGAAATAAAAGGGATAGGGCTTGCCAAAGCCGCTCAGATAAAGGCTGCATTTGAGATTGGACGACGCATTTCTACGCAGACCTTGCCTTACAGGAGTAAAGAATTGAGCAATCCAGAAAATGTTTATCAACTGATAAGAAGCAAGCTCATAGATTATCACGAGGGAACAATATGAGTAATACGAATTACAAACCAATAAAAAATAAAATTGTAATTGAACCGAAAAGAGCAGCTGGATATGTTAGAGATTTGGGAACAGCAACTTATATCTCTGTTGAGAGGAAAAGAAGGGAATTTGGTGCTCATCTTACTTCCATAGATATTTTTAAGAAATTTATTTTTCCAGAAATTGCAGATATTCTTTATAAATATACCTGGATAGATTTATTTTGTGGAGAGGGAAATCTAATTTTACCAATATTGGAAGCAATACCTAAAGATAAAAGAATAAATTTTTTCAAAGAGCATATTTTTCTTTTTGATATTCAAAAAGAAATGGTTGAGAAATCAATTGAAAATGCTAAAAATTATGGAATTCCTTATGAAATAGCAAAATTGAATATTCAATTGAGAGATACGCTACAAAATTATCCCGATTTCAGATCCTTAAAATTTTCTCCTTATCACATAACGAATCCACCCTATCTTTATATTGGATATATTGTTAAAAATTCTGAAAGAAATCTTGAATATTTTTCTGGACCAAACGAAGGATATCAAGACTTGTATCAAATCGCTCTTATTAATGATCTAAGACACGGATTAGAGAAGATGATTTATATAATCCCTACCAATTTTCTCTTTGGTTTTTCGGTATCTAATAAAATTAGAAATGATTTTTTGCCATTTTATACGATTAAAAAAGCAATTATTTTTGAACGAAAAATTTTTGAATTCACAGGGACAAATGTTTGTATATGTTTTTTTAAGAAGAAAATACAACCATCTCAAACACCTATTATTTTCAAGGCTTCAAAGATTAATAGTAAAATAGTAGAAAAAGAGTATAACTTGTCGCCAAAAAATTTTTATAGAGCTGGTGGAGAATTTGATGAATATGTTTCGTATTTTAAATCACCAAATCCATTGAAAATTAAGTTTTATCTAACATTGGAAGAAATCGTAAAAAATAAGGGCCAAAAAAAAGTTAAGCTTTTAGATGCAAATAATTTTTCTAACGGTTGTTTTAAATTCAATACTTACTTAGTTAATGAGAAAATTTACAATAAATTACATAACAATCCTTTATTTATAAGAACTTTAGATACGGGTGGTTGGGATGGAAGAGTAGGAATTTACAATGTAAAAGAAACATTCGGAGTAGATGGAATATTAGTTACAAAGGAAAAGTACCGCACTCATCCTATTCAAATTTTTATAACTCCAGAACTCTCAAAAGAAGATTTGTTCTTATTAAAGAACTATTTTAATACAATACTTGAATATTTTCGAGACATTACTGATAGTGAATTTTTGACTACTTTTAAATACTCTAATTCGAATTACATTCGTAAGTATTTGGGATTATCCCAGGTTAAAAAATTGTTAGAAACCTTCCCCATCCATTTAATGCCGAAAGATCAAAAAATGATATTAAAAGTACTAATAGAGCAAAAAAATATAGAAGGGATTAAAGATATGCTACTAAATTTAAATAGAAAAGTCGAAAATCAAATAACACTTTTTTAAAATTATGAATAAGTGGACAAAGAAAAGTATTAAGTTAGCAAAAAGTAAATTCTACTTGGATAGATTATTGGCAATATATCCGCCAGACGAAATTAGTAGAGGAAAATTTATTGAAGAAGAGTCGCCGGCGTTAAAACAACTTTTTCGAGAGAAAAATTGTATAAAACTAATAAAAGAACTAATTCGTTTAAAAAAACACGGATTTAAATTTCCAATAGAAAATCCTTATATAAGTTTTCTAACGCATTACGAAGACGCGATTGATAAAAATCCCACGACTGTTAAAAAAATTTGCAATAAGCTATTTGAAATGGATTATGACGAATTAAAAGAAAGGTTGGAATCTCCTAAAAAAGCTAGTAGAAGAATAGGACCAATGTTTAAAATGTGGCTTAAAAATCATTTTAATTTTTTAGATGTTGATAAATTTATTAAAACAGATGATAAAATAACTTTCTTAAATGGAGGGGACAAATTTTTGAAAGAATTCGCCAAAATGGAATTAAAATGTAGATTTAGAGAATTAAGTAAGGGGTTAGATTTTGTAGCAAAAATTATTAATAAAAAATATATAATAGGAGCAGCTAAATTTATAACAGACTTTGGAGGCTCACAGGATAATCAATTTAATGAAGCAGTAAGTTTAGTAAAAGAAACTAAATGTCCTTCATATGTAATAAAAGTATCTATTATTGATGGTGTATCTTGGTTAGGAGGAGAAATGAAGTCAACACTTGAAAGACTTAAAAAGGATGAGTTTTGCTTTAGTGCTTTATTATTGGAAGAATTTCTAAAAGACCAAAAATGAAAATTTTACGCAAAGAAGTAAAACAACTTTTATCTGAAGCGACTGAGAAGATAGGATACTTTCAATAAGATCTAAGGAATCATTGTGGTCAAATCTCTACATTCTACATTGATAATTTAAAAATATTCAATAAATATATAATGCCTGAAAATTAACCGGAAAAAATTCTTTTTGCAAGGCTGAAGCCTTGCCCTACAGATTGAAAAAAATGCAATCACTGGTTGCACAATTAACTCAAAATATAAAATTTGTTTTTCTACATTTAAACACTTAAACAATTAACATTTAGGCCATTTGACCTCTGTCCATTTTTTGCTATAATTCAAAAGAT
>DAIRCK010000011.1:0-83286 GCA_036796695.1 bacterium
TTTTTAACTGAGCATATATATTATATCAAAAACCTAAAAAAAGTCAAGGGGAAAATGACCTAAAATATAACTTAAAAATAGGCAATAAGATAACCAAACCCTGTCTTAATATCGGTAAAAAAAGAATCTAACCAGGAATCTTTTAAAGATAGAAATTGGTATACACCCCCATCAACAAGAATAATATTTTTTATCTTATTCTCATATCCTTTATCAGGCACGATAAATCTATTCTGACGCCAATAAATCACTGCTTCATCTTCAAGTACTATTAAAAATTCACCAATCCTGATTTTTTTTAAATAAAAATCATTGGGAAAAGGGATAAACTCTTTTTTATATCTTATTAATTTTTTTTGAGCAAGCAAATAATCAACCTCTTCAATCTCCATATTTTCCAGGAAATCAGAACTTCCATTATATATTAATAACTTTTCTTTATTTGGCAGTGTTATCAATGCAGTATTATTTGTCATCTTTATTGAAGAAACCGGAATCAATGAGCATAATGAAGATATTATTGCAATTATGCAGATTGAATAAATGGCAATTTTACGCGTTTTTTTGAGAAAAATAAAAAAGAATAAAAAAAGCAAAATCGGGGATAAATTGATACTCAATGATGAGAATGGTATGGAAGAAAAGAATCTGGCAATCCTTTCAAGTAGCCATATTATGTGATTTATAAAAAAAGAAATGATATTTAATACCGAAGTAGATATAAGTGAAATGAAGATTATAAAGAATAAGAGATAGATTATCAGAGATGCAATTGGAACAATAAGAAGATTTGAAAATACTGCAAGTATTGGTAATTTGTTGAAATAATAGATCAAAAAGGGCGATACA
The DNA here is from genome assembly GCA_036796695.1 of bacterium. Classification (GTDB taxonomy): domain Bacteria; phylum Hydrothermota; class Tepidihabitantia; order SM23-42; family JAOAFX01; genus JAOAFX01. The sequence goes on from DAIRCK010000011.1 coordinate 850, forward strand.
AAGACCTGGGCTGAAAAGGATGTTGCCATTGACCAGAGAACTGGTTTTAGAATACTTATTTTTATATTTTTTAGAACAATATCATTTATTCTCGGTAATAGATAAACTATTCCGTAGACTGCCCCAAAAGATAATTGTGCACCTATATCAAAAAGCATAAAAGGATTAAATAATAAAAGGAGCAGGGCACACATATTCACAATATGGATCGTATCGACCTGGCGCTGCAATATAAAACTCAACCCAAATAGAAATGCCATAAGGAATGCCCTTATTACACTCGGTCTGAATCCAGTTATTCCAGCATAAAATAGCAAAAGTATGATTATTAAAAAGAACTTTATCTTTGGAGAGATTGGTATTGGCATAAATATCGTTCCCAAAATTGCAAGGATAAATCCAGTATGCAATCCTGAAACTGCAAGGATATGCAATACCCCTGCCCGGGTAAATACATTCTTTAATTCAGGGTTTAAACGGCTGCTGCCACCCAAAATCAATCCTTGAGCAATCGGAATATACTCGGGATTCAATGAATGCTTAATAACTCTGTTTATGTATCCATAAACCGCATTAAATATCCTTCCGGCAAAACTTAGACTATAATCTTTATTTATTATACTACCTATCAAAAGATTTGACTGGTGTGGTATCGGCCTGCAAATCAATCTTCCTTTTATTGTAAGTGTCTTTCCAAGGTAATCATCTTTTTGATAAGTATAATGGTCAGCATAGACTGAGATTGACATTGTATCCCTGTTTATTATTACTTTTTTGATATGTAATTTTAATCTAATACTTTCATCCTTCTGGTCTTCACCAATTACTACACATTGATAAATCATTTTTTTATTCAGCGCAGAATCTAAGACAGGCCTTCGCAAATGTATATTTATACCTGATAAGACTATCAGGATTAAAAAAAGAAAGTTTTTTGAGAAAAGGCATAAAATTATTGCAAAGCCAATAATAATTAAATAAATTTTTATTTCAGGATTGAATATTGAGTCAAACAGTATTCCAGAAATTATTGCAAAGAGGGTTTTTATTCCTAACGATTTAATTTATACACCCTCCTTATGCGCTCGATTTTGGATATATGATATCCATTAACCTCTGTTTTGCTTTGTTCATCTCTATTCGGGCAACCCCAGGGTTTGAACCCACAGGTTTTAAACAGGTATAAATAAAATAATCTTCACCCACGGGCTGGATTATAAAAAATACATTCTGTGTCAACCATATCAATTCAGTCTCGGCTCCAAGATTTAAATTTTTCTTTATCTCCTTTGATGTTAACAGCAATGATGATAACTCTGCATCATACAGATTTACATCAAAATTTGCCTCTATTACATATTGGGCAACTGATATACCATCATAGCCAACAAGACTTGCATAAAGACATCCTGGAATCTTTTCTGCGATCTTTTTTATCTCTTCATTCAAATCTTCAGCCATAAAACCTCCTATGCCCTCTCAAGATACTCCCCTGTTTCTGTATCGATCTTTACTAAATCACCAACTTCAACAAATGGTGGGACCTGACATTTATATCCACCTTCAAGCACTGCTGGCTTTGATTGTGCCTGCGCTGTTGCATCTTTTATATATGCCTGGGTTTCCACAACTTTTAAGATAACGGTCTTTGGCAGGATTACACCGAATGGTTTCCCTTCAAAATACTGAACCTTAACCCTTATGTTCGGCGTTAACAATTTTGCGTTCTCGCCGAGTAATTCTTCATCTAATGGTATCTGTTCATAGGTTTCCAGATCCATAAAATAATATTTTCCATCATTATAATAAATATACTCCATTTCCTGTTCTTCAACATTTGCTTCTTCAACCCTGTCCGTCGACCGAAATCTTATTTCTTTTGATAATCCTGATGTCAAATTCCTGATTTTACACACGACCATTCCCCGCCAGTTACCGGGTGTGATATGGGTTACTGATAATACTACATAAGGCTCATTTTCAAGTTTAATAAGCGTTCCTTTTTTTAATTGTGTAACCTGTATCATTTTACCTCCCATCTATAAGTACTTCCATTTTTTGTATCATCAATGATTATGCCAAGGTCAATCATCTTATTTCTTATATCATCTGACAATTCAAACTGTTTATTTTTTCTCAATTGATTTCTTATTTTTAGGATTATATCTATGAGTCTGGGAGACAAATCATCTTTCTTCTGCTTTTCTTCAATAAAACCAAGTATCCTTAAATAATGTTTTATGCTTTCTGCAATATCTGGTTCACCTGTTTCATAACCTTTGCTGACTAAATCAAATATTACTCCCAGTGCCTTTGGTGTATTAAGATCATCATCCATTGCCTGGATAAATTCATCCAGTTTTTGTAATTTTGGTTCTTTAGCTGGCTCGTTGAATTTGATAATAAAGGTCTGTATCCTTTCAAAAGCAGATTTTGCCTCTTCAAGCCTTTCTCTTGAAAATTCTATTGGACTGCGATAATGGGTCTTGAGCAAGAATAACCTTATGACATTCGCAGAAAAATCCTTTGCAATATCTTCCATTAAAAAATATCTACCGGTTGATTTCGACATTTTTTCACCGGTGATATTAACCATTCCATTGTGTAACCAATAGCGAACAAAATTCTTTCCGGTTGCACCCTCTGACTGGGCAATCTCATTCTCATGGTGTGGAAATATCAGGTCCTCACCACCGGTATGGATATCGAATGATTCACCAAGATAATGCATTGACATTGCTGAACATTCAATATGCCAGCCCGGACGGCCTTTTCCCCAGGGACTTAACCAGTAAGGTTCATTTGGCTTTGCTGCCTTCCAGAGGGCAAAATCGAGCGGGTCTTCCTTAAGTTCTGTTGGCTCAATCCTTGCCCCACTCTGTAATTCATCAATACTCTTTTTGGAAAGTTTGCCATATTCAGCGTATTTGCGCACCCTGTAATAAACATCTCCAGATTTTTCATAAGCAAAACCTTTTTCAACAAGACGCTGTATCAAATCAATTATCTCTTCAATATGCTGTGATGCTCTTGGATAATAATGGGGTTTTAAAATATTCAAATGTTCGCATAATAGAATATATTTTTGAATATTCTCCTCAGCAATCATCCGCCAGTCAGAATTCAATTCCTTTTGTTTGATGATTATCTTATCATCAACATCAGTAAAGTTTTCAATAGACTTTACTTTATAACCAAGGAATTCAAGCCAGCGCCTCAATATATCCCTGGTCATTGCTGCACGGATATGGCCAACATGTGGTGGTCCCTGCACGGTCAATCCGCAGGAATAGATACGCACCACATCAGCCATTGGTTTAAACTCTTCAAGTTTTCTGGTCAGCGTATTATAAATCTTCAAAGCCATATCACAAACTCCTCAAATAAGCACCTGCTGAGGTAATTCTTACGAGGGGATTTGGTGCGGAAAGCAGACCTTCAAATAATTTTAAATTTTCTTTTTTCTGATATTTCACAAGTGCATTTATCGCGCTGATTGAAACATTTATGTATTCATCTTTTGATGCCGTCTTTAATAAATCATAAAACTCAGGAAGGGGAAACCTCTCCATAACTTCAACTGCTTTTACCCGGGCAAATGGGTCTGATGCCTGTAAACCAGATTTTAATATCTCAACACCAGAATTGTCCTTGAACATAAGGAGCGCCTCTGCCGCAGCAATCTTCAGATCCCAGGGTGTATCTGTCAAAAGATCTTTGATATATTTTATTGCAGAGGTATCTTTTAATTCACCAAGGGCAAGAACAGCCTGTGCCCAGATTTCAACATTGGGATTCTTTGGATCCATCTCTTTTTTAATGAAATCCTTTGCCTCCTGTTTACCTAATAGACCAAGGGATTTTGCTGCAGAAATCCTGACCAGAGGATCTATATCCCGCAGACCCCGGATAATACCTTGAATATCTTTAAAATTAACCAATCCTTGATAAGAATATCTTCTTATCCTCGCAATACGGTCATCTGTGCCCTGGATTAGAATCTTATAATAGCCCGTATCACTGCTCAAGGAAATGAGATGGTATGCCTCAGCCCTGACCAGTGGTTCTGAATCATTGCATAATTTTACAATGACCGGTGAATAAACCCTTTCTTTCAATGCATAAAGGGCGACCAGCGCCGATACTTTTGCATCCTTACTCCCATTCTGGAGTATATTATAAATGACATCATAGCCATTTTTATCTCCGGCTTCAATGAGCGCCTTTGCTGCATTCACTTGGATTATCTCTGATTTATCCTTAATTCCCTCTTTTAAAATTGATAAAGCCTTATCCTTTGGTGGCATACCACAGGAATTTAGAATTAAGAAAAAGAGCAAAATTATGTTTCTTCGATTTTTCCTCATAAAAATATTATACCCAAATTTTAAACTGTGTCAATCACAGGGTATTTTATGAATTTGAACCCTTGACAATCAAATTTTATTCTATATAATTATTGTTGATGGAACAAAGCGGTTTGCCAGAAAAGATTGCTGAGATTGCCCAGTCCCTTCTTGAACACAAGTCCATTGGAATGACATTTGAAACAATCACCAGGAACGCCTGTTCATTCTTTAATGCTTCGGCAAGCGCAATTATGCTCTTTGATAAAGAAAAAGAATACCTTACTATCGCCCATTCAATAAATCTCTCAAGTGAATACCTGAAGGTTGTAAAGGTTAAAAAGGGTGAGGAAATAGCAGGAAAGGTTTGCATAGAGAAAAAACCCCGTTTTGTGCCTGATGTAATAAAAATTTTTGAGGAAAAGAACGATCTCTTTTCAATTGAATGGATAAAAAAAGAAGGGCTCAAATCATTAGTTACAGCCCCGCTTTTGTTGAAAGATGAACCAATTGGTTGTTTAAATCTTTACTATCGTGAAAAAATTGAAAAATTTGAAGACTTTTCTGCATTAGATTTCTTCTGTAAACTTGCTGCCCTTGCAATTGAGCACACAAAATTGATAAATGAGATTGAAGAGAAATCAAAGATTGTAACAGAACTTGAACATATCGGTATAACCCTGAGTTCAACCTTTGAGACGGAAAATATCTTTAAAGTCCTCCTTGACTCAGCAATAAAAATCACCCATACCGATGCAGCAAGCCTGCTGGTGATTGATGAACCATCCGCAACCGTCCTTGAATCCTATGATTTTTCAAAAGAAACCGGTGAGATAAAAAGATATAAAACAACTGCTCGCCTCACAAATGGAATTTCTGGTGAGATTTTAAAAACACGGAAGCCTTTTATCATAAATGACTTAACCAAATACGAAAATGTAAATCCTATCGCACTCCAAAAAGGGAGAATGGCAGTAGCCGCAATGCCCTTGATTGCAAGGGAAAATCTCATTGGTATACTTTATGTCGATTCAAAAAAACCAAGGGATTTTTCTCTATCAGAGATTGAATATCTCCAGTTATTATGCAGCCAGGCAGCAATAGCCCTTGATAATACACGATTATACAAAAAGATTACAAGAGAGGCGCAAGAGACCGCAATACTTTATGAAGTGAGCAGAACATTTATATCAACCCTTGATTTTAATGCACTTTTAGCCAATATTCTGAAACGGCTTACCGAAACATTTGGTTATTTGAATCTTGCTATATTCCTGGTTGATGAAGAAAGGAAAGAATTGAAACTCTGTTCATATATAAATTATCCAGAATCAGTAAAGGATATACAGATAAAAATTGGTTCAACTGGTATCACAGGCCATGTCGCAGCAACAAGAGAGATGTATTATTCACCCGATGTATCAAAAGACCCATATTATATACCCGGCGTAAAGGAAGCAAAGAGCGAGGTATGTTTTCCATTGATGATAGGTGAAAGACTTATTGGTGTTCTTGATGTGGAAAGTCCTGAGATTGATGGTTTCACCCCTGATGACATAAGAATACTTTCTACACTTAGTGCCCAGATTGCCATTGCACTGGAGAATGCAAGGCTCTATGAAGAGGCAAAACGATTATCCCTTACAGACCCACTTACAGGATTGCCAAATCGTCGCAGTTTTGAGATAATGATTGAAAATGAACTTAGGAGGGCAGAAAGGTATCGCAGACCATTTGCACTATTAATGATGGATTTTGATAATTTCAAAAGTTATAATGATAAGTTTGGACATTCGGCTGGCGATGATATTCTTAAAAAATTCAGCAACCTGATGAAAGAAACGATCAGGGATGTTGATTTTTTGGGCAGATATGGTGGTGATGAATTTATCGCTGTCCTCCCTGAAACCGATGCCAATTTTGCCTTAGTCGTTGCAGAAAGGATAAGAAAGAAGATTGAATCAGAAAATCTTGATCCACCGGTGACGCTCAGCATTGGCATTTCGGTCTTTCCAAAGGATGCAAGAGAAAAACAAAAATTAATTGACCTTGCTGATCACGCCTGTTATGAAGCAAAAGAAATGGGTGGGAACCGAGTAAATTTTGCCGGGGTATAAAATTGATATTAATTCTATTTTTTTTAAGTGAAATATATACGGGCAATTTTGAATTTGAAGTAAGTGAATTACAATTTATCCAATCAGAAAATACGACAAAATTAAGGTTACCAGGCTGGGAGATTACGGATGCAGTTGGTGCACCAGAATTGCCTTCAAAGACAATAAGTATTGCCCTGCCTCTTGGCGCAAGAATTGAAAAGATTGAAATCATCTCAACAACTCAAAAGGAATTTGAACTCTATTCTGGATTATCATTTGTCCGAAAACCAGTGATACTATCACAGGTAAATACTGTGATAAATGAAGAACCAGATAAAAGTATATATCTCTCCTCAAACCCCTATCCTGAAGATATATTACAGATAAAAGGGTCAGGTATTCTTGGCAATTATCAGATCTGTGAAATTCTATGTGTTCCTTTTCATTATTATCCACTATCAAAAAAACTTGTCGTTTATAATTCAATAAAATTTGCCCTTCACTACCAGGGAGGCGAAAGACTCAGGACAAATAATGATTTGATAAAGAAAATTGTATCCAATAGCGATGAGATTTTTACATTTCCTCAAAGAACTGAACGAAGCCAATTGCAGTATGTAATAATCACAGAATCGCCCATGGATACAGTCTTTCAACGGCTTGCTGATTGGAAGACAAAGAAAGGAATACCTGCCTGTGTGCGGAATGTCAGCTGGATAATCAACCATTATCCTGGTGAGGATAGTGCAGCAAGGATAAGGAATTATTTAAAAACCTTTCAGGATTCAGGTGGGGTCTATGTCCTTATCGGTGGAGATATTGATTATGTCCCCTGCAGATTTGCCTATGCAATGACCTGCAGTGCCAATATATATCCAGGACGTGAGGATACAATGCCCTGTGATTTGTATTATGCAGACCTTCAGGGAACCTGGGACATTGATAATGATAGAAGTTATGGTGAGATTGAAGATAGTATTGATCTATATCCGGATTTAATCATTGGCAGGGCACCAGTCAATACAATTGCTGAGGCGCAAAAGTTTGTAGAAAAGGTTTTGATATATGAAAAAAATCCACTGGTTGAATATCTTGACAATGGATTATTTACTGCAGAGATACTATGGCAGGATCCATATACAGATCAGGGTGTGCATAAAAATATGATAGGAAATACATCATTCCCCGATTATTTTCAAATCACAAAACTATATCAGAGCCTTGGCAATGAAACAAAAGAAGCAGTTATGGCGGCAATAAGGCAGGGACAGAATCTAATAAATCATGATGGTCATGGCTGGATAAATTTGATTTCAGTTGGTGGCTGGCCACACAGGATATATAATGCTGATTTTGACACCATTACAAATGGTCCAAGATATGGTATACTATATTCAATTGGATGCTGGACAAATGCCTTTGATTCTGCATCTGTTTCTGAGGCATTTGTAAATAGTCCAAATGGTGGTGGTGTGGCATTTATTGGGAATTCAAGTTATGGCTGGGGTTCTCCAGGAAATCCTGGTTTTGGTTATTCTGATAGATTTGACTCCAGATTTTTTTATTCCCTTCTTAAAGAAGATAACTATCATCTTGGTGAGGCGTTAGCAATGGCAAAGGCACATTACATCCCTTATTCAAGGGAAGAAAATGTATATCGCTGGCACCAGTATCAATTAAATCTCCTTGGTGACCCTGAAATGCCGGTCTGGACAAGGGTTCCGGACACGATGATTGCCTTCGCACCGGGTTATCTTCCTTTAGGCAATACAAAAGTATTGATTACTGTAAAGAATAAAAAAACAAATACACCTCTGCGCAATGCCCTTGTCTGTCTGATGAAGAATAATGAGTCGTATTCTTCTGGATATACCGATGCAAGTGGCTCTATATTTTTGAATGCAAATGCTTATACAGCAGGAATTTTTGACCTCACCATAACCTGCCATAATTATCTGTTGACTGAATCAGTGATTCCAGTCTTTACTGGAGGGTATGTCAATTATAGCGGCTGGTTAATAAATGACATCTTTGGTAATAATGACCATATACCAAATCCGGGCGAAGATATATTGCTTACTACAAAGATAATCAATTGCGGGAATACCGTTGCAAGGAATATTCAGCTGGTAGTTTCAACAAATGATACCTTTGCCATTGTTCTTGATAGCACTGCAATCGTTGATTCATTATTGCCGAATGATTCGATAATGATTGATAATGCCTTTGGGATAAAGATAAAAAATAATGCACAGAATGGAACCTGTATTGAATTCAATCTCCGAATTATCTTTAATAACCAGAATCTTATATTCAAACCTAATATACTTGTCGGTGCACCACAAATAAAGATAGAAAGGATTGATATAACAACCCTACCTGCATTGCCCGGGCAGATAGAATCATTATACATAAATCTAAAAAATTATGGTTATGGCGCAGGGCATTCGGTTCGCGCTGAATTATCTTCTATAAATCCTTATGGATTTGTGCTTATTGATACTGTCCGCTACGGAGAAATCCCGGCTGAAACATTAAAGAACGCATCTGAACCTTTTGTTGTATATATAAGTCCATTTTGTCCTTTACCCTATATTTCTAAATTTCTTTTGAACATTCATTCAGAAAATCATTTGTTTACTGATACAGTCTCTGTACTAATCGGAGAGACCGGATTTTTTGATAATATGGAATCGGGTGCAAATCTCTGGACCACTGGTGGATTAAATAATCTCTGGCATATATCAAACCGAAGATATTTTTCACAATTCCATTCCTGGTATTGTGGCAACGATACAACTGGACAATATATCAATAATATGAATTGTTATATCCAGACCATACCTTTTATGATTCAGAAAAATTCCTTATTAAAATTTCACCGCTGGTTTCAGGTTCCCATCTATGGAAACGATGGTATATATATAATTGTTATACATAATTCCCTGGCTGATACCCTTGATTTCATTGGAACTGGTGGCGCACTAAGGCAAAGGCCTATTCAGAGTGACTGGTTCTGTGAAAAATATTTGCTTGACGATTATTCAGCGGGTGATTCAATCCAGATTCGGATTGCCTTCGTGAGCGATAATGATGGAAAGACAGGAGAAGGATTTTATATTGATGATGTGGTGGTTGAGTATAATACAGATATTGAAGAATATAATATGGAATCGCACCTCCAAAAGTTAAATTTAGAAACCTTCCCCAATCCCTTCAAAAACTGCCTTACCATTAAATTCCAGATTCCAAATCACAAATCACATATCACAAAAGAAAATGTTGATCAAGACTTTAGCCTTAAAATATATGATGTTACAGGCAGGCTGGTCTATAATTTTTCTCAATTAGCAGAAAATGGTGGATGGTCAACTGTTGTCTGGCCTGGAGTAGATAACTCTGGTCGCAGGTTGGCTGCGGGCATTTACTTTGTGCAGTTAGAGGTTGAAGGTGATAAAAATATTGAAAAGGTAGTTCACTTAAGGTAATAGTTTCAAATCTTTATTTGTCTGCTTTAACCTTATTATCAGTTTATAATAACCAGTCTTCTGCTTTTAATTTCAGTACCTGTTTTTAGTAAAAGAAAATAAGTTCCTGATGCTAATCCACTGGTATTGATTCTTATACTGTATTCTCCTGATTTTTTATTCTCATCAAGGATATTCTTTACAAGTTGGCCCAGAGAGTTATAGAGTTTGAGTGTAACATAATTCGGTTTTCTCAAAGAAAAATTCACCGTTGCCCAATTTCTGGCTGGATTTGGTTTGATAAAAAAGTTTTTAATCACAGAATTAACTGAAGATATTTCTTCTACATCCAATCGATAGTTTGAATTGTAATATGATTGCAATCTGTGATCAATGAGAACAATTTCTGTATCAGGTATTGTATGATTATTTCTATCCCAGTATGTTAACATAAAACCCAGAACGATCGTAACGCTGGAATCAGGCATCAATTCAAATGGACCACTTGCCACCAGGAATCTCTGGTCATCAGGTTGTGGAATTATTGTATCATAAGGCTCATATTGACCTGTTACAAAATTGTACCCAGCAAGTGTAAGGTATCGCTCGTTGTCTTTATTTGGTTCAAGGGATAGTATGAATCTCTTATACGCAGTCATTCCTAATTGCGGATTTTCTGATGGATCGCGCCAATCAAATAATTCATCATTATCAACATCCCATTTAAATGGAGGCAGGTTGTTTACATAATAAGCACTGTCCCTTTCATACTGATCCCAAATACTATCATTATCCTTATCCTGTCCCCATTGTAAATCAAAAGGTGTCTGTAATAAGTCAATCCCGATTGAACCAACATCATCCCAACCAGGTTCGTCTTCGATCTGCCATTGAAATGCGAGGTTGTCAATCCAGATTGACTCACCATTTACTACATACCACTTGCCAATAATTGCTGAGCAGATATCATTGGCATTTGTTCCGGATTCGTTGCCAATATCCCAATCAGTGCAATATCCAGCATACAGATTTTTAATTGGCTTATGGAGAACATTCTTTATTTCAAAGGTCAAAAAAACCATATCTGCAAATAATGAATCAGCCCACACATAACCAGTTTGATATACTTCAATCCCAATCGGTTTTGTATCATTGGGCATATGATGGGTGGAATCACAATCATTATAACAACACCAGGAATCCTGGTCTGAATTCGGCATTTGAGGCGCCATAGGGAATGAATCTATCGGTGCAGGCCAGAGGTCTGGATATATATAGATTATAACATAAGGCGGATTCGGGTCCTGCCCATACAAACCCGGTACAAATTCAAATTCTCCAGCATGGGGTCCATAACCAATAGTTACCATTGTATCACAGGTCATTGAATCTATTGCTCCAATCCATATTCCAGAACCAAAGATATAGTTATGACCGCTTCCTTTAGGCCAGTAACAGGGCATCCCCACTTTGCCATAATTCGTTATTCCGAATTCTATATTATTGATGTTGTGCATCTTCTGGTCGTATTGCCGACCTGTATCTACAATCTGGTTATTAGAAAAGGTTATTAGATAGATTAAAATTATAGCCATAAAACCTCCTTAATTTATTATACCCTCATTTTGTGAAATTTTTGTGAAATTTTTTATTTTTTACTCTTCTATAATCCTAAATTCAGTTCTCCGATTTTTTGCCATTCCTTCTTCGGTATCGTTCGGCGCGATGGGCTGGGTGTCTGCATAACCCCTTGCAATGAGACGCTCCGGTGCGATATTGAATTTCTCAATCAAATATTTTCTCACTGCCTCCGCCCTTGCCAGGGACAATTCCCAGTTTGAAGGAAATTCAGTAGTATTAATTTCTCTCGGGTCTGTATGTCCGCTCAATTCTACGATTATATCTGGATTGTCAAGCAATATTCTTCCAGCATCATCAAGAAATGGCAAAAATTCGGGTTTTAAATCTGCTTTTCCTGTATCAAAATTGACACCCTTTAATATAATCTTCTCGCGCTTTTTAATGAGATAGAATTCCTTTTCAGTCAATTTTCCCGGTTCAATCATAAGAGAACAGCTCTGGGCAATGTATCTTGGGTCCTTGCCTGAGACAGTCAGGATATAAACACCTGCTGGTAGGTTACGCAGTACAAATGAACCTGAAACAGAATCATTGTCAATCGTACCTATTGTCATACCTTTATATAATATAGTTGCATTGATCGGTCTTTTAGTAACCGCATCATAGACCATTCCGCGCAGAATACCGAATTTTGTTTTATAAAGATTGATTATTTTCTCTGTTTTTCCCTCGGGCTCAACAAATAATGAATCTACATTCTCGGGATAACCAGGAACAAATGTCGTGATGATAATCCCACCTGAACCAGGATTTTTAAATTCTATTTTTCCATTTTTATCAGTCTGAAAACTTCCCTGTTTTATACCTGTAAGACTTATATTTGCAACCAATGGTTCTTTTGTATCACCATCAATTACCACAATTCTTAATAGATTGAATGGCTTAATTATACCTAAATTTCCGGTCAAACCAAATCTGTGGGTAATACCTAATTTACCATAAGGCACAAATGCATAATCAAATTTTATATTTGAATATCTTATTCCGAAACCCGTGGTAAAACCTGATAACCAGCCCAGTTCAGATACATTATAAGGTCCACTGCGCCAGCCTGCACGCATAGAGAATATTTGATTTAAATCATACTCCAAACCAAAATTTGCACGAATGAGATTATCTAATGGCAGATTTAAATCAAGCAATAGTTTCAATTTCTTGATCTTCTGATATAAACAACCAATCTTTATCTCTGTAGGAATATCTATCCGATAACTCAAATTTCTTATTGAACCACCAATATTTATATCCTTATTTAAAATTATCTTTCCACCAATATCAATTCCAAAGTCATAAAGCCTCTGTTCATAAAGGTCGTCAATCATCGTTTTTATTCCAAGTCCATAAGAGATTCTTTCTTTTGAACTTCTTGCATACCCGATTGTAAAAATTCCACTCCACACATTACCGGTTCCAAGTGAGTTATTGTTCTCATCCCATATTTCTACATCCTTATTTGCAGAATAAACTCCACTCAATGCAAGATAGCCATCAAGACCAGGCATACCAAAGATAAAAAACTCATCCCGAATATCCTGAAACCACTCGTGATGGGATGCAAAGAATTGTAAATCTCTTATGCTTGATAGTCCTGAAGGATTCCAGTATAATGCAGTTATGTCATCCGCAAGTCCAACGAATGCCTCACCCATTGCCACAGGCCTGGGACCAACACCAATCTTTAATAATGGATACATCGTTGTGCCAACATCACCTTGAGAAAATACAGAGAATAGATAAAAAATTATATTCATATCCCACCCCTTTTCTTTAATTATTTTGTCTCATTTTAATATCACTGCCTTTTTCTTTTCAACCCTGTGCTCACCATCATCAGCAATGAAATCAAAAACATATAAATATACACCAGGCGCCAAACGCTGACCCGCATCATTTCTACCATCCCAGGGATAGTAATGAATCCCAAAATCATAATGCACATCCTTTATTAACTTACGCACCAACTCACCAGCACGGGTATAAACCTCTAAACTCACCCAACCAGACTTCGGCAAACTAAACATAAACTGCGTCCGCTCCCGAAACGGATTACGAAAATTATGCACCTCAAACGGCGGCACAAGTATCGTCCGCAAAAACACACTATCCCTTATCCCCTCATCCCTGCTACACTCACCATATATAACTAAATCAAAATAGATTAAAGTATCTATTAAACCCGTAAAATCAAACTCCTCAGGCGCAAACACCCGCACCATAAAATCACAGGGAACATTCGGACCTACTAAACCTATATCAATCAAACCATCACCATTATTATCCTTCAAAAGATTATCACCCTTATCCAATATCTCAACACGCCAACCTGAAACCTCCTCATTCCTCTTGATATTCACCACATCCGATAAACTCGCCTGTAAAACCGCACGCAACGGATAAACCACACTCCTACCCACCTCAACTATATCCTTCTGATCCGACTCTATATCCAATCCCCAGACACCACCCAAACTCCTCGTCATTATCACCGCATCATCGTAAACCAATGTGTTATTACTGGAATAGGCACGCACCACTACCGTATCCACCACACCCGGCTCAGTCTGCAAAATCCTCACCCGCACTAATAAACTCTCACAACCACCAAAAGGATTGACCACACCCAAATCCCTCATCCCATCTCCATCCGTATCAACCAATAAATCACCATTCTTATCACGCAATGAATATTCAAATTCACCACCCATAACCACCAAATCTATCACATCATTGGCATTGCCCAAATTCTCTGACCACAAAAGATAATCTATCGAATCTCCAACATAACCAGAATCACTCCGATTGGGGTCAATCAAAACCTGGGCAACCATACCCACAGTCAAAATATTTATCGATGAATCCCTTACCAATGTATCACGACCCGAATAACCATAAACAAATATCGTATCCCTTGTGCCTGAAGGCGTATTCTGAGGCACTAAAACCCTTAAATTGAAATCTATCTCAGCACCTGATGGACCTATACCAGGCAGGTCCACAAGACCATTGTTGTTGTGGTCGGTTAATGGATTGTTTGATGAATCCAAAAATTGATAACTATATCCCAATCGGTCTATATACCTCAAATCAATCGTATCCACAAAATTCTGATTGTTCCGGGCAGTAATCGAAAAATTCACCCAGTTACCAGGAAGACCAGTTGCATTCTGGTCTGGAAAGATAATAATCGAACCCATACCCTCAATGATTGTTATAACCCGGGCACTGTCAATTATTAACGGATTTATATTTGAACGACCAATTAAAATCAAAGTATCCGCAACACCAGATGATGCCGTATCCGGGGAATAGACCACAAGTCTAAATCGTACTGAGTCTAAGCTACTAACCCAGAGGTCTACAAACCCATTGTTGTTATGGTCGGTAAGCGGTAAACCCGCAGAATCCAGGAGCACAATACCCCAGGGTTTGTTATGATGATAATACAAATCCACTGTATCACAATTCGTGCCCTGATTATATACCCATAAATCATAACTCTTTGGCACACCCGCAGGAGTATGACCAACCTGGTCGGGCTCAATTAAAATCCCTGCAACCCGACGAATCTTTGTAGTAATATAAGCCGTATCAGCTAACAAAGGATTGATATTAGAATTACCAATGAGCCTTAAGGAATCTATCTCGCCACCCTGGGCATTACCCGGTGGAATAACAGCCAAAACAATCGAGACTGTATCATTGATACCAATAATCACATCCGGAATCGAATTGTTATTATGATCAATTAAAGGATTCGTGCCCGTAGAATCAAATAATCCAATCTGCCAGATTGTATTGTGCTCGTATCTTAAATCCACAGTATCAAGACCAATCCCAATATTTATCACCCTGATATTGTAATCAATTCTGAGATTAGGAAGCGTAGAATCCGCATAATTCGGCTCAAGAATCAATCTTAGTGAAGGACCATAACCAATGCGCACCTCATATAAATAAGGCAGATATGCAGGATTGGTATATTTGAGTCTTGCCCGGTATTGTAAATAACGGGAATTCAAACTATCTGGAATCTCCTCACCCTTACCCAGGGAATCCCAAGAACTCCAGGAATTATCCGGAATTGGTGTATTGCCACTGCGGACAAAGAAATGAATACTTGTGCCTGGAGCCAGACTATCATCCCAGTCAACAATACCCCAGTTGACTTCTTCATTCGCATCAAAGACCGATGAGATATAATCCTCATAATACTTACGATTATAAACATTCCCAATCTCACGAAACATCCCATGATGGTCATAATCAGCACCCAGCACCTGATAGGTTGTGAAACCCGGACCCCAGACAATCCGTGTAAGGCCATCCCAACCCCAATTACCAAGTAAAATATCTAATGGACCATCACCATTCAGATCACATACAAATCCTGCAGAAGCCCAAACTTGAATTGGTATTGGGAACCGATTGGCATCAGAAAAACCATTTGCACTACCCCAATAAATCAATGGATTACCAACCGTGAAAAAAACTATATCCAGAAACCCATCATTATTCATATCAGCAATTGAACTGCCACCATACCCACTGCCATAACCCTGACCCGGATTCAAAACCAAATAATTTGAGTAACCAGTTTGGCTACCATAATATAAATAAGCTTGGTTATTTTGTCTTGTAGTAAATACTAAATCAAGGTAGCCATCATCATTTAAATCACCTACTGAAGAACCATGTGGAAAACTCGGGGTATTAAGCGCCTGATAATTTGTTGGTGAAAATCCTGAGGAACTCCCCCAGTATATATAATTTTGGCATGCGTTATCGTTCACAAAAAGAATATCCAGCCAATTATCCTTGTTGAAATCTGCTATCTCAATATTGTGCTGACCACTCTGTGTTGGTAATTCTGTAGAATTAGAATTTGAATAACCCGAGGCACTCCCCCAAAAAATACTCGCTTGATTATCAAACCGGTTGCCCGTGATGATATCAATATAACCGTCTTTGTTTAAATCGGCAAACATACCCGATTCATTCCAATTACTGGGTATAGAGAGAATTATTGGATTAGATGGACTTGGTCCATTAGTGCTCCCCCTATAAATAAAAAGCGATGTATTTTGTAATGGAACAACCAAAAAATCTGGATATCCATCAAAATCAACATCAGCACCATCACAATTTCCTGCAGTTCCACCTGTAGGATATGTGGTTCGATTGCTTACGCTATATCCATTTGAAGTACCCCAATAAATATAGTGACGCTGAGATAATCGGTCTGCAATAAATAAATCCACAAATCCATTATTATCCAGATCAAAACGATGGACAAATTCTATAGTCCCACCACTCCGATTAGATACATATATATTCTTCTCAAAAATACCATCACGAAAATCGGCTTGCG
Source organism: bacterium (assembly GCA_036796695.1). Lineage (GTDB taxonomy): Bacteria > Hydrothermota > Tepidihabitantia > SM23-42 > JAOAFX01 > JAOAFX01. The sequence continues at coordinate 17,771 of DAIRCK010000011.1, forward strand.
TGGTTTCACGCCACTGAATTTGAATGAAGATAAGGAATGTTAAAGTAAACATACCTTTTTTAGATTTATCTATTACCTAACAATATATATTATATTTATCTCAAATAAATTGTCAAGAGTTTACTTTTTCGTATCGCTACCTAATGAAAATTACATACCAAATTTAGAATACTGCATCTACAAGAAATTGATTGACTTTAGAAAAATTAGAGATATAATAAAAATATGAAAGATACAGAATTATTATGGCGGGAATTTTATAAAGAAAGATTAAACATTATAAAATTTACAAAACGAATAATTTGCAATATTGAGTTAATTTTTCTAATAATAAAGCATTTACCTCAATCAGTTATAGAAATTGGAACAGGAACCGGCGCCTTAAGTGCTTTTATTAGTTGGTTTCTGCCAACAGTTATCGCTATTGATAATGATAAAGAAGTTTTGAAAAGAGCAAAGATTAATTGCAAAAGGTATGGAAGAAAAGTTAATTTTGTTGTTGCAGATGCCTTTAATCTGCCATTTAAGGATAACGCAACTATGATTTGCTTTTCGCAAGGATTTTTTGAACATTTTCAGAATGAAGAAATAAAAAAACTTATATCTGAACAAATTAGAGTTTGTAGAAAATTCATATTATTTAATGTTCCTTCAGACCGCTATCCTGTAAAACCATTTGGAAATGAAAGATTAATGCCCCCATTGGAATGGGAAAAAATTGTCCAATTAAATTCATTAAAAAAAAGATTTGTTTCAAAAATAAGATATAGTAAAATTGATGTAGAAGCCATAAAATATTTATTTATTAAAAAACGATGGCAGGGGTTTTTTGAAATAGTTGGAATTATCAAAAAAATTTGAGCGTGATAAATGAAAATTACCCTAATCAATGACCAGCCTTTTTATTCAGGAATGGGAAAATATGCATTTAAGATATATGAATTATTAAGAGATAGATTTGACCTGGAGTTTTTAATTTTAGACTATAAAGACAGGGCAATAAAAAATCAAGATAAAACTATAATCCATAAAGACAAAAAAATGCCTGTGATCGATAATAAACCATTTTTCTGGTTACGTATCCGTAATAAAATCCCTGAGTTTGACCTTTATCACTTTGCCAATCAAAATCTTTCATTTTTAATCTCAAAATCAAACTCAATCGTAACCTGTCATGACCTTGCACCTTTAATAACACCAGACCGTTCTGAAGAAAAAATCTGGCGCCGACTACTATATAATGGATTGAAAAAGGCAAAAATTGTACTTGCTGATTCAAATTCTACTAAAAAAGATTTGATTGATATCTATAAAATTGATGAAAAAAGAATAAAGACTGTATATCTTGGTGTTGAACACCACATATTCAAACCAATGGAGGATAAATTTATATATCGAAAAAAGTTTCAGATACCTGAAGAATCTAAAATCATTCTAAATGTTGGAACTGAGAAATACAGGAAAAATATTCCCGGGTTAATTTATGCATTTGCCCGGCTCAGCACTGAATATAAAAATGTGATTTTGGTAAGAGTAGGAAAGCAATCAAAATCAGTTAAAAGGTTGATTCAAAAACTGGGTATTGGAGAAAAAATAAGATATTTTGAAAATATCAGTGAGAATGAACTTCCATTTTTTTATAATATGGCAGACATCTTTGTTATGCCATCATTTTATGAAGGATTTGGGTTGCCCGCACTTGAAGCAATGAGTTGTGGCATACCTGTTATTGTATCAAATACGAGCTCCCTGCCTGAGATAGTTGGCAATGCTGGAATGCAAATAAATCCCTATTCAATAAAAGAAATATATGAAGGAATGAAACAATTACTCAATGATACAAATTTACAAAAAGACTTAAAAGAGAAGGGCATAGAACAGGCAAAGAAATTCACCTGGCAGAGGACTGCAGATGAAGTTGCAGATATTTATAAAACTATTTTTAATACATAAAAATGAGATCGACTAATTATTTTATGGCGATTTTAAAAAAAATAATTTTCTGGATTATCATTGTAATTATATTCTTCTTTTTAGGCAAAAATCTAATTCAAACCTGGCAGGAAATACCTTTTGAGAAATTAAAATTTAATCTTCTTTTTGTAATAATTTCATTTATTCCTATATTTCTGAACTTCCTATATGGTGCCTACCTCTGGCAGAAAATTTTATTAAACCTTAGCGAAAAAATCTCATTCAAACATTCTTTATCCATAACCGGTGTTTCTATACTTGGGAAATATTTGCCCGGCAAGATCTGGTATGCAGCGGGAAGGGTTTATTTTATAAAAAAACTGGGGGTGAAAGAAGAAAAAGGATTTTTAAGTATGGCTCTGGAAACAGGACTTTTATTACTCTCTTCGCTTATCATTTTTATATTCTCTCCATTTATTTACAATTTTACTACATTAAGAAGTTATATCTTTCTTGCAATTATATTGACCATTATTTTTGTAGTTGTCCTACATCCTTTTTTTGCAGGTAAAATTATGAAAACTATCTGCAGTATATTTAATCGCCCTTTTGTGGAATTAAGATATAATTACGCTTCTATGCTCTTTTTAACATTATTATATGGAGTTGCCTGGATAATTTACGGAATCGGTTTTTTCTTCTTGATCAATTCATTCTATCCAGTCTCTTATAGCAAATTTATTGATCTTACCGGTGTATTTGCAATCTCCTGGAATCTTGGATTTATCGCATTATTTGCACCGGCTGGATTGGGTATTAGAGAAGGAATATTAACCTTGCTACTCTCTTTGTATTTTCCCAAACCTGTCGCGATAATAATAAGCCTATTATCTCGGTTATGGATAACCATCGCTGAAATTATTTTTGCTTTACTATCTTTAAAATTTTTACCCGGTCGAATTCCTGAATCCTCGTCAAAATAAGATTATAAAACGATACTAACTGATGAAACCAATTCACCAGCCCTGTTTAATTTTTTAAAAATAACGATTGAGTTGACAATAAATAAATTTAATTTATAATAAATCATAGGGGGTTAATATGAGGAAATTTTTTCTGTTCCTAATCACTGTTACTCAGTTAATTTATGCGGCAGAATGGAGGATAACTGCCAACCCCTGTCCAAGAAGTATGGCAGGAGCGATAACTGATATTGCAAACCAAAGAATGATTCTTTTTGGAGGCGGCAATTACCGACTTCCCTGGGGCACATATTTAAATGATGTTTGGGCACTCGATTTTAATAATGAATCCTGGAAATTATTAACACCTCCAGGCTCATTACCCTCTGGTCGGTATGATGTAGCAATGACTTATGATCCAATCAGAAATCGCGTATTAATCTATGGTGGTCGTACCGATGTAAATTTCTTCCATGATGTTTGGGCTCTAAATTTAACACCTGGAAGTGAATCCTGGATTCAACTCTTTCCTTCAGGAACTCCACCCAATGCGTCAGACGGACCTACTGCAATTATGGATCCCATAAATAATAGGGTGATAATCTTTGGCGGAAGCGATGCCAATGGTCAGGCATATAATGAAACTTGGGAATTGAATCTCAATAATTTAACCTGGACTCTCCTCAATCCATCAGGCACTCCGCCTCCCGCTCGTGGTTCACATATTGCCATTTATGACCCGAATGGACATCGGATGGTCATCTTTGGTGGTTCTGGCGCAGCTACCTACAATGATGTGTGGGCATTAGACCTTACCTTAGGTAATGAATCCTGGCAACAGCTTTTTCCCACGGGTACGACACCGGGTTTCAGAATGAGACATTGGGGGATATTTGACAGTGAAAATCGGGACTTGGTAATCGGTTTTGGTTTCTATTATCCTGGTTATTTTTTATACTACAATGATGTCTGGGCATTGAATCTTACAAGTTTAGCCTGGCGACAGATTATTCCGGTTGGTGTAAATATAGAAGGAAGGAGGGGTTCCTGTGCGGTTTACGATCCATTTCATCACCGCACATTTATCTTCGGTGGTGACCAGTATTATGACTACTATTTTGGTGACACCTATGTTCTAATACATGACACATTAGTAATCAATGAGAATAAAGAAAATATGGTTATCCAGCCTTACATCAAGATTATTCCCAATCCAGTGAATTTCCCCTGTCAGATAAATGCCTTTATCCCATCCTGCAAGGAAAGAGTTGCAATAAAAGTTGTCGATGTTTCGGGAAAGATTGTTAAAACATTGATTGAAGAAGCAAGAAATTCAGGTAATTACATAATTGAGTGGAATGGATTTGATGATAACGGGAAGAGACTTCCCTCAGGTACATATTTTATCATTTTGAATATTGATAATTCAACAGAGTGTAGGAAAATTGTTGCTCTAAAATAATAATTTTACACTTCCTGCATTAAATTATTTTTGAGGCGGATTTAAATTTAGTTTTTCCATAAAGAGTGCCCACACATCAACATCTTCGTTAATCTGTTCAGAAAGTGTCGTTCCGCCCCCATGGCCTGCATACTTACGCACAATAAGTAGAATCGGCTCTTCACCAATCTGGTTTTCCTGAACCTTTGCTGCCATCTTCATTGCATGCATTGGATGGCATCTTGGGTCATTATCGCTCGCTTCAAAGAGAACAGCAGGATATTTACATTTTTTGATATTATGATATGGTGAGTATTTTATAAGATACTCAAATTGCTCTGGATTATCAGCACTTCCATATTCTTCAGCCCAGATATTTGCATAACTGAATTTGTGATATCTGAGCATATCAAGCAAAGGGACACCTACATAGACGACCTTGAATAATTCCGGTGCCTGAACTAAAACCGCACCCATAAGCAGACCGCCATTACTTCCCCCGCCGATTCCAAGTTTCCGGGGATTTGTATAATTATTTTCTATAAGCCACTTCGCTGCATAGATAAAATCATCAAAAACATTCTGTTTATTTTCAAGCATCCCTGCCTTATGCCAGGCATCTCCAAATTCTCCTCCACCGCGCAGATTTGGTATTGCAATCATACCTCCTGATTCAAGAAAAACTGCATAATTTACTGAAAAATGTGGCCTTATAGATATTTTAAATCCACCATAGCCTGTTAAATAAACCGGGTTATTTCCATCTCTTTTTATATTCTTATGATGAACAAGAAACATCGGTATTTTTGTTCCATCTTTTGAACTATACCAAATCTGTTCTACAACAAATTCGGATAGATCAATATCGATTGGCGGCTTGTGGTAGAGAATCAATCTATTTTTTTCAAAATCGTATTTATAAATAGTTGGTGGGTATGTAAATGAACTGAATGAAACCCAGACATCAGGCTTTGACCAGTATCCCCAAACCCATGCACTACCCAGGGTTGGTAATGGTAAATCTCTAATATATTCTCCTTCAATTGTGAAGATCTTCACTATCGTATATGCATTGTGATTATATACTACATAAAGATAACCATTTATTGCCTCAACATATTCAATATTATCATCGCTCTCTGGAATAATTTCCACCCAGTATTTTTTGTCCAGTTTATCAATGGTTGTTGTCAATATCCTTCCGTTGGGCGCATTATAATTAGTTTTGATTATCAAACGATCATTTACCAGTATAATGTTATATTCGGCATCAAAACCCATAACGATAGGTTGGATTGGTTCATCTGAATTTAATCTTTGAATATAAACTTCATTTTTGTAAAACATTGAGCGATTGAACAGTACGAATTTACCATCTTCACTTATGGAAGCATAATGGAAGTATTCTTTTACTTCTGGATGATAAAATATCTTTTTATCTTGAGTATTTGGTGTGCCAAGTCTGTGGAAATACACAGCATCCCAGTAATTCTCTTCACCCTCAGGAACGGTTCCTTTTAATGGATTTGCTGTATAATAAAAGCCAGAATTATCGGGAAGCCAGGCTATGCCATCCTGGCGCCATCCCTGGAGTGAATCAGGAAGAACTTCTCCTGTCTCCACATTCATTATCTTTATAATTGGATTTTCCTTTCCTGCATCTTCAACCCCATAAGCAATATACCTTCCATCCCGAGAGGGATAAACTGCACCAAGAGTTTTTAATCCCCATTGATTTGGGTCAAGAAGAATTATGGACGCTGCCTCTTCGTTTTCTTTTGTATAATAAGCCCACCTTTCCCATTCTTTTTTTATTGCTGAATAAAAAATCCGTTCACCGGCAAGGACCTTGTGTGGTGCAGATTCATCATCATAGCGCCTTAAATCCGTAAATCTCTTTATTAGATATTGCCGCTGGGGTAATTTATCAAGGTATGCACGTGTCAGGTAATTCTGTTTATCAATCCATTCCTGAACTCTTGTATCATCAAAATTTTCTAACCATCGGTATTCATCAATAATTATTTTATTATGTAGTGTATCGGTTATGGGAATTTTTTTTGTCTGTGGATATCTTATTTTAATATATTTCATACTACACGCTCCAAAAATTATAAAAAATATAAAAAGTATTATATTCAAAATCAATTTCATAATTATTTATCTGCCTTTTCTAAGGTGAACTCTCCGATTACAGTATATTGTTCTCCACTCAGCATATCGGTTATCTTTGCTACAATTATATAATTGCCAGGCGGCAGATCCATCGGATGGTATTTTGCTGCGATATATCCAATATCACCTTCACTGCTTTCAGTCTGGCCCATAATATCAACAATCTCTTTACGCATCTTCTCTTTATTGTATATCTCATAATCAACTCTTAATAGATGTTGCCCATCCTGGATCTTTAAATTATAAACTTCGTGATAGATGTAGAATGGTGTGGCAATGGGCAGTGCAGAGTGAACCATCGGAATTACCCTGCCCACCGGTTTAAAAAATTTCTCATCACTCAATGATTCATCAATTAGATTAGCAAAGACCAGGTCACTTATTTTTTTGGCATCATCTTTATAATCAAGGAGGTCAACAAAAAATTCTTTCCTGCCATTTAATTTTGATTTTAAATCACTATATTCAACCAAAATCCTATATTTCTGTGGAGATAACCAGGTATTAATTTCATCATAGAAATAATCCTTGTCACCACCTGCAGGAATCAGAAGGTTTGTTCGGTCAGTTATTAAACTGTCATTTTGGTCATAAATCCTTAATCTACGTGCTATTCTGCAATCAGTAGTATCATCAATCATAAGCCGGGTATAGATTTCCAGACGCACAAGGTCCCGGCGTTGTCTAAACCGACCAAATGAGATATCAAAATTTAAATTTCCGGCTTTAATTGTATCTTTAATCTGTAATGTTGATGTATCATCTTTCAAAAATGGTATAAAAACACTGTCTCCAAATCTACTTCGGGCAATAATTTTATAAGCACGGGTCAGTCTGATAAAATCAAATTCAATACCCTTGTCTTTGTATGTCCATATCTCAGCCGGTCGCACATACTCTCTGGACACAATACCAATCTTCTTTTCCGGGGTTATTACATAATGACGGGTGGGTTTTCCATATTTTACATAAATCGGTATTCGTTCATCACTCAGTGGTGCATATTTACCAAACTCTTTAAATGCATATTCAGCGCGCCTCTCAAATTCCTGCCTCTCTTCATCCCTCCCCTGCCAGTATTGTTCATAAAAAAATTTTCTCTCGGTGGCTGAAGGAAGATTTAAATACTTATCAGCTGCAATTGAATCAATGCCTTTTAATCCTAAAAAAATCGGCCGTTCTTTTTCAAGCAGGCGATAATACCTCGCCGCAATAATATTTGTGGCACAACCAACAATAAAAAACAAGATACAATACAAAATTTCTTTTCTGCCCGATCTATTAATAATAGTTTTTAATAGTCTCTGAATAATAAATTCCATAATACCTCCCTTTCTTTCAAATTATCCTCTCTCTCTTCTTGCCCAATCTTTGATATTCCAGCAAATTCATAAATTCCATCTTTATCTTTGTCCATAAATAGAACCTGCACTCCTTTGGTCTCATATATCCATAATTCTTTTGGTTCGCCCGTATGTGTTTTACCATAAAGAACTTCTCTCCTGAAGCGGATAATTCACCTGTAGAGAAAATTTGTGTTAAAGGCACCAGATACCAGAATTCACAATAGCCCTCATTAAATTTATACAATGTAGTTTGAATATCTTTTGAATATAATAAAAACAATATCTTTGAGATTGCACAATTCATAATACACTCTACCAATTGTATTATAACAAAGTTAATAAAATATGTCAAGCACAATTTTAAAATGATTCTTTTATTCCCTATTGACATATGACAATATTTAGATATAATCATATAATTTGAAGGCAATTCGTGGCAATTGAAGGCAAAAAAGGGTTATGCATAGCCTTGCAAATTAAAGGTGGAAAGGTAAGGTTAAATGGTTACGCTGCCCGTTTCGTCATTAAAGGTAACGTTATTAGTAATTTTTTCAAACGTCCAGCCATTGTGGCTGAGAAAAAGTGAGGTAATTTAAAGGGGTGTTATATGGCAAGTCAGAAGGAAGATATAATGGAATTAGGAGCCGGAATTTTTAATGCCCTGGCGCATCCATTGAGATTAAAGATTCTAAAAAAATTGCGGGATGGTCCTTGTTGTGTATGTAAAATCATTCCCTATGTTGGTGCCGAACAGTCAAATGTCTCACACCATCTGGCAATCCTGAAAAATGCCGGAATTGTCAGATGTGAGAAGAAAGGGCTTGAGGTCTGGTATGAGGTAGTAGACCAGAGAATCTTTGAAATTATTGATATACTTGAGGAATGTATAATTGGAAATTTAAAGAAAAAGAGCGAGTTATTGAAAGAGATGGCACGAAGGTAATAAGGAGGTGTTCTTGAATTTATCGGATTTTAAATCCAATACATTTGATTCAGATAGATTTCGACGAATGGAAACGAATGAATTATCTTTATCCGTTTGCATCTGCTTTTATCCGTCTGAATCAACAAATAACCGAACGAAGTGAGGTTATTATGAAAGAACGAACAAGGCTTATTATCTTTATCGCAGTATTCCTGATTCTCTACTTTGTGCCCCTTGAGGGCGTGCGCATTCAGTCTGCAATCATTGAGGCATTCTTTATGATTCAGGAATATGCCCGGGAGCATATATTATTTTGTCTAATCCCTGCTTTCTTCATTGCAGGTGCAATTAGCAATTTCATTTCCAAAGAGGCAGTGATAAAATACTTTGGGGCAAAGGCAAATAAGGTTCTTGCCTATGGAATAGCCTCTATCTCGGGCACAATCCTTGCAGTCTGTTCCTGCACGGTCTTACCGATGTTTGCTGGAATATATACAAGGGGTGCAGGAATTGGACCAGCCATCGCCTTTTTATATTCAGGACCAGCAATAAATGTCCTGGCAATTATTTTGACCGCACGTATCCTGGGTGCAGAACTGGGCATTGCAAGGGCACTCGGTGCGGTTATCTTCTCAGTCATAATTGGCTTATTGATGTCCTTGATATTCAAAGACAAAAAAGTAGAGTCTGAAGAATCTTTTGAAACATCAGAGACCGGCAAAGAGGGACGCACACTGGTTCAGAATCTCTTATACTTCCTTTCGCTGATTTTGATTTTGATATTTGCAGCCTGGGCAAAACCAAAAGAACCGATTGGTTTCTGGAATGCAATCTATAACATTCACTGGTATCTGGTCTTGATATTCTTGATAATAATGCTGGTTATAGTCTTTAAGTGGTTCAATGCGGATGAAAGAAAGGACTGGGTCTTTTCTACCTGGACATTTGCAAGGCAGATTCTGCCATTATTATTTGCCGGAGTCCTGGTTGCAGGATTCTTACTCGGCAGACCGAATACTGACCGTGGGATTATTCCATCAAGTTTTATTGCAAATCTTGTTGGTGGCAATTCATTCTGGGCAAATCTCCTTGCTGCAGTCTCTGGAGCATTTATGTATTTTGCAACCCTTACCGAAGTTCCGATATTACAGGGCTTACTTGGTAGTGGTATGGGAAAGGGTCCAGCACTCTCCTTATTGCTTGCTGGTCCAGCCGTTAGTCTGCCGAGTATGCTGGTTATCTCCAGTATAATGGGTGTGAAAAGGACCATTACTTATATATTTCTGGTGATTATCCTTTCGGCAATTGTAGGTTGGATATATGGATTTATGTTTTAGAAAAATGAAAAGATACTATCTAATTGCAATTATTCTTGTTATTGCACTGGTTATATTTATTATTGTAGTTCCCAGAAGCAAAAAAGTATCCATTAATCCTGTGAATGAAAAAACGGATACAGAAGATTCAACTGTCTATAGAACCGGAGTTACCAAAATAGAGCCAAATCAAAAACCGGTTGAGACAATCGTCCAGGCAAAATCAGAAAAGATCGTTGGTGACCCGCCAGCAATGACCGATGATGTCTTAACAATAGTAGATGATGTAAAGATTACAAAGAAACAACTTGATAGCATTTTTAATACAATGCCTTCTCAGATTAAAGAATACTATAAAGACGATAAACCCGGATTCCTTGAAGAATTGGTAACAAGGCAATTGCTAATCAGCGAAGCAAAGAGGCAGAAGATTTATAATCAGGAAGATTACAAAGATTATGTTAAACAAAATCCTGATAAGAAAGAGGACATAATGGTGAATCTCCTTTTGAAAAAGATTGCTAATAGCGTAACTCTGAGTGAAAATGACTTAAAGGATTTTTATAATCAATATAAGGACCAGTTGCCTAATAAAGACTATGAATCTGTCAAAGAGCAGTTAAGACCGATGGCACTTGAAGAAAAACAGCGGTTAAAGATTGATGATTTTATTAATAGTCTAAAATCAAAGGCAAAGATTGTGCGGAATGAAAAATGGATAAAAGAGCAGGAATTGGCAACCGCGGATAACCCTCTGAGCAAGGCTTTGAAATCAAAGAGGCCTGTGCTTGCGGATTTCGGACGGGGAACCTGTATTCCCTGTAAGATGATGCAACCGATCTTAGAAAAATTACAGAAGGAATATGCAGGCAAGGCTGAGATTTTAATCATTGATGTCGGTGAGTATGCAGCACTTGCGCGCAAATATAAGATAATGATTATCCCAACCCAGATTTTCTTTGATTCATCAGGTAAAGAGGTCTACAGGCATCAGGGATTTATGCCGGAACAGGACATCGTAGCACAACTGAAGAGGATGGGAGTTGAATGATAAGCAAAATTCTAAATACGAATCCGCCACTTTTCTTGGTGGACGAAATTCTAAACAAATCTCAATGACCGAAATACTAAATTCCAAACAAAAAATCCATGTTTTGAACATTGAATTTTGGAATTTATATATTGTTTTGGATTTAGAAATTAGAATTTCGAATTTTCGCCGAACGGAGTGAGGTTGTTATGCTTGAACTTCTAACCTGGTTCACAAAGGCACTTGAGCAGAATCCAGTGATTGCAATCTCGGCATCATTCTTATGGGGAATATTTAGTATCATCTTGAGCCCCTGTCATCTTACAAGTATCCCGCTGGTTGTTGGTTATATTACAGAACAGGGCAAGATAACAATAAAAAAGGCATTTGTAATCGCCTTAATCTTTGCTATAGGTGTTCTTATTACTATCGGTGCTCTTGGTTTGATAACTGCATTTATGGGCAGGATGATTGGTGATATTGGAAAAACCGGCAATTATATCATCGCAATAATTTTTTTTGTTATTGGGTTGCATCTTTTGGGCATAATTCCTATGCCCTTTTCCAGCGGTGGTGTCGGTGTAGATAAAAAAAACTTATGGGGTGCATTTATTCTCGGGTTGATATTTGGTGTAGCATTGGGTCCCTGCACATTTGCCTATATGGCACCAATGCTTGGGGTTGTCTTCACTGTGGCATCAACAAAACTTGGCTATGCAATAGGTCTTATTACTGCCTATGCAATAGGCCATTGCTCAGTGATTGTGCTTGCCGGAACCCTGACTGAAGCCATTGGCAGTTATCTACACTGGTCTGAAAAATCAAAGGGCATATCTATTGTAAAGAAAATCTGTGGTGTGCTCGTGATTATTGGTGGAATATATCTGATATTTGTTTCATAAGGTACCCCTCTCCTTAATCCTCTCCCCGTTAAGACGGAGAGAGGGAAAGGTGAGGAGCGGGGTTTTCAAGGGAAAAATCCCCTGATGTAAATCAGGGTCGCTACTCCTAAAAGTAAATAATTGTAGGGACAGGGCTTGTCCCTGTCCGCTTATGAAAGGAGGCACTATGCTTAACATAAAAATCCTTGGTTCTGGCTGTGCAAGATGCCAGGAAGTAGAAAAGAGGACCAAAGAGGTCGTTCAAGAGATGAATATTGAAGCAAGTGTGGAAAAGGTCACTGATCTGAAAAAGATAATGGAATACAAAATACTATCAACCCCTGGATTGGTTATAAATGAAAAAGTCGTTATCAGTGGCAAGATTCCAGCAAAGTCACAGATTAAGCAATGGATTGAGGAAGAGTTGAATAAATAGTCACTTAGTCTGATGGTCGCATTGTCTTATAGCCACACGGTTTTTTGGTTCTATGGTTGGATAGTTGATGTGGAAATAATAATATAATTGTAGCGGTGCGATTCATCGCACAAAACGAACTGAAGACGAGAGGTTTCGTGGATACAGAATATGGGAAGGGTTTATCCCTGTCCAAAAAATGTAGTTGCCCAATTTATTGGGCTAAATTTGTCTGATTTTCTGATTGTCTAATTGTCTGATAGTCTGCTCGAATAGCGACGATATGACAATACGACTATAAGGCCATTTGGCTATGAAACTATTTAAATCAGGCAACTACAATTGAAAAAACTATGGGGATTAGGCAGATAAATGTTAAGGGCAATAGAATTGGTATCATTGGCTTAGATGAGATTTTTCAATCCGCAAAACAGGCACAGATTACAGATGAGCAGAATTTAAAAGATTTTTTGCTACAGAAGGTGAAGGAACAGAATTATATTCCTTCAAGTGTGGAAGAGGATTACAAAAATGCCCTTTATCGCAAATACCGAAAATTCCTGGGTGAAGAGGTTGAGGAAGAAGAGACTGGTTTGGTCATAAAAATTTTGGGTCCTGGTTGTCCAAATTGTGAAAAACTGGAAAAAGAAGTAAGGGAAGTAGTCCAGGAATTGAATCTTGCTGCGGATATTGAGCATATCAGGGATTTAAAAGAGATAAGCAAATATGGAATGGTTCCAACCCCGGGCCTTGTGATAAATAAGAAACTGGTCTCAGTCAGCAGGGTTCCCCACAAAAATCAATTAAAAGAATGGATTCTCAAGGCGGTAGATAGAGCATAATCTATGTGTCTAAAAAATAGAAATTATTGAAGTTTCTATACTGTGAAACATTTGGGTAAGATTATTTTTGATTTAAATCGCAATCTTGACATTCATAGTAATTTTAGTATAATTGACTATTATGATGAATCTTAATAGAAAATATAAAATCAGCATTGAGGATGATAAAGTTAAAATTGAAATCCCACTTGATCTACTGAGACATTTTCTGAAAAAAGAAACTCCTGTTAATTGGTCAATATTAAAATCAATTCGTGGTATTTGGCGGCATAAAAAAATTGATGCACTTGATTATCAAAAGGCAATAAGACAAGAATGGGATTAGAATAACTTGCAGAGCCAGAAAAATTATCTCTTAGATACCAACTCAATTATTTAATATCTTCAAGGATATAAAGAATTAAATATGGTATTTGATAAATTTGTTCGGGGCACTGCTTTCCCTTCCATTTCAATCATTACGGAAATTGAACTGCTCAGTTTTCCGAAGATTACATCCAAAGAAGAAAAACTTATTTTGGAATTACTGTCAAATTTCCAGATTTATGAAGTAGATAGAATTATTGCAGAGCAAACCATAAAATTAAGAAAACAGTATTTATTAAAAATCCCGGATGCCATCATTGCAGCCACAGCATTGCAAAAAGGTGCGGTTCTTGTAACCAGAGACGAAGAGCATTTTAGAAAAATCAAAGGTCTTGTTATATTGAATCCATTTAAGAAGTAAGTATTTTGTGAATCTCATTGTTTGTACCCCACTTACGAAGGGGTTTCGTAAGAATTTTTTATATTCCTGTAATTTAAAAGTCCTCTCTTGATAATACATATTCAATATTTACTTTAAAGAAACAGACGGTTCAATTACAATTAATTTCTGATTAAAAAGAGGCATCAGAGAACTTGCCGAGTATAGAAGATTTGAGAATTTATCTCAGAGTCGTTAAAGAATATTTGTATCTACAAGTGGAAGTCTATCGTTCATGTAGTTCCCTTCTTTCAGTATATTGGATTCCACCCATTGGAAATCCCTTTTTTAAGATTTCCAACTGCCTCTTCTGGATTTTGGTTGGAGATTCTAAAGGATAGATAATAATCACGGCTTTTGTATTTTTTGGAATATCTGGCTTTTCGCTCAAAATTATCCTCTTGTTTTTAATTACACCTTTCAATAATTTCATTTAAGACCTCCCATTTTCTGTCTTTTAATAACCTTTTATTTATTAAGATATTATAAATGACTTTTTGCAAAAGTCAATGTCTATTTATTTTATATTTTGACAAGTGTAAACTCTTGCAATTTATTCTTCATCCATCAATTATTGGTTAAATGTCAACACTTTCCAGACAGTCTGAAAAGTGTTGACTTTTGAAAATTGTGATTGAAGGTAAAGCCTCTCGGGATGTCACATAAATTTGTATCTATCCCTACTTCATAAGTGAAGAAGCCGTTCAAAAACCACCAGCAAAAAGTTATGAAATTTCATAGAGTTTTCACCTCATTCCACCCCCACTTACGAAGTGGGGGAAGGCATTGTTGACTTTATGCCCTGTACCAGTATAATATTAGAGATATGAATTCCTTACAGGAACTAAATGATGAAGACCTCCTTAAAATGGTTGCACAAAACGATGAGCAATCTTTCTGCGAACTTTTCACCCGCTATGAAGATAAAGTTTTTAATTTAGTCTATCGTTATGTTGGCACTTCTTATGAAGCCGAGGAGTTGACCCAGGATATTTTTCTAAGGGTCTATAATTCTGCACATAAATTTCGCAGGGAATCAAAATTCGCTACCCGGCTTTATCGTATTGCAGTAAATGTCTGCAAAAATTATAAGCGAAAGAAAAAGCCGACAGTAGTATCAATTGATGACCCGGAAATCTCCACTGAGCTATCTGCTCCAGAGTCAAGTGAGCCCGATGCGATTTTGGCTGAGAAACGTAAAAGAGCAATTATCCAGGAGGCATTGGATTCATTACCGCCAAATCAAAAGACTGCCTTTATTCTTTCAAAATACGAAAACTACTCTTATGCCGAGATTGCCGAAATTATGAAAATCTCGGTTTCAGCAGTTGAATAGCTCTTATTTCGGGCAAAACAAAACTTAAAGAAAAAACTATTGCCATATAAACAAAGGGGTGAGATATGACCGCAAGTTTTTTCTGTAATATTGTGTCTAAATACACAGGAGTAAAAACAAAAATGGACTGCCTTAGAATGAGAAAGAATATTTCAAGATACCTGGATGGCGAACTGACCAAAGATGAAGTTAGTGAATTGCTCAAACATCTTGGAATTTGTCCTAATTGTAAGCAGGAATACGAAGAAATGAAGCTGCTTTTTGATTCAATCGAGTCACCGGCCGAGGTTTTTGCTCCACCGCACCTTTTTGGAAATATCCGCCAAAAGATTTATGTTCAAAAACATCAGCCGATTCTATTAAGATTGCTCAAACCGATATTTGCGCCGGTTGTTTACGCACTGGTGTTAATCGCCGCGATATTCATCGGTAATTCCCTGTCCCGGAATGTCTTATCAACGAATACCCAAAATAAAGAAGCGTTTAAACTTACCTTAAATCTTGCAGCATTTGATGATGCACCTAAAAATTCCTTCAGTGATATCTATAATAATCTAATGAGTGAGGAATAAGATGAAGACCAAGGTGCTGATTATTTTGCTCATTATCTCCCTCGGTTTCAACATTGGGATAGTCCTTAATTTTTTAATTAAAAGCAAAGGCACAGAATCTGTGGGATGTGGCTGGCATCACACCAACCTGCGTGAACGATTCAAACTCAGTCCAGAGCAGATTCAGACCCTTGAGCAGAAACGAACTGAAATGGAAGCAAAGATTTTACCGATCAGGAAGAGATTACAAAATTATCGGATTGAACTACTGGCTCTGCAGAAAAGTGAAAAACTTGATACTGTGAGACTTGATAGCCTTTTGTGGTCTATTGCCCAAGCCCAGTGTGAAATTGAGAAGAATATCTTTATGCACATCCATGAGGTGCGGGGAATTTTTGATGAAACTCAATTGCAGGAGTTTTACCAACAATTAGAAAATAATTTGTGCCCAAGACAGGTGCATAGATTATATCCTGAATGCGAAAGGAGGTAATATGTGTGAACGAAATTCCTGTCACACTGGCTTTTATCAAAGACCTATGGTCTGTTGTTGTGGTGGATTTCATCGTCATTTCATCAGTAAAAAAGAGCGACTTAATCAACTTGAGGCATATCGGCAAGAACTACTTGATGAAATCAAGGCGGTTGAAGAGACAATAAAAGAACTTAAAAACAAGAAATAACAAGGAGGAATAATGACAAGGAATTCCAAGATAATTTTTGCCGTGTTTGTGTTAGCACTTTTGATCTCTATCCCGGCATTCGCTCAGCATCCAGAGCATCACGGCAAGACAGGGTGTGGTTCTGGAACAAAACCGGAATTGACCCTTGAACAGGAAAAGCAGCTTGCGGATTTGAAGATGAAGTTACTAAAAGAGACCGAACCTATAAAGACTGAATTGAAGATTAAACAGATGGAACTCCAATCTTTGTGGAAAGAGGATAATCCTGATGCCCGAAAGATACTTAACAAGACAAAAGAGATAGGTGCGCTTAAGCTAAGCCTTCAGGAAAAACTCATTAACTATAGAGTTGCGGTATATAAAATCCTCACGCCCGAACAACGTAAGATGATGACGGAAAAAATGGGTATGCATGGTATGGGTTGTTGCAATGGAGATGATTGTGGAATGGGCAGTGAATGCGGCGGGCATGGTGCGAAAAACTGCGGTGGATGCCATTAGTGATGGATAGTAAAAAAGAAATAGGGAGCGGTTGTGAATACCGCTCCTTTTTTTATGACTTTGTGGACAGGGACAAGCCCTGTCCCTACATTTTCTCCAAATATGTCTTTCCGAACTTGTTTCGGAATCTAAGAATAACAAAAAAAAATCCGTAAGGAACATTGAGACCCTGATGTCCTTTCCACTCCCCTCACCCTTTCCGCCAAGCAGTGTGGCGGATGGCGGGGAGAGGAATTTGATATATCCGAGGGGATTAGAATAAAAATCGCGGTTGGAAACCGCTCCTACAAATACTGGTTAAATGGTTAAATAACTCAGTTTTTGAAAACTTCCCGGAATTTATCAAATGTTGATTCTTAAAATATTCTGGTTATAATATCATAATGTTATCCGTAGAAATCCTGTTATTGATTGTTTCAATTTTGATCGTTCTCTGTATTCTGATATTTAAATTTTTTGATTATTTTGGAATACCAGCACTCCTTTTGTTTCTTTGTATTGGAATGCTTGCCGGTTCTGAAGGAATCGGTGGCATACATTTTGACGATGCAAAACTGGCACAGTCAATCGGTGTAATTGCCCTGATTTTTATACTATTTGCCGGTGGATTGGATACAAACTGGACTATGGTTAAACCTATAGTCAAACATGCTGTAGTCCTCTCTACCTTTGGGGTTTTTTCTACAGCAGTTCTTATCGGTATTTTTTCGTCACTGGTGCTAAAAAAACCCATTACACACGGATTGCTCCTTGGTTCAATTATTTCATCCACTGATGCCTCAGCAGTCTTTGCTGTTTTACGTTCCAGAAATGTCCAATTAAAGGGAACTTTAAAGCCATTACTTGAATTAGAATCTGGTAGTAATGACCCGATGGCAATATTTTTGACGATTGCAATGATTCAAATTATTACATCTCCTGAAAATGGCATTTTACCACTAATTATTTTGTTTCTACTCCAGATGGGATTAGGGGCATTGATTGGCTTAATTTCTGGAAAACTTGTTGTTATGGTCTTTAATCGTCTCAAACTTTATTATGAAGGTTTGTATCCGGTATTCTGCCTTGCCTCAGCATTTCTAATCTTTGGTATTACATATTTATTACAGGGTAGTGGATTCCTTGCAGTCTATATTGCAGGTATAGTCATAGGCAATTCACAGATTGTCAAAAAGAAAAGTCTTTTAAGATTTTTTGATGGACTTGCCTGGCTCAGTCAGATTACTATGTTTTTGACCCTTGGGTTACTTGTTTACCCATCGCATCTCATCCCGGTCGCGGGAATAGGAGTTTTATTATCATTATTTTTAATGTTTATCGCCCGACCAATGAGTGTCTTTTTATCACTTATCTTCAGCAAATATAATTTATATGAGAAATCACTAATTGCCTGGGTAGGATTGCGCGGCGCGGTTCCTATAATTCTTGCGACATTTCCTCTACTTGCTAAAATTCCATATTCAGAACTCATTTTTAATCTCATCTTTTTCATTGTATTGACTTCGGCATTGTTACAGGGATGGTCTGTTCCGCTGGTCTCTAAGATCTTAGGTGTAAGTGCACCACTAAAAAATAAATGTGCCTCGCCAATTGAGTTTGAACCACCCCCTGGACTTGATACTGAACTTATAGAATTTATTGTGCCGTTTGAATCTGAGGTTGTAAATAAACCAATTGTAGAAGTAGGTTTTCCAAGGGATTGCCTAATTGTTTTAATTGTCCGTGGTGAGCATTATATTGTTCCCAGTGGTGGAACCATCCTTGAACCAGGTGATACCCTGTTATTTTTAGCAAGCAAGGGTAGTCTTAAAGAGATAAATAATATTTTACAAAAATGGAAATCAGAAAACAACGGACAATGTATTGATAAAATTTAAAAATCAACAAAGAGAAATATACACACAGATTGATTGAATAATAATGAAGAGCCCTTAAAATTTTTAACGGAGCATTAAAAATGCAATTCCTAAATAGATTCCTGTGCCGATAATATCAGCCAGGGTTGTTATCAAAGGTGTGCTTGCAGTTGCCGGGTCTTTTTTGAATTTTGTAAAAATAAACGGCAACAGGATACCGATAAGACTTCCGACTATTACATTTACAACCATTGCCAGCACCACAACTGAGGCAATCGTCAAACTTCTACCTCTGAGAATTCCCATAAATGAGATACCAATCCCCATTGTAATCCCTAATGCACTGGCAACGAGGAGTTCTCTGCCCAGAAGATATAGCCAATCTCTCATCTGAATAGTGCCCAGTGCCATTGCCCTGATGACCAGGGTTGCGGATTGGGCACCTGCGTTTCCTGCAGTATCTACGAGCACGGGCAAGAATGTGACCAGCACTACATATCGGGCTATTGTCTCTTGAAAACCCTGAATTATACTTCCGGTTACTAAATCCATAATCAACAGAGCCAGAAGCCAGGTCACCCTGCTCCGGTACAATTTATTCAATGGAATTTCTTTAAGTTTGGTAATGAAGTCCAGTTGCGTTGGTTTTGTTGTGATAGCAGAAATTTTTGTAAAATCCTCGGTCTGTTCTTCTTGTAAGATGTCAACGATATCATCAATGGTTACAATTCCTAATAACTGGCCTTCAGCATTCGTTACCGGCAGAGAGATGAGGTCGTATTTCTGCATAACTTTTACTGCTTCTTCCTGGTCTGCATAGGCATTTATTGAAACGAAATTGCGGTCCATTATGGATTCAATTGTTTGATGTGGTTCAGCAAGTATCAATCTTCTAATTGGAATATCATCAAGTAGATGTCCTTCATCATCAACAACATATATAACATTTATTGTCTCTGCATCCTTTCCTATCTTTCTTATATGCTGAAGGGCATTTGCAACAGTCCAGGATGGTTTTACTGCTACATAATCAGGTGTCAATAATCTACCAACGCTTCCCCGGGGATAGGCAAGGAGTGCAAGCAGTTCTTTTCTGTCTTCCAGAGGGAGAATGTCAAGCAGCCTGCGCATAAGTCCTGGAGGCATTTCTTCAAACAATTCGGTGCGGTCATCGGGTTTTATTTCAGAAAGGATTGCTTTGACCTGCTGTTCATTCAAACTTTTAAGAATTTGCTCCTGGGTCTGGACATCAAATTTTGCAAAGACCGCAGATTGTAATTGGGTAGGTAATAGAAGAAAGATAATGAGCATATCTTCGGGATTTAACTCTTTAAATAAATCTGTTATATCAACGGGTTCCCAGGTGGAAATAAAGTCTTTTAAGATATGCCAGTCCTTTTTGCTAATCGCTTCTCTTATTTCTGGCATCACCAGGGCAACCAAAGGATTATATTTAAATTTGGGCATCAACACTCCTATTATTATTTAGTGAATAACCTTTCATAATTTATTATTATATCCAAAAAAATTACTTTGTTAAGTGGGAATTTGACTTTAATGAATTTATTTAAAAATGTCTTTCAAATCCCTTTTTCTTATGCGGAATGAATTTTTCAAGGACAATATGGTCATCTTTTTTTCGATAATAGACCCGAAAAGAAAATGAAACATAGAAGTGATACAGGTCCCCCATCTCTTTGATTTTTACATCCTGTAGCCCGGAACTGGGAATCTTATAAACAACTTTTGTCAGGGCATCGATGAACTGCCTTTTTAATTCATTGGTTGTGCAGTATCTTTCAACCGCCTTTAAAAAATTTTCTGAATATTCAAAATCAAGCGGTTCTTTTAAGACATTATGGTATTGTTGCATTGAAGGACTGATCTTAAAATATATCTCCACACATTTTTTCAAATCCGGCCAGAGATCACAGGGATGAGGCTCTTGTTCTGACTCATCATTAATCTTAATTTGTTTCTGCCGATGATAAAGATATTTTTTTACGCTTTCCTTCATTTATCCTTCCTTTCTTTTATTTATTTCTCTTCTCTCTTAAATAATTTTCAAACGATATCTTTTTGTAATATTCATAATTGATTATATCGATTACTACAAAAAAATCAAGATAGAGATGGAGAGAAATCTAATAAAAATTAAAAACCCGGCGACGACCTACTCTCCCGTACCGTTACCAGCACAGTACCATCGGCCCTGACAGGCTTAACTTCTCTGTTCGGAATGGGAAGAGGTGTTTCCCTGTCGGTATTGCCGCCGGGACAATTTATTTAACCAATTTCTAATTCAATGGTAAAAGGCGGAAGGAAGTTCAAGTCGCTCGACTGATTAGTACCACTCGGCTCAATGCATTACTGCACTTACACCTGTGGCCTATCGAACCGGTAGTCTACCGGTAGTCTTTGGGTCAACTCAGAGTTGCCCCTGAGTTGAACGGGAGACCTAATCTTGAGGCGGGTTTCCCACTTAGTTGCTTTCAGCGGTTATCCCTTCCGGACTTGGCTACCGAGCGGTGCCATTGGCATGACAGCTCGTGCACCAGAGGTCCGTCCATCCTGGTCCTCTCGTACTAAGGACAGCTCCTCTCAAGTCTCCTGCGCCCACGGTGGATAGAGTCCGAACTGTCTCACGACGTTCTGAACCCAGCTCACGTACCGCTTTAACGGGCGAACAGACCGACCCTTGGGACCTTGTCCAGCCCCAGGATGCGATGAGCCGACATCGAGGTGCCAAACCGGGCCGTCGATGTGAACTCTCGGGCCCGATCAGCCTGTTATCCCCGGAGTACCTTTTATCCGCTGAGCGATGGCCCTTCCACACAGAACCACCGGATCATTAGGCCCCACTTTCGTGCCTGCTCGGCCTGTCGGCCTCACAGTCAGGCTCCCTTATGCCCTTACACTCCACGTGCGATTACCGACCGCACTGAGGGAACCTTTGGGCACCTCCGTTACATTTTGGGAGGCGACCGCCCCAGTCAAACTGCCCACCTGCCACTGTCTCCTGACTTGCAAGGTCGGGATTAGAACCTCCGACAGAACAAGGGTGGTATTTCACTGACGGCTCCATCCCAACTAGCGTCGGGACTTCATAGCCTCCCACCTATGCTACACATGTCCTGCAAAGATTCAATAGCAAGTTGCAGTAAAGGTTCACGGGGTCTTTTTGTCCTACCGTGGGTAGGCGGCATCTTCACCGCCACTACAGTTTCGCCGGGACCCTTGTTGAGACAGCGCTCTCGTCGTTACACCATTCGTGCAGGACGGAACTTACCCGCCAAGGAATTTCGCTACCTTAGGACCGTTAGAGTTACGGCCGCCGTTTACCAGGGCTTCAGTCGGAAGCTTCACCCTGAGTTGCCCCAGGATTAACTTCCTTCTTTAACCTTCTGGCACCGGGCAGGTGTCAGTCCCTATACTTTGCCTTACGGCTTAGCAGAGACCTGTGTTTTTGTTAAACAGTCGCGAGAGCCCTTTCACTGCGTCCCGCTGTTCATCACAGCGGGAACCCCTTCTCCCGAAGTTACGGGGTTAGATTGCCGAGTTCCTTAACAAGGGTTCACCCGAGCACCTGTGGATCTTCACCTCGCCCACGTGTGTTCGTTTCCGGTACGGACATCCATAGTCTCTCCCATAGAGGTTTTTCTCGACTGAATCTCGAGGCGGGTTTATGGCCTTTTGGGCCTCCCCATCATACTCCAGGGTTAAGAACCTCCGGATTTGCCTGGAGATTCCCCTGCAGTATTTGGATCCTGTATTCCAACACAGGAACCACCTCTACCATCAGTGTCACCCCATAGGTAATAACGAAACTACAGATGGTAGCCGAATGTTGACGGCTTTCCCATCACCTACGCCTTTCGGCCTCGGCTAAGGATCCGACTAACCCTGGGAGGATTAACCTTCCCCAGGAATCCTTGGGCTTTCGGTGTCCGGGTTTTTCACCCGGATTATCGCTACTCGTGCCGGCATAATCACTTCCGTTTCGTCGATCCCGTCTCGCGACGAGACTTCAACCTACAACGGAACGCTCCCCTACCCCTCTTGACCTGAGGTCAAGAAGCCACAGCTTCGGTGGTTGGCTTGAGCCCCGGTAAATTTTCGGCGCAAGATAACTCGGCTGGTGAGCTGTTACGCACTCTTTAAATGATGGCTGCCTCTAAGCCAACATCCCAGATGTCTGAGTCATCTTACATCCTTTCCCACTTAGCCAACTCTTAGGGACCTTAGCTGGTGGTCTGGGTTATTCCCCTTTCGGCGATGAAGCTTAGCCCCCACCGCCTCTTTCCTGGACTTTTAAGTAGTAGCATTCGGAGTTTGATTAGATTTGAACCCCGAAGGGTTCTCTTCTATTCAGTGCTCTACCACTACTACTGAACATCCAAGACTGCCCCTAGAGGCATTTCGGGGAGAACCAGCTATCACCCGGTTTGGTTAGCCTTTCACTCCTACCCACAGTTCATCCGAGGATATTTCAACATCCACCGGTTCGGGCCTCCATTCCGTGTCACCGGAATTTCACCCTGACCATGGGTAGCTCACCGGGTTTCGGGTAATGCCCCAACCTACTAATTCGCCCTATTTGGACTCGGTTTCCCTACGCCTTCCCCTGCTACTTTCATAGCAGGATTAAGCTTGCAGGTTAGGACAACTCGCCGGCTCATTATGCAAAAGGCACGCAGTCATTCAACACATCTACCTGATTGCTCAGGTAGAGGTCAAACTCCTGCTGATTGTAGGCGCATGGTTTCAGGTTCTATTTCACTCCCCGCCAGGGGTTCTTTTCACCTTTCCCTCACGGTACTGGTGCACTATCGGTCATCCAGGAGTATTTAGCCTTACCCAGTGGTTTGGGCAGATTCACACAGGATAACCTATCCCGTGCTACTTGAGAATCCAGCCAGTGAAGACCTCTAAGATTTCGCCTACTGGGCTATCACCATCTACGGCTCTCCTTTCCAGGAAGATTCGGCTATTCTGAGGTTTTGTAACTTCACAATCCTCAGGACAGATTGGATTCGGCTGGACCTCGCAACACCGACTGCACAACGTCTGTCCACTTTAACATGCAGTTCGGTTTGGGCTTTTCCGATTTCGCTCGCCGCTACTCTCGGAATATCTTTTCCTCAGGGTACTGAGATGTTTCACTTCCCCTGGTTTGCCTTCCGTCCCAATGAGACGGAATATCCTGACTTTCATCAGGATGGGTTTCCCCATTCGGGAATCGCCGGGTCAAAGGATGTTCGCTCCTCACCGACGCTTATCGCAGCCTACCACGCCCTTCATCGCCTCTGGATGCCAAGGCATCCTCACATGCGCCCTTAGTAACTTGAACCCACGTTCCTTCCGCCAATTTTAATAAATTTTCAAAGACCATAATATGGCTAAACGCCATATTAACCGCAGAACCCATTTTTAAGTTAGATATTAGAAATGAGTATCTGCTTAGAAAATCTTTTTATCCCCCGCAATATATTATATCCAATTTTTAAAAAAAGTCAAGGGCAAAAAAACACGAACGCAATTATAATCAATTTTTATTTAAAGTCAATACCTTATCTTTATTTAAAAATAAATTCTTGCGCCCAGCCCACCTTCAATGTCAAAATCAGTAGATGGAAGGACATTAACCACAGGATATATCTCCAGGAAGATACCGAATCTGGAAATCTTATACTCTGCACCACCACCAAGACGAAGGCCAATATTCAATTCAGTATTATGCGCAGGTTCATCCTCTTTGAATCTGAATCTTCCACCAATTCCTAAATATGGAGTAAGATTCTTAATCTCTCTTGGTTCTCCGCTCATATCATCGGTCCAGCGTAAAACAGTTGGAAAGAGAAATTGATAATCACAGGTGAAATGAAGTTTTGGATTATCTCCTAATGACCAACCTATGTTGGCTGCAATTGCAGAATTTTTTGTCATTATAAATTTTGCCGTGAATCCGGTTGGGCTACCAATGATTATCCCAACACCCAAATGCTGGGCTGAAGAAACGTTTATAATTGCAAAAATTCCTATTAAAGAGAATAAACTTATTTTTCTAATCATATGAATCAATCCTCAGAGGCATTAATAAATATATTAAATTATCTGTGTTCTTTGGTTTTATTAATGAAGCAGTTGAGGGCGATGTTAAATGGAAAACAATGTCGCTTGAAGAAAGATGCCTTATGATTTCAAGAAGAAAACCCGCATTAAACCAGATGGATATTTTTTCACCTTCGTAAATACAGCTTATTTCTTCTCTGGCTTCCCCGAAATCCGGAGATGATGCCGATAATAGTAATTTATCACCGACAAAGTCGAATTTTACACTTTTTATGGTTGGGCTTGAAACAAGAGAAACTCTTTTCAGAGCACCATCAAGGATATCCTTTTCCATTGTGCAGGTGCTGGGAAAAACCTTTGGAATAACGCTTTCATAATTTGGATACGGACCTTCAATAAGCCTTGCAATGATTGCGGTTGAAGAAAATTTCAATCCGATCATCCTTTCTTCTATAAAAATCTCTACTGGCTCTTCTGGTTGATTTATATCGAGCAAGTCAAATACCTTGGGCGGAATTATCAATTCGCCATTTTCGGCTTTCAATTCTTTTTTGTATAAAGCAAGACGTGCTCCATCAGTCGTTACCATATTTAAATTGTCCTCTTTTAATTGTAAGAATACACCATTCATTGCTCTTCGGCTCACATCTTTTGAGACCATAAATATTGTTGAATCTACCATTTCATTTAATTCACCTGCATTTATGGTTATCCATTTTTTCTTGGGAAAAGAGGGGGTTTCCGGAAATTCATTATAATCAAGTGCTGGAATATTGAATTGTGCATTTCCGGCATTTATTTGAAGATTTAATTCCTTTAGTTTAAATGTTATTTCATCAACATTTGATTCCCGAGCTATTTCAAGAATTTTTTTCCCGGGTAATAGAGCCTTACCTTCTTTTTTGACATCACATTTCATTGATTTTCTTATAAAAATGTCAAGGTCTGTTCCTTCTATACTTAAATTGTTATCTTTCACATCTATGATGACATTTTGTAAGACAGTATGTGTACTTTTAGGTGGAATCAATTTTACAATGCTATTAAGCATCTTTTCAAAATAAATTCTGCTGACTTTAAATTCCATTTATGCCTCCTTATAAATTAACAAATTTTTTAAATTAATAAAAAAATAGTTGTTGTTGTTAGGTATGTGGATATGTTGATAACTATCAAAATAAATGAAAAATCTATATAAAATATAGTTTTCTGTGTCGATAATAAGGTTTATAAAGTTTAATAAATTAAAAAAATTTCTATTATTAAAAAATATCAACATTTTATCCACCATTTATCTTTGAATTTATCCGCTCTAATAATCGTGAAAACTCAAAATCTTTTTCTTTCAGATGAGTAATCTTTTCTATAGCATAAATCACCGTGCTATGATCCTTGCCACCAAGAAATGCGCCGATCTCAGCGAGCGATAAATTTAATAAATTACGTAAAAGATACATCGTAACCTGTCTACCAAGGGCAAGCCTCTGGGTACGTCTTGTTCCTTTTAAATCATCCTGGGTGCACCCAAACTCATTACATATCACCTGCATTATCTTTTCTTTACTCACTTTATATCCATTACCGAGGAGGTCTTTTAATGCCTCCTCAGCAAGTGCCTCATTGATTTCCTGGCCAGAGAGAGAAGATATGGCAAGGAGTCTGATGAGACAACCTTCTAATTCTCTGATATTTGATTTTACCCTGGTTGCGATATAATAAGCAACATTATTAGGTATTTTTACATTTTCCATATCTGCTTTCTTTTGGAGAATTGCAATCCTTGTTTCAAGGTCAGGGGGTTGAATATCAACGACAAGCCCGCCCTGGAACCGTGAAGTGAGTCTTTCTTCAAGTGTTGATAGTTCCTTTGGTGGCCGATCTGATGTCAGGACAATCTGTTTACCCTGGGTATAAAGATAATCAAAGGTATGAAAGATTTCATCCTGGAGCCTTTCCTTGCCGTAAATAAATTGAATATCGTCGAGCAATAAGATATCCTTATTTCTATATTTCTTTTTAAATGATAATTGATCCTTCTTTTGAATGGCATCTATAAGTTCATTCATTATATTCTCTGCCTGGGTATAATAAACATTTAAATTCTTATGCTGTTTGTGAATAAAATTTCCTATTGCCTGCATTAAATGGGTCTTTCCCAGACCAACCCCACCATATAAAAAGAGTGGATTATATGCCTCTCCTGGTGCTTCAGCGACTGCCAGGGCTGCGGCATGGGCGAGTTCATTATTTTTTCCCACGACAAAATTTTCAAATGTATATCTTTCCTGGAGTTTCGTCACATCATGGGAAAGAATTATTCTTTTCTTTTTGACCACAGGACGATTAGCCTCCTGGTTTGCCGCCTTGAAAGAGAGCCTCAGGTTTGTTCCATTGACCGAACCAATTGCTTCTTCAAGAATCTTTGAATAATGCATCGTTATCCAATCAATATGAAAATTGGTCGGCATTTCAACGAGCAAAACATCATCCTTTATCTCTATACCTTTGCTCTGGTTAAACCAGGTGGCAAAAGATTGCGGATGTATCCGCTCTTTTATATATGCAAGTATATTATGCCAATATATTTTTGCCTGTTCACTCATAATTAGTTATCCACATTTATCCACAAAGTTATCCACATTTTTTCCTAAAAACTCCTTGAAATTTCATATGTTTTTAAAATAGAAAAAAATTTACAAAATTAAAAAATTTAAGCAGGATAAGTTTATCCAAAAGTTAGAAAAAGTCAAGCAAAAATAAAAAATTAAAAAAATTTTTTTGGCACAGGATTTGCATCTCTTGAGTTTGAAGTAGTTTTTAATAAAAAACTTCATTGACAAAATGATAAATTCCATTATAATAAATTATGAGTCTTTTTTATTTCTTATTCTCCTGCTGCATTGTAGGACAGGCACAAATGGATTTTGTTGAATATGGAATGGCAAGTTATTACAGCGATGACTTTCATGGAAAAAAAACTGCCTCTGGTGAGGTTTATAATAAATGGGCTTACACCTGTGCCCACAGAACACTTCCTTTTGGAACAAAACTAAAAGTGATTAATTTGGAAAATAAAAAAAGTGTTATCGTAAAGGTGAATGATAGAGGTCCACATAAAAAAGATAGAATAGTTGATCTATCTTATATTGCTGCAAGGGATATAGATATGATAACAAAAGGGATTGTTAAGGTCAAAATTGAGGTTGTTAAATGATACGAATTAATGCTTATGCAAAAATAAATATCGGACTTACAATACTTAACAAAAGGGAAGATGGTTATCATAACATTGAAACTACACTATCCACAATCTCTTTGAGCGATAAGATACTTCTTGAGAGAACAGAAAAAGGAATAGAATTAATATCTCCGGGATTGAAGGTCCCGGTAGAAGATAATCTTTGTTATAAAGCGGCACAATTATTTTTAAAAACCTATGATATAGATGAAGGAATAAAGATAACACTCCAGAAAAATATTCCAGTTGGTGGTGGTTTAGGTGGTGGCTCTGCAGATGCTGCAGGTGTTTTGAAAGGGATGTGTGGGGTCTTTAATTTAAATATTTTAGACGAGGAATTGATGAAATTGAGCAGAGATTTGGGATGTGATGTTCCATTTTTTATAAAAGGCGGTGCAGCAATCGCCCGGGGGGTTGGCGATGAATTGAAGTTTTTTAAATTACCAAAAATGAATTTAATAATATATTATCCTGGTTATCCTGTTTCAACAAAATGGGCTTATGAAGAGTATGATAAATCAGTCTTGACATCAGGTATAGATGTGGATAATATACTTTTGGAAAAAAAGAAGAAAGTAAGAACCGGATTAAATTTAATTAATGATTTTGAAAAGATTGTATTTAAGGCTCATCCAGATCTATTAGATATTAAGACAAATCTGTTGAGTTCTGGTGCTTATATGGTTTCATTATCAGGTAGTGGTTCCTGCCTATATGCAGTTGTGGATGAGAAGATAAAGAAAAAGGTGATAAAATATCTATCTGGTATTGGTGCGATGTATTTTGATGTAGAAACGATTTAGTGCGAAGGTATGTGTTTTTTTGTTTTACGGTATGGCTGCCTGTATCGTTATATGCATAGTAAGTCGGTTAAAAACCAAAGACGATAGACAAATAACGAAATAGGCAGCGACACCGTATAACTTTTAACCATAGCCTTTTAAGAATTGGGGCGTCGTCTAATGGCAGGACCCAGGATTTTGGATCCTGTTGCGGAGGTTCGACTCCTCCCGCCCCAGATTTGGTTAAATGGTAATTGGTGAATAGTTAAAAATTAAATCAATTTGACTTTTTCGTTTCTAACAAGGGGGTTGATTGGACAGGATAATGTTATTTGCAGGAAGTTCAAATAGCGAATTATCACAGGAGATAGCAAGGAATATAAATATTCCCTTAAGCAGGAATACGGTAACAAAATTTGCTGATGGTGAGTTAAAGATAAAGATAGAAGAAAATATCCGTGGACAGGATGTCTTTATCATTCAGTCAACAAATCCACCAGCCGAAAATCTACTTGAACTCTTGCTTTTTCTTGATGCTGCCAAGAGGGCATCTGCAGAAAGGATAACAGCAGTTATTCCTTATTATGGATATGCAAGGCAGGATCGTAAGGATGAGCCACGGGTTCCAATTTCTGCAAAATTGATTGCAGATTTACTTGCTGTAAGCGGTGCAGACAGGGTTTTGACTATAGACCTACATGCCGAGCAGATTCAGGGATTTTTTAATATTCCTGTTGACCACCTCTATGCAGTCCCTGTATTTATTGATTATTATAATGAGAAAAGAATAGAGAATTATGTTGTCGTCTCACCTGATGCAGGAAGGGTAAATAGAGTTCGGGCATTTGCCCGTCGTATGGGGAAAGATATTCCAATTGCAATCATTGATAAAAGGCGGACCGGACCGAATCAATCAAATGTCATCAATGTTATCGGCGATGTTAAGGGTAAAAACGCAATAATATATGATGATATGATTGATACGGGTGGAACGATAGTCGATGCTGCAATGGCGCTTGCAGATAAAGGGGTTAGAGAAATATTTGTTTGTGCTGTGCACGGACTTTTTTCCCGAAATGCAATAGAAAAAATAGAAAAGTCTCCTATAAGAGAGGTTGCAATAACCAATACACTTAAAATTGCCAGGGAGAAGATGGTGGATAAATTGAAGATACTATCAATTGCCCATCTTCTTGCTGAGGCAATAAAAAGAATTCACAACAATGAATCAATAAGTTCTTTATTTAAGGAGGTAGCAGAATGAAAATGGAACTTGAAGCCTATTTATATGAACCCCAGAAAAAGGGTGATGTGAGAAGGATGAGAATGGAAGGCAAAATTCCTGGTATTTTATATGGGCACAAAGAGAAGAGCAAAAGGATCTATGTGTTAAAAAAGGAATTTGAAAAGATTCTTGAAACATTAAAGAAAGAAACAATCACCATAGAATTGAAGTTAAAAGAAAAGACCTATCCCTGCCTTATCAAGGCTATTCAGCATAATCCTACAGATGGAAGGTTATTACATATTGATTTTCAACACATAAGCAAAAAAGAGAAAATAAAAGCAACAATTCCAATACACCTAATCGGTGAGGCACCAGGTGTGAAAAAAGGTGGACTCCTTGACCAGCACTTGCATGAAGTTGTTATTCGTTGTCTTCCTGATCATATGCCCTCGCATATTGATGTTGATATTTCAAATCTTGATATAGGAAAGACGATCCATTTAAGGGACATAACCATTTCAAACATTGAGTTTGAAATAAAACCAGAGACTCCAATCGTTTCAATCCTTGCACCAAAGGTTGAAAAAGTAGCACCGGCTGCAGCACCGGCTGAAGGGACAAAAGAGGAACCCAAAGAAGGCGTTAAAGAAGAAAAGTCCAAAGAAGAAAAAACAAAAGAGGAAAAACCAGCGAAAGAGGCACAGAAAGAAAGATAATTATCTCTAATTAAAAGATTGAATGATAATCTTCGGACTGGGAAATCCAGGTTCCAATTATAAATGGACAAGGCATAATGTAGGATTTTTATTTGTTGATTCTCTGGCAGGGAAATACAAGAAAAAATTCCGCAAATTCAAAGATTATGAAAAAGCAATAATTGAAATAGACCATAAGAAAATAAAATTGATCAAGCCGCTTTTATATATGAATCAATCCGGAAAAATTGTTGCAGATTTAGTTACAAAAGGAGGATTAAAATCCTTTACCACAGAGGAAGAGGGCAAGGTTGAAGGAAGTAATTTTTTAATAGTTCTTGATGATATAAATCTTCCTCTCGGCAAAATGAGATTCCGTGCCAAAGGAAGTGATGGTGGTCATCTTGGTTTAAGGTCCATTATTGAAACATTAAATACTGATGACTTTATAAGACTACGTATTGGTATTGCAAATGATGATATCATAAATAGAAGGATTGATTCGGCTAATTTTGTCTTGAATCCATTTTCAAAAGATGAGATAACAATTATAGAGAAAATGATTGAAAAAGGTATAGAAGGGATTGAAATATACTTAACTCAGGGATTTGAAAAGGCACAAAATTTTATTAATGGGTTTAAATTCACAGAGAGTTGAATCTATGAAAAACTGAGGCGGTTTTTTATATCAACAGGTAAGAAACAAATAATTTATTTATTATGTTCAGCATTGCCACCCCACATATACCAGCCGTCGTCATTCTTGTCCCCGGTCTTTATCCCATATAAATTTCCATTATCGCAGGAAACAAATACATAGCCATTTGCGATTGCGGGCTGAAAACTTATAGCGCCATCAACCCTTTCTTTCCATAATAGTTTTCCATTATCTTCGCGCAAACAGAGTATTTCACCACTTCCAGAACCAATGAAAAGTTTTGAATTTGCATAAGAAGGAGGGGTAAAGACCCTGCCACCATAACTTTCTTCAGTCAATTTATCATATTTTTGTGACCATTTAATCTTTCCGGTCTCAATATCAATACTTTGAATCTCATTGCCCATTGCATTGTAGGAATAACCACCCTTGACAAATGGACGAGACCCCTGGTATGCCCAGCAGCCAACGACTGAGCCCTGGCCAACATTCTCCTGTGCCTGGTTTAATTTTGCTGTGCCTGGTGCTGAACTGAATCCCACACTCGCATCAAGTTCTGCCTGTGCCTTTCTATTTGCTGATGGCCGACCATAAACCAGATATTCAGCAGCCCTTTTTGCCCAGAGTTCTTTTTGTTGTTGATTGCCCTTGGTATGGTCAAGAGTTGCAATACCTTCATATTGTCTTACTGAATCCTTTCCGATTTTTTGTGCCTCACGCAGACTGACGAAGATCTTGTCATTATAAATTGTTGGTGCACAGGTTGCATTTTTTTTCCGTGACCATATTAGTTTGCCTGTATATTTATCATACCTGTAAACAGTTCCATCAAAACAGGAGATATAAACAGAATTTTTGTAAATAATTGGTGCTGAGATAAGGTCGCCGGCAATACGCACATCCCACACCCCTTTTCCTGTCGTCAATTTCATACAGGCAAGGTGGTGTGAGCCGTCGTTCCCCGGATATGCCATATAGACATTTTCATCATCCGCTGCGGGCTGGCTCATCAGTGGGTCACCCAGCCATTTTTCCCATACCTTTTTGCCGTCCTTTGCCCTGAGCACATAAATAATGCAGGATTCAGTATTAAAAACCACATAACCATTTTTTACGACTGCGGCAGTTGGACCGTCGTCTCCAGTCTTAAACATCCATACAAGTTTGCCTGTCTCTGCATCGAGTGTATAAAATTCATAACTGCCATAACCACCACCCAAAAAAATCAATCCATCTTCATATGCAACAGTTGCCAGGGGTCGGTTTCCAGGAATCTTCAGTTTCCATGCCTTATGACCACCTGGAAGTGTGATATTTTCTGGTATAATTTCTGAAGATTCATATTCGCGATTCCGTACCACTGCTTCAGCATCTTTATTTTCCATTTTCTGCACTTCTTCAATCTGTGCAATACCATTGCCAAAAAAGAGTACTAAACATATAATCAATTGCCAAATCATTACTACCCCCTTTGATTCAATATACAAGAATGATAACCAAATATTCCAGACAATCAAGGGTTAAAGTCAGAAACATCTGCACTTCTGCCTTGACAGATTTAAATATTCGGTTATACTTAAGTATGGGAAATGATAAGCCTTTTAAGATTGACATTGACGAAATTATTCGGACATTAAGTTCAGTAGCGATGACTTTAAGGGAGAATCCAAAAAAGGCGTTAAAGTCATTAAGAAAGATAGGTAAAGATATTGATCGTCAGATCCCGTACCGTGATGGGCATATATTAAGGGTTACAGAATATTCCTTAGCAATTGCTGAAGAACTTGGTTTTACTGAAGAAGAAAAAGTGGTTCTTGAGGTTGCAGCACTCTTACACGATTTTGGCAAGATCGGAATTGATGAGAGCATTTTATTGCAACCACGAAAATTGAGTGAGGAAGAAAAAGAAGAAGTAGATATGCATGTAATGCGTGGTTATTATATGCTTGCAGGATTTAACGAACTTATTGAGGCACTTGGTGGTGTAAAACATCATCATGAACACTATAATGGTTCTGGCTATCCTGAAGGGTTGAGAAGAGGAGAGATCCCTATTATTGCAAGAATAATTGCAGTTGCTGATGCTTATGATGCAATGACTTCAAAAAGACCTTACAGGAAGGCAATGTCAAAAGAAGATGCAATAAGAGAATTAAAAGCAAATGCCGGGATACAATTTGACCCGGCAATAGTAAGAATATTTATAAAATACATAACAAAAAAGAAATAACCCATTATTAATAAAAATTTTTATAAGAGAATTAAAATATTTTTACGGCGTGAGTATATATCCGGTGAAGGTTAAAACAGCATTCCCTCCAACCTTGACCCTAAATATCTGGTCACGGCTGCATTCAACATGTACATACACCTTGCCCTGGCGGTTTTGTAGATAACCCTGTTCTACAATAATCCTTGAGAAATTACTCGGTTCAATCAAATTCTTTCTTATAAGATAACATCCAACACTTCCTGCTGCGGCACCTGAAATTGGGTCTTCGTTTATACCTACCACCGGTGCAAAATGTCTCATAAATACAGTGTCACCAGGTTCAAATGTTTCCATACAAAATACAATAATACCATGGATCCCAAGGCGGACACAGAAGTTGTTCATAAATGTGAAATCAGGTTTGAGGTTTCTCATCAATTCGATTGATTTTATTGGAACAATCAGGTCATAATAACCCGTGGAGATGATATCAAATGGTAGATTGGCAGAAAGAAGGTCGTGCTGGCTAATGCCCAAAATCCTTGATAACTGGACCGGATTGACTTCAATATCAAGATAATTCGGTTTTGTAAGCGTCATTGTTGCCCTTGTGACTTTATTATCCTTTACCCGCAATTCAACCTGTTGAATTCCGGATTTTGTTCTCTGCCTTATTGTTGTCTCGGGCTCTTTTAAATTCAATATATTCTCTCCACTCAGGGCAAAATAGGCAGCAATTGAGGCATGTCCAGAAAAATTTATTTCTCCAGAACCAGTGAAAAATCTCAAATATATATCTGCCTCATGGGTTGATTCAGTGAGAACAAATGCTGTATCAGAGACAGGGTTCAGGTCATTGGCAAGCAATTTTAAATCATCTTCCTTAACATCATCTGCCCCCATTACGACCCACGCCGGGTTTCCGGTGTAAGGATTTGAGGTGAATACACTCATTCTTTTTGCCTTAACCCATTTTGCCATATTAAAATGATACATAAAATTTATTATTTGTCAAGCACAATATAGAAATTCACTTGGCCGGGATGAGTTTATTTATTTTTGCTTGTCTTATTATCGTTTGAGTATCTTGATTTTATCAAAATATACTGCCCCTCCTGCACCGTATTCGGTGGAAATGGCGAATGTATCAGAGATTACTTTTTCTGCTGCGGGAATATTGTCTGCAATCTTTTGTTCATTTATCCATACATCCATTAAAAGGCTGGTATAATCAATCGTTACTCTTATATCATACCACATACCGTTCTGCCATTTATATCCAGTGGGTTGTGGGTCAACACCACGCACATAAACAAGACTATCGTTAAAATCAAAAAGAACGCCATTTAATATCGTTCCCAGGGTGGGATTAATCTTTACAAAAAATCCTGCAATCGCACCTGCCGGACTATTTTCAGGAATCATTAATCCATATTCATAAGTGAGTTTATTCAGTTTTGTCAAATCAAGTTCAATACCATCGGTCCCCACCCATTGTGAAGAACCACAAATCCTGAAACTTTTATTTCCTTCGAAAGAGAACATTGTATCTACATAGGTGCTTTCAATTATTCCGGGCCAAATTTGAAACCAGTATTTTGAAGGATAATCATAGATATAATAATATTCAAAGTCATCATAAAAAAGCAAAATATTGTAAACCATTACGGAAATTGTTTCAGAAGATACATAACTGCCATTTTTAAGCGTTACCTTTGCATAGATTGTATGGATAGAACTATCAGGTAAAGGAATTGTATTCCATTTATATAAATATGGTTCATCTTCAAAGAATTTTACAAGCGAGTCGTCAATAAAAAAACCGAGGGTGAGAATATCCTCGCCATCGATCACCCGTGCAGTTATTACAACGATACCTTCAACCATTTCTCCATCCCTGGGATTTGTGATTTCAATCACAAATCCTTTTTTTCCGCAGTTAGTTAGTATGACTATTAATAAAAAGAATATGATTCTTATTGAACAAAAGAAATATTCTTTCATATTCTTATGATTTATTTGCAGAACCGAAGAGAGTTATCTTTTCTTTTACTACCCTGCTTATCATTTCGCGGCTTTGTTCAAGTATTTTTCTCGGGTCAAATTCCTCTGGATTCTTAACCAAAAATTCGCGAATCCCGGCTGTGAAGGCAATCCTGATATCTGTATCAACATTTATCTTTGCTATGCCATTTTTTATCGCCTGTTTTATCAATCGATCTGGTACACCGCTTGTTTTTTCTATTTTTGCACCAAATCTATTTGCATAATTGATCCAGTTTGGTTTCACACCAGAAGCACCGTGCAAGACAAGAGGAATTTTTACCCTGGCAGCAATCTCTTTAAGAATATCTATTCGCAATGTTGGCTTGCCTTTATATTTATATGCCCCATGGGATGTGCCAATTGCAATGGCAAGGGCATCACAACCGGTTATTTCTGCAAAAATTTCTGCTTCTACAGGATCTGTATAAATATTTGTCTCTGATTTTATATTATCTTCCACACCGGCAAGCCTGCCGATCTCTGCCTCTACTGAAATATTTTTTTTATGTGCGTAGTCAACCACTCTTTTTGTTAACTTCAAATTTTCTTTAAAATTAAGATAAGAACCATCTATCATCACCGAGGTAAATCCCGCCTTTATACACTCTTTAATGAGTTCAAAATCCTTGCCGTGATCAAGGTGTATAACAACAGGAATGCTTGTTTTTTTAGCGAGCCCGCGGATGATATCGGTAATCTGTAATAGTCCAGCATAATTAATCGCCTTCTCGCTAACTCCAATTATTACTGGCGAATTTAATTCTGTAGCCCCATCAATTATCGCCTGGGTTATCTCAAGATTAGATGTATTAAAATGCCCAATTCCATATTTATTTTTTCTCGCTGCTGGTAATATTTCATTTAGATTCGCAAGCATAACTATCTTCTTTTTATATTGATTTCACTATAATATTGGGTGGCAAGATTCTTATATTTTTTTGCAATCTGTTTTTCATTTATCCGGTTCAAAAATAATGCATATTCATAGTATATATCTGCCAGGAGTTTTTTTATCTTTAACTTCTGACACAATTCTATTGCCGCATTAAAATTTTCTTTAGATTTTTCTTCATCAATCTGTGCATATACCCTTGCTTTAGTAAATAAACATTGAATTTTCAATTCATCCGAATGGGTTGTTTCTGCAAAACCAAATGATGAATCTAAAAGTTTTAATGCCTCTTCGGGTTTATTTTCCTTCAATTTGATCAGGGCAATGGTGTTCAATACCATTCCAAGGGCATTTTTATTTCCAATTGATTCAAAAAATTTTCTCGCTTCATTTGAGTATTTATATGCCAGTTTTAATCTTGCGATTTCAGTATATACATATCCAAGATTGTAAGACGCTGATGCAATACCTCTTTTGTCACCTATCTCCTGGCTAATTTTAAGGAATTTTTTAAATAACTTCACTGCCTTATCATATTCAAATTTGTTCATTAAGACTTCTCCCATATTACCATAGGCTATGGCAATCCCTCTTTTATCACCGAGTTCCTTACATATATTGAGATAGTTTTCAAAAAACTTCAGTGCCTTTTCATAATTACCCATATTAAAATATATAATCCCCATATTGTTTGACGCCATGCCGATGCTCGATTTATCACGTAATTCCTGTGAGATTTCAAGGAATTTTTGATACAGATCAAGGGCGGTTGAATTATCACCCTTATGTTGATAGACATTTCCCAGATTACAATATGCCACACCGATGCCCCTTTTATCTCCTAATTCTTCTGTAATCTTCAGATTCATTGTGAACGAATCTATAGCCTTTTCATAATCACCCTGGGCTTTGAATACTGTGCCCATAACATTATAAGCATTTACCTTGCCCCTTAAATCTCCGGTGTCTTCAGCAACACTGAGCGCTTCTTTGCATATCTGGAGTGCCTTTTCAAAATCACCCTTCACACAATATATCACAGATAGATTATTATATGCCCTGGTCAATGCCTGTTTTAATTCCGTATTAAATTTCCAGTCTTTAATTCCTGTAATAATTTTTATTGCCTCAAGCCCTTTACCCTCAGCTATTTCCATCCTTCCTTTGATTCGATATAACCAGCATTCAAGATTTCTGATATATGAGACCTCAAGTAAAACAGATACACCTAATTTCTCTTTAACGGATTTTAAATATTCATAAGCCTTTGTTAATAATTCCAGTCCTTTGTCAAAATCACCCTGATTGGCAATGATATTTGCGCGCCGTCTTAAACTTCTTGCCTTTACCACCAGGTCTTTCCCTGCATAACTCTCCATGCTGGAATATGAAATCAGGGCATTTTCATAATCGCCGATCAACTCATAAATTGTCCCCAGTTTTTCAAAAATTCTTATAGATATTTGAGGCATTCCTTCGGGCACCATTGTTAGACACCTTTTGTATAAGTCGATCGCTGAGTTGTTCAAATAAAGTTCTTTTTTCTGATCACCA
The DNA here is from genome assembly GCA_036796695.1 of bacterium. Classification (GTDB taxonomy): domain Bacteria; phylum Hydrothermota; class Tepidihabitantia; order SM23-42; family JAOAFX01; genus JAOAFX01. Next base: position 56,067 of record DAIRCK010000011.1, read on the forward strand.
GCCCTTTCCATATATTCCAATGCTTTGATGGTTTCACCTCCGAGATAAAAATGATGGGCGAGGGCATCAAAATATTCTTCAATCGTGAGGTTGAAAATTTTTTCCATAATAAATCCGACCTTCTGATGATACTCTCTTTGTTGTTTTTTTAACAGAGAATTATATATCGCATCCCGGATGATACTGTGAGTAAAGGCATATTTTTCATCTTCTGAAGAATCTTTTAGTTCCGTCATCTTAAATATATTTTGTTGAACAATATAGGCGAGATTCTGTCTGAGCCTTTCTTTCCCGGGAATCAGGGCATTAAGAAGTTTGAAAGAAAATTCTTCTCCTATTACCGAGGCAATATTAACGATATAACGCAACTCGGTTGATAACTTATCAATCTTTGTCATAATGAGTTCATCAAGGCTGCGTGGTATTGTGATGGTTAAATCTCCTTTTAATTTAGCAATGCCATCTTTTATATGTATCATATTATTGTTAACAAGATTTAAGGCGAGTTCACTTATATAAAATGGGACTGCTCCAGATTTTTTAAGAAGGAGTGTAAATAAGTCGCGATCAATTTTATCACAGTGAAGTATTTTTTTAAGCAGGGCGGTCGTTTCATCAATTCTCAATGGTTTGAGTGTGATTGCACTGAAATAAGGAAGATGGCGGATATTGCCAATATCAAATGAAGGTCGATATAAGGTAATAAGCATAACTGGTTTGTATCCTATCAAGCCTGTTATGGTATGGATAAATTCTATTGTTTCTTTGTCGATCCAGTGACAGTCATCAAAGATCATCACCAGCGGTTTGAGTCTTGAGAATTTTAGAAAGAGTGAATGAATTGCTTCAAGCAATAATCGGCTTCGGTCTTCACCCTGCATTGATTCAAGTTGAGCCCGCTCGGACTTTGTTAAATCTGCAGAAAGAAAATATTTATAATATGGAAGTTTTACTTTCAGAATGGCATCATCGGTGCGTTCTATGAATCTGGTAATACGTCTTGTAATCATTGCGGGTGTATCATCATCATTTATTTCAAAGATCTTTTTCAAGACTTCTTTTAAAACAAAATAAGGAGAATTTATGTGATATTCTATCCCTTTTCCTTCGGTGATAAATGCATTTTTGTCTAAGCGCTTTTTAAACTCATAAACGAGTTTGGTTTTACCAATTCCCGCCTCACCAATAATGGCAACGACACGTCCTTTGCCTGAATTAACCTCCTGAAAGATTTTGTTCAGGAAATTCATTTCTTCTACCCTACCAATCAATGGAATTTCTTCTATCTTTCTTTTCCCATACTTTAATCGCACCCGGATCGGAACATAGACTGGAATCCTTTCCTTTTTGCCTTTGACCGAAATTTTCTTAAGTTTCTTGTATATGATCTCTCGATTAGTATATTTATAAATCTCTTCACTTACATATATTTTCCCCCTGGGTGCAGTAACTTGAAGCCTTTGCGCAATATTGACTGTGTCTCCCATAACTGTATATCCACCGGGTCTTCCCAGGTCACCTGTAGCGACCAATCCATAATTAATGCCGATAGAAAGTGATAGATTCTGCTTTTTTTCAGCATTAAATGCCTTAATTTCTTTTAATAGATCAAGCCCGGCAAGAACTGCCCTTAGTGGGTCATCTTCATGGGCAATCGGTGCACCAAAGAGTGCCATTACACAGTCACCAATGAACTTATCTACAAAACCTTCATATTTTTGAATAACCTGTGCCAGGCGCTGGAGGCACTGATCAATAAGATCTTTTACCTCTTCTGGATCCATTTTTTCAGCCAGAGGTGTAAATCCTGAGATATCAGCAAAGATGACCGCTACTGGCCTGCGCTGACCTGTAGTCTTGATTAATTGGAGTCCACAACGGCTGCAAAAATTTGCGGTCTCTGGATTATTATATCCACATCTTGGACAATTCATCTAGTGCCCAGCGCCTTAAGTTCCTTGACTTCACTCATTAAAAGATTGACCCTGGTATCGAGTTCAGATCCCTTTAAATAAGGTATCGTTTTTAAGGTTTCCTCCACATATTCGACAAGCGCAATTCCTTCATCTGTATGGATCTGGCTTTTAATTTTTTTTCTTGCCTGCTTGAGCATTGTTTCGAGATAATCAATAGATAGTGGTAATATCATCCGCGGGGATTTTTTTACTTCAAAGAGATAAAGATTCCCGTTGTTATTGTTCAATTTTCCATCACTCAGAAAATAGAATCCAATTGCATTTATGGTATCTGGTGCTGTAATGACTGCATCAAAATGTGTATTATATGACCGGGCAATGACCGAATCCCATTTGGCATCCCCAAAACTGTAGTAGAGGATAACTTGCTGGACAGAGTTCTCAGCTTTTATTCTCACCAGGAGATTCGGCGAATCCTTTAAAAAGTATAGATTTAACTGGGTGATTAATGGAATTAATAATAAATTCATAAAACCTCCTTTAGTTCCTTTACCATTACATAGGCATCAGTTCCATCAAGGTAGTAATTTTTTCTTATCTGGAGTACTTTATAACCAAATTTCTTATAAAAATTTATTGCGTTTAAATTATTTACCCTGACTTCAAGATAGGCATATATGCAATCCCTCTCCAGACCTATTTTTTCTATTGCTGAGAGGAGTTGTTTGCCTATGCCCTGGTGTTGATATTCAGGAGCAACTGCAATATTTGTGATGTGCAATTCATCTGCTACACAATCAGCAAGTGCATACCCGTTTACATTGCCGTTATTTTCCGCAACCAGGGCAATTGTAGAATGTTTTTGAAGGTCATTTTCAAAGAATGATTTGGGCCAGGGATTGGGGAAGACCTTATGCTCGATCAGATATATCTGATCAATATCAGTGAATTTCATAGGCCTTATGCTACAATTCAACTTTTCCATCGTTGTTCAGCAGAAGTCTTTTTTATATAATAAGGTTCAAGATTTTCCGGGTCATCAAAAACCCCCATCTTTATTTTTGAAAGGGCGGTAGAGATAACCTTTGATGCCGAGGGATAGCAGAGAGGTGAATCTATGATATAAAGATTATTTTTTGCATTTTTTTTCATTTTATGCTCGGCTAATATTTTAACCCCAGGTCCTATGGCAATTAATTTTTTATTCTTAAATTTTCGCTCAATAAAATTTGTTAATTCATTAGGGTTAAAAACCATATCGTGACCAATCTTCACATTGTGATTATAAAATGCTACAAATACCTCTCCCTGGAATGCTTCCATAACTGATGCACATATGATATTTTTTTCTTTGTTCATAACATCAAAGAGAAAGAACGAATGTGCAATTACATCCAGGGTATTGACTCCACACAATGGGATATTCCGGCTGAAATACAATCCTTTGGCAAGGGCAAGTCCAACCCTCAAGGAGGTGAACATCCCAGGACCTATGCTGAGGGCGATTGCATCTATTGTTTCGTTCTTTTTATTATTCAATAATTCCTGGATTGCAGAAAATAATCCTGCATCTTTTTGCTCATTCATAAAAGAACGTTCCCGTCTCAATTCGTAAAGAATTTTATTATCTTCAAAAATACATATAGAAAAGGCAGTTGTTGAGGTATCAATCCCTAAGATCTTCAATTGTGATCTCCCTTTCATTCTTTTTTATTATACTTAAATAGATATATATTCCCTTCATACTACGGTCAAAAAATTGTGATAATCGATCTGCCCATTCAATGATTGTTATACCATCATCTATGTAGTATTCTTCAAGAGGAAGGATAGAAAAATCAGATTCATTCAGGCGGTAAAGGTCTATATGGCTTACCTTCATCTTTCCTTTATATTCAGAGGCGATGACAAAACTCGGGCTCGTTACAGGTTCTTTAATCCCGAGTCCGAGACAGATTCCTTTGGTAAATGTAGTCTTGCCACTACCGAGTTCACCCGCAAGGAATAGAATATCTTTTGCCCTAAGTTTGCGGGCAAATTTTTTTGCCAGGGCGATCGTTTCATCAGCTGAACGGGAAAGATATTTTTTAATCTTTGACATTTTGTTTGTAAAGCTGATAAATACCATAAAGTGTTAAATGATGGTCGCACTTGTCTATTTCCGGTACCAAAAAGCACAATCTTTTAGCCCATCCACCTGTAGCAATCACCAGAAAATCTCTTTTATAGACTTTTTTTATTTTGGCTATGAATCCTTCTATAGAAAATTTTATTCCATTTATAATGCCAGTCTGGACACAATCATTTGTATTCTTGCCCAAAAGTGGTGTTGATTTTTTTAAATGAACATTTTTTATCAACGCAGTTTTTTGTTTGAGACTCCACATTTGTGTCTGGAGCCCAGGAATGATCAGTCCACCTCTATGTATACCATTTTTTAAAATTACATCTCCAGTAACCGCGGTCCCGAATGAAAAAATTATTAAATCCCCTTTATATCGGATATATGCACCATTGATGTTCGCAATACGGTCAGCACCAAGATTATTATATGCAATCTTTACCGGCATTTTAATTTTGGCATTGATAAAGAAAACATTTATGGAAAAATCTCTGCTGAAAAATCTGTATATCTTTTGATCTAAAGATGGCACCACCGAGGCAACACCAACCCCTTCAATAGATTTTTTATAAAGCAATCCCTTTAATAATTTTTTATTCATACCTGCTTTTGGCAATGTTTGTGTTTGTATCAATTTTTCATTTTTGTAGTATCCGATATGGATATTTGTATTACCAATGTCAAGGATTAAAATCATACGAGTCTTAGCACATCACCATAATAAATTCTTTTGATCATTCCATCGTCAGTGCGCAAAAGCAAACCCCAGTCTTCATCTACACTGTGAATAGTGCCACTTATTGTTTCTCTTGAAGATAGTTTTACTATGACAGGTTCGCCTAAACCACTTATATATTGATATACTTGTGCAATGCTGAATGTATCATTTTGTAAGGTTTCATAAAAATTCCAGAAATGCTTCAGGCATAAATTGAGGATTTTTTCAATACTATGTATCCTGCCCGTTTCTATATATAATGAAGTAGCATTGGACAACCTTGAGGGGAATTTTTTTATATTAACATTCAGCCCTATACCGCAGATTATTGCGTTATCGGTCTTTTCGCATAATATACCACAAATTTTTTTGTTATTCAAGAATACATCATTAGGCCAGTGAATGGAGAGGTTGTTGAAGTTTAAATTCTTCAATGTTTCAATCACGGAGAGACAGGAAATCAAAGGGATTGAATTTATATGCCTTTCTGGAAATACCAGCACAGAAAGATATAATCCACCTGCGGGTGAAAACCATTCCCGATTATGCCTGCCCCTTCCTTTTGTCTGACAATAGGCAAAGACAGCAATTTCTTTTTTATTTTTTATTAATCTTCTTATTACATCCTGGGTGGATGTAACCTGTTTAAACTTTAAGAGTTCCCTCTGCATCAATAATAGACCTTTAAACTTGCACCTTCAAATGGCTGATGTCCAATTTTTATCTTCTGGGAATCCGGATCAAACCAGTTGGTGCTTGCTATGCTGATGACGAGCTTATATTCATCATTATCTTCAATAATAATATCAGTAAACGCATTTGCTGTAAACTGGTATACTGAATCAAGTAAAATTACATTTGTATTATCTAATTTATAACTAAGCGAATCGATCGTTATCCGCATTTTTTTATAAGACCCTGAAGTAATGAAGATATAACCATTGGTGATACTACAATAATCATTACTATTTATCGGGATGTTCACTATATTGTTACCATTCCAGATCTCGGTGAATTCTCCACTTTGAAATATCTCTATTCTGGTTACCCTGGCAATGATATCGCCATAAGTCCCTCTCAAAAGAACACCATCATTGAACCCAATTTCAATCGAGGCATTCTGGGCGCAGGCTATTATCATTAATAAAGACATAAAAGTAAGATGGCAAAATCTCATTGTGACCTCCTCAATAAATTTTATCTTAAAATTATTGTATGTCAATATCAAAAACAGTCTTGACTTTTATCAAATTATATTTATAATGTTATGATGCAGGAAGGACTAAATATTTTTGAAGATGATTTCTGGGCAATAACCGAGGCATTGAACCGTTTACTCCAGGGAACAAATGCCCGGGTCATATTGCTCATTGATAAAGCAGGGCAGCTCATTACTTCAGCCGGTGATACTTCAAGAATGGATGTATCTTCATTTGCCACGCTCTCGGCAGCAGATTTTGCTGCAACAAGCCAGCTTGCTTCATTGATCGGTGAAAAGGAATTTTCTACATTATTTCATCAGGGAGAAAAAGAAAATCTTTATGTCTGTCTGGTTGCAAATCGAGTAATACTTGCAGTAATATTTGACCAGCGCACAACATTAGGACTGGTAAGGGTTAAGGCAAAGAATACTGCCCAGGAGTTAGAAAAGATCTTTGAAGATATCTTCAAAAAACTCGGCAAAGATCAGATTTCGCAAAAACCCTTTGATTTAGATTTTACAAAGGCCGCCGAGGATGAACTTGATAAACTATTTGGCTTTTAAAATAATATGGCATTAATAAATTACGCTTCAAGGGAAATTAACTGTAAGATTGTTTACTATGGACCTGGTCTGGGTGGAAAGACTACCAATATAAAATATATATACACCAAACTTAATCCTGACATTAAAGGAAAATTGATAAGCCTTGCAACAGAGCTTGATAGAACATTGTTCTTTGATTTTCTGCCCGTAGACCTTGGAACCATAAAGGGATTTAAGACCAGATTCCATTTGTATACTGTTCCAGGACAGGTTTTTTATAATGCCTCAAGAAAACTGATTTTAAAGGGTGTTGACGGAATCGTATTTGTGGCTGATTCACAAATTGAAAGGTTTGATGAAAATATAGAGTCTTTCCAGAATATGGAGGATAATCTAAAGACATATAATATCTCAATGGAGAGGATTCCCATTGTTATTCAGTATAACAAGAGGGATCTCCCCAATATAACATCTGTGGAAGAACTTCAGAAGGTTCTAAATCCACAGCTCAAATATCCTTATTTTGAAGCAGTAGCAGTTCAGGGTATAGGAGTCTTTGAGACATTAAAAGAGGTCTGTAAAAAGGTTTTGTTGACTCTGTCTTAAAAATGGCTTCACAGCGATGCAGTCGTTGCCAGAGGATTATAAACCCTGGTGATTTATTTTATCGACTTATGATAAAAGTTTTTGCTGATTTTGATGGAGTAATAAATATAAAGAGTTCTAATATTGATGTTAAAAAAGAATTTGAAAAGATAAAATCAGTGCCTGAAGATCTATTAGAAGAAGAGGTATTTAAAGAATTCGCATTCATTCTCTGCCCGAGGTGCAAAGAGATTTACTGTGCAAATCCTTTATTTTTGCCACTGGATAATTTTCATCTTTAAATAAAAGTGAAAAAATTTATTCATCTCCATAATCACACAGAATATTCCCTGCTTGATGGGGCAATGAATATCGAAGAGTTTGTAAAACTGGCACATAAATATGAAATGGAAGCACTGGCAATAACTGACCACGGTAATCTATTTGGTGCAATTGAATTTTATAAAACCGCAAGGGAGAAGGGAGTTAAACCGATTATCGGAATGGAAACATATGTGGCAACTGGTTCAAAAGAAGACCAGACAAAAGATTCAAGGATTCCAGAATCATCGTTCCATCTGACCCTTTTATGTGAGAATGAGACCGGTTATAAAAATCTGATAAAACTTTCATCCTTTGCATATCTTGAAGGATTTTATTATAAACCAAGGGTAGATAAAGAATTATTAATGAAACACCATGAGGGACTCATCGCCTTATCTGGTTGTTTCAAGGGTGAGATACCATATAGAATCAATATGGGTGATTTAAGGGGTGCTGAATATGCACTACAGGAATATCAGGAAATATTTGGAAAAGATAATTTCTATATTGAGATAATGAGGCTCGGATTACGAAACGAAGAAGAGACCATTAAAAAACTTCTCGAATTTAGCCAGAAATATGATGCTCCGATTGTTGCTACAAATGATTGCCATTACTTTTCTGCAGATGATTATAGAGCCCATGATGTGCTTTTATGCATAGGCACGAAAAAAACGATAAATGATAGAGAAAGATTGAAATTCGAGACACATCAGGCATATTTCAGAAGTCCAAAAGAAATGGCAGAGTTGTTTAATGACCTGCCCGAGGCGATTTCAAATACATGGTTGATAGGTGAAAGGTGTAATTTGTTAATTGATACCACAGGTAGAGATGTGAAATTGCCGAAATTTCCGAGGCCGGAAAATTATGAATCTGATTTTGATTATCTCAAGGATTTGACCTATAAAAACATAGAAAAAAAATTCCCGCAATTGAGCGATGAGATAAAATCAAGGCTCGATTATGAATTAAAAGTGATAAAAAGGATGGGACTAACAGGATATTTTTTAATCGTCCGTGATATAATACAGTTTGCAAAAGAGAATGGAATACCAGTGGGCCCAGGCAGGGGCTCAGCAGTTGGCAGCCTTGTTTTATATGCACTTGATATAACTGAGGTAAACCCTTTAAAATTCAATCTACTATTTGAACGATTTTTAAATCCAGAACGTATAAGTCTACCTGATGTTGATATTGATTTCAGTGATACGAGGCGGGAAGAAGTGATAGATTACATAAAAAAGAAGTATGGAGAGAATAATGTGAGTCAAATTATCACATTTGGAACGATGCAGGCAAGGGCAGTTGTGAGGGATGTTGCAAGGGTTTTGGGAATACCATATAGCGAAGTAGATATGATCGCAAAATTAATCCCTCAAAACAAAAGAATCGAACAGGTCCTTGAAGAGAATAAAGAATTCACTACTTTAATCAATTCAAAAAAGGAATATATAGAATTGATTGAAATAGCAAAAAGATTAGAAGGACTTGCGCGCCATCCATCAATCCATGCTGCAGGTGTAGTTATTACACCAAAGGACTTGACTGAATATGTCCCATTATACAAGAATCCAGAGAAAGGAGATATTTCTACTCAGTACGAGAAAAATGCACTTGAATCAATTGGATTATTAAAGATGGATATTCTCGGACTGAAGACCCTTACGGTTATTGATGAATGCTTAAAAATTGTGAATCTAAAAAAAGAGGATATAGATTTTGAAGATCCAGAGACATATAAATTATTAAAAGAAGGAAAGACAATCGGGGTATTTCAATTAGAAAGCCATGGAATGCAAGATTTGTTAAAGAGTATGCAACCCGAATGTTTTGAAGATATAATAGCAATAATTGCATTATATCGTCCAGGACCAATGGGAAATATAAATATACAAAAATTAATTGAAAACAAAAAGAATCCAAAAAACATTGTATATTTACATCCAAAATTAGAACCGATTCTGAGAGAGACCTATGGAACGATTCTCTATCAAGAACAGGTGATGCAGATTTCTTCAGTAATCGCCGGATTCTCATTATCTGAGTCTGATAATTTAAGAAGGGCAATGGCGAAAAAAAATCCGGAATTGATGCAGGAAATAAGGGAAAGATTTATAAATGGGGCGGAAAAGAATGGTATTACAGTAGATACTGCAGAAAAGATATTTAATCATATTGCACCATTTGCTGGTTATGGTTTTAATAAATCCCATGCAACAGCCTATGCCGTGATTGCATATCAAACTGCATATTTAAAAACCCATTATCCTCTTGAATTTATGCTCTGTTCACTAAACAGTGAAATGAATGATACGGATCGGATAAATATTCTTATAAAAGATGCACGGAACTTGGGCATAGATGTTTTGTCACCTGATATCAATAAAAGTTTTTATGCCTTTGTTAAAGAGGAAAGGGGCATAAGGTATGGTCTTGGTGCAATAAAAAATCTTGGTAGGCCTGTTGCTGAGGCGATTGTAAAAGAGAGAGCAAGGGGTATTTTCCGTTCATTTCTGGATTTTCAGGTAAGAAATAAGGGATTGAACAGAAAGGCGCTTGAATCTTTGATAAAATCCGGTGCATTTGCCAGTCTTGATCCTGATATTGAAAAATTGTTGAACAGAGTGACAGAGAAAGAAATAGTTGGAGCCCAGGAGACACTGTTTGGTGGATCCACGCAAATAGATACCCCAAAGAACAAAAAAGCACCGGTTAAAAAAGAAAAAATTGACTTCTTTGCGCTTGAAAAAGAGGCATTTGGTTTTTATTTCAGGGAACATCCCATGGAAAAATATAGAGAAGAATTTAAACTTATAGGTTTGACTCCCTGTTCTCAAATAAATGGGTTTGAAAATGGCAGGACAATAACCATAGGTGGTGTTTTGGGCGCAAAAAGGATTAAGAAAGATAAAAAGAATCGTGAATACGCAATAGTCACAATAGAAGATTTTGATGGAAATATAGATGTTTTTATCTTTGCTGACCAGTTCGAGAAATATATGCATTTATTAAAAGAAGATAATATCTTGATTATTAAGGGTGCGGTATTTGGAGAAGAGGAGAAGAAAAAGATAAAGGCTGAATTTATATGCGCATTTGATGAAGTCTATAATTATTATCAAAAAATACTCATTGAATGTAAACCTTCAGACATACAATCTGACAAATTAAAGGCATTTTATGAATTGATCAATAATTACCAGGGTGAGTGTGAAATATGGTTTAAGGTTCTTGATTCAAATGGCTTTAGAAATATAAGGTCAAAAAGTTATAAGATTAACCCAAAACCAGAAGTTTTATCTAAAATAAAAGAGATCTTTGGGGATAATGCCCTGAGAATCATTGGAAAATTTTAAAAGGAGGATCTATGCTTTTAACGTTCTTTTTTTTATTTTCTTTTTATCTTATTGACCAACCTGATATAGATTTTCTAAACCATGGAGAATATGGATTGGAATTGAGGTTCGGTCCTGGTGGAGAGATAATCGGGTATGGCGCATTAGGTCTATTTGATCGGCTTTCCTTTGGTATGAGTTATGGGGCATCAAACCTTATTGGAGCAGGGAACCCAGGTTTTTACAAATTACCAGGTGTCCAGGTTGGATTGCTCGTATTTGAACAGGCTATGATGATCCCAACTGTGATATGTGGATTTGATAATCAGGGATATGGTGTATATGACTCATCAAGGTATGATATTATGTCAAAGGGTTTATATTTTAACATTGGAGAAAAATTTGAATATCCGGATCTATTGATCGCACCGAACATAGGTATAAATTATTCTTTTGAACAGGGTGGAAGATTAGACCTTTTTTGTGGAATAAAATTCAGGATCGGTTCAACCCAATTGATGCTTGATTATACACCGAATTTTAGTGATTCAAGGGATAAAAATAAGGGATATTTTAATGCGGGAATAAGATTTATCTTTTATGAACAGGTTTTTTTTGAGTTCGCACTGAGGGATTTGCTCGATAATAACAATAAGAACCAGCAGTTGAATAGGATGATAAAGTTGGGATATAAGGCAAATTTTTGATGTTTCACGTGAAACATTGAGAGGAGGTAACTAAATTATGATAAAAGAGCTCACTGACTTAGATTTTTTTCAGGAAGTAGAAAAATCTTCAATACCTTATCTCGTTTATTTCTGGGCAATTTGGTCACCGAATTGCATAATGATGACCAAATATATCGAGGAGATTGAAAAAAAATACACAGATAAATTGAATATCGGCAAGGTGAATGTAGATAATGAAATAAAAACGGCAAATGAATATGATATTCAAAATATCCCTACAATCCTTATCTTTGAGAATGGGGTTGTAAAAGATAGGATAATAGGAACAACAACAAAAGAAGTTTTATTGAAAAGATTGAATAAATATCTTGGCATTAAAACCAAAAAAACAAAGGGGGTAAAATGAATAAAATAATCAGATTCCTTTTAATAATATGCACTATTTTTCCTGTTTTTTGTGCAAATAAACCAGGGAATAAGCCGGTTACCATTGGCAATGATTTCACCCTGAATTCCCTGGATCAAGAAGAATATACCCTTTCAAAACTTAAAGGAAAGGTAGTAATAGTAGATTTCTGGGCAACCTGGTGCCCACCATGCAAAAGAGAGGTCCCGCACCTTGTCAATTTTTATGAAAAATATAAAGATAAAGGTTTACTTGTGCTCGGAGTAAGTGCTGAAGAAAAACAGACACTCGAAACCTTTAGAAAAGAAAATAATGTAACCTATCCGATTCTTTTAGGAAATAATGAGGTTTTTCAAAAGTTTGGTGTCCGTTCTATACCACACACAATATTTATTGATAAGAAAGGAAATATTAGAAAGACACAGGTCGGTTATTCAGATGATTTCCTCCCTGAATTTGAGTCCTTGATTGAAACCTTGATAAATGAGTAGTCTATATTTAGAATTGCGAGGCAAAGAATGGTAACATTGATATGGAATAAAAAAGGATTGCAATTCACTGCAAGGGATGAACAGGGACATAATATAATTGTTGATACGGATATTGAATCAGGTGGCTTGGGTCAGGGGTTCAAACCTATGGAACTGCTACTCGTTGCACTTGCTGGATGTATGGGAATGGATATTGTTGCAATATTGCAGAAAAAGGGTGGTAAGATTGATTCATTCAAGATGGTTTTAAAAGGCGAAAAGAATCCTGAACATCCAAAGAGGTATTTGAAAATCTATTATGAGATAGAATGTAAGGGTGATTATAAAAGGGAAGACCTTATCCGTTCCTTTGAATTATCCCGGGATAAATACTGTTCGGTCTTGGCAACCTTAAAGAATCCTCCAGAATTTTATTTTGAAATAAAATAATTACTACGCGGTCTGCTTAAATCTGATTTTGTAATACCCGATTTTCCATAAATTTATTATTGTCTTATTAAATAATTAACACTTCTTGACAGTTTTAAATTAGTTATTATAATTAATCGTATTGGAGGACAAAATGAATTTTAAGGTTACTGCTACCTTTACAATATTGGTGCTCAATACACATTTGGCTCAATCTAATATGAATCTGGGTATTCAAGATGGTCCCAAACGAATAAGTACTATAGATGTTCGCGCCTTTATGTTAGATACACATATAGTTTATATCCCTGCCGCGCATTTTCAACGTGCTCCAGTCTGCCATTTCAATGGTAACAACTGGGTTGTTTTCTGGAGTGATGAGCGAAGTGATGAATCAGATATCTTTTGTACCCGTGTGAATCAAAGCGGGGTTTTAATCGATACTGTGGGTAAGATTGTTTCATCCGCATTTCGATATCAGGAGTTTGTAAGGATTTGTTTTGATGGACAAAAATACTTTGCAGTTTGGCGGGATTTAAGAAACGACCCAGACAATTGGCGGTATCAGATATATGGTGCCCGGGTTAGGTATGATGGAACCGTAATTGATACATCTGGTATAATGATTACAAATCACCAATTTGCCGGTTATCTTGATATTGCCTACGGTAAAAGATGCTATCTTGTGGTCTGGTCAGTTGGTTCTTCGCCAGATATCTATTGTGCACGGGTTGATACATCAGGTGTATTGATTGATACGAATGCCATCTTGATAACGAATGCCTATCGTAATCAAAACTATCCAAAAGTTGCCTTTGATGGAACCAATTTCTTTATAATATGGGAGGATGACAGAAATTATCCAACGAGTTGCCTTTATGGCGCAAGGATAAATGAAGATGGTGTCTTGATTGATACCAATGGGATAAGAATTGTTAATATCAATGGTGTACATACCTTTCCAGCAATTATATATAACGGTGACCATTACTTTATTACCTGGTCAGATTACACAGGTGGTGGAGGTTTAAATTTATATGGTGCACGTATGACAACTGATGGAGTTCTTATTGATACAAATTGGATACCGATATCGCTCGGTTTAAGCGACCAAATGATGCCATCAATAGGGTATGATAGAGAGAGATACCTTGTGGTCTGGAGTGATTTTCGTAATGACCCGAGCCAAATGCAACCAGAAGTTTATGGGGTCCGTATCTTGAGAAACGGCACAGTATTAGATTCCACAGAGATTTTACTATCAAGAAATAGTTATGGATATTATCCATCGGTATATTTTGATAACGAAAATTATCTTGTAGTATGGGGGTTATATGACATCTATGGAGTAAGGGTAAATCAGCAAGGGATTGTGCTTGATTCCATGGATGTGCTCATTTCTAAATCCGCAAACAATCAGATTACACCTGCTGTTGCCTATGGGAGTGTAAATGGTTTGTGTGCATGGATTGATGACCGAAGAGGTAAGAGTGATATCTATGGCATAAGGTTCTCTCGTGTTGGGAACATAATGGATACATCAGCGATTGCCATCGATACTGCAGGACTCACCTCGTTTAATAAGTTGTGGCTCCATCTTGGTGCAAGCGACACCATATATTTATTAGTCTGGATAGATTCGCGAAACCCACAGAGGGGTTACGATCTCTATGGCATCCGTTTAAATCATCGTGGTCAGGTGCTTGATGATACACCTATTTTGATCTGTGGCACTACTGAAATTCAAAATACTCCTTCGGTATACTTCGGTGATACAAATTTTTTTGTTGTATGGTACGATGGACGACCTGGTGGTATCTATGGGGCAAGGGTTAGTAAGACAGGCGCAGTGATTGACCCTGATGGATTTCGTATAACGACTGATGGCGGTTATTATCCTTCAGTTTGTTTTGATGGCACGAATTTTTTTGTGGTATGGAGTGTGTATACCCAGATAAAAGGGGCTCGTGTTACCCAGAATGGGAGTGTTATTGATACGATTCCAATAAGTATTACAAATACCAATGCAATAAGGTGGGGTTATCCCACGATTGCATTTGACGGCACAAACTATTTTATAGCCTGGGCTCAACGCGAATCTGGAATAACGCAAAGATGGGATATATATGGCGCAAGGGTCAGGTATGATGGAATTCTCATTGATACCATCCCCATTCCAATTTCAGTTGCACCTGATTCCCAAGTATGTCCTGCAGTTGTTTTTGATGGCAGTAATTTTTTTGTCGTCTGGCAAGACTACAGATTCAAAAATAATGATATTTACGGTGCCCACATAAGCCGGGATGGCATTGTAATTGATTCTTTTATAGTGGCTGAACAAAAGGGTAATCAGAGTTCTCCAGCACTTGCTCTGATGCCTGATGGCGAGAGGATAAATGTCATCTATTCAGGATGGTGCACTCAATTCGGGGACAGAAAATTTAACTCAATGCGAATATTTGGTGAAATATATGATAATACAGGTATGTATAATACAAGAGAGCAAAAAATTGCTACGCCGGAAATAATGGTCTTTCCCAATCCCTTTACTGAGAAGGTCTATATCAGAGTGAGAAATGTTAAATTACAGGAGTCCATTCCTGGTATTTTTATTTACAATATTTCAGGAAGATTGATGAGGGAACTGCGAACGGATACACATACAGCATCATATTTAGAATATATATGGGATGGAAAGGATAACAATGGAAAGATTCTTTCCAATGGGATATATTTTATTATTATTAAAACTAATGAATACACATCTACCCGTAAACTGGTTGCCTTGAGAAAAGGAGACTAAAAAACTGGGGGACAGGGATTCGAACCCCGATCAATTGGTCCAGAGCCAATCGTCCTACCATTAGACGATCCCCCAATGATAATAAATTATACATAAAAAATGTAATTTGTCAATGAAATATGATTTTCTTTTAATAAAGTGCAAAAATTATAACAGCGAGAACTTAAAGGTTTATTTTATCAAAACGAATTTCTTCTGTTTTATTTTTCCGTCTTCTTTGTATAAAATAAAATAAATGCCTGAATTTAGATTGGTCCGATTTTTCTCAATCGACCGTCCACTGACATCGAATAAATGAACATCCCGATTTTTCAATAATTCTTTAATCTCTCTATCCAATTGAACATAATCCCCATAGGAAATAGAGTGGTCAATCTCCTCTATTGCCTGTCCTGGAATCTGGACCCTCATACTATCCTTTGTAATATTACCTGCAGCATCTGATGCGGTAACCACAATCCAGTAATAACCAGGTGGAAAACCTGTAGTATTCCAGGAATAATTGGCATCAGTTGATTCAATTAAACTGTCTCCATCAGTGTTGGTGACGATAAAATAGAAATCGCGATAGTCATAATCTCCGCGCGAATTACAGGTTGCGTCGTCCTTATATACTACATTTATATTGCTTGTGTAGTATAAATAGCCTCTGAACAGAAATGAAAGTCTTTCTGAAACATTCTGGGGACCATGGATTTCATAACTGATTCGCATTGGTATCATTTTTTCCCAGACCGGATTTTGTGATAAAGGGATACCGGTTTTATCATATATCTTGGCAATGATATCGACATTTCCAGTGACAGTCGTGGGTGGATTTAAATAGGTGCTGGTATTATTATTGCAGATGGCGAATTTATAACTACCATAGGCATTTTCAAAAACCGGTTTCACCGTATCATTATAAGGAGTAATTATTGCCAGAGGATTTCTCACAAATGCCCAATCCGCAGTATTCCAGGTTGCGCCGATATCCTTTATTCGGGCAAAATGGCAGTGGTCGAATCCGGTTACGGGCCACGGAACAAGATATCCAATCAAATCTCCCGCATTAACTATATCACCAACATTTTTATGATATTGATTAGGATCAATATGGGCATAGAGCCAGGCTTGTACTGAATCGGTTGAGATATTAGTATCAGCGATCGCCAGGCGCCAGTGGTATTCTGCCTGGGTTGTGAGCCATGCCTTTACTATCCCGCGCTGAACTGCATAAACAGGTTTCCCTACAGTAATCCCCATTACATCAATCCCTGGATGCATATAAGGACTTCCACCATAGTCCTGAAATTCTCCCCAGTTGTTGCCCAAAGGATGTGTTTGATCCTGTGGTGAAAGTGGCCAGCCGATGCTGAACACCAATAACAAAAGCATCAATCCTCCTTAATGAGATTCTCTTTAATTTTTATCGTTTCTATTTTATCAGGAAGTTCAATTTCTATTGCATTATCGTCATCAGAAAATTTGAGATTGCGCACATAAGGGCTTGCAAGCATCTTTTGAAATTTTAATTCACCGTTTTCATAATAAAAAAGTGTATCATTTGATACAATTGCAACCTTCTTTGCAAGAACTGTGCTAACAAATAACCTTCCTGGATTTAATTGATATAATAATTCTCCGGATAATGAGTATGCGTAAAGTCCCTCGCGGTCTGATGCAAAGAATATCGTATTATCGGGTGAGAATCCAAATCCGTTTGGGTAATTCAGTTTTTTTAAGGTTAATATCTCTCCGTTGATCCTATAGAGATAAAGATTTTGTTCATTCGTGGCAAAGACTACGCCGGAATTGCTGATGAAGAATGTTATTGCATCAGGGTTTATGATGTGGTATAACATATTTCCATTCTGATCATAGAGTTTGAATGAGGCGGTTATCAGTTCTGTGCCTCCAGTATAGACAACTTCTCCAACATATGCACCATTTGGTGAATTAATGGAGAGAGTAAAAATTATGAGACTTAAGATATTTGTAATCATAAATAAATTTTACGCATTCCCTTCAAAAAGTCAAGGGCTGTCTTATTTTTATTGAGCTGGAATGTCCATAAAGACCTTCTGATTTTGCGATTATGTCAGCAATCGGTCCTATCTCCTTCAATCCATTCTTATCTACAAAGAGAACGGTTTGAAACTTCAAAAAATCCTTGATGTGGAGTCCGCCTGTATACCTTGCTGCGCCCCCAGTTGGTAAAGTATGGTTTAGACCACTGCTATAATCACCGAGTGCCTCTGCTGCATATGAACCAACAAATAATGAACCATAATTTTTTAATTTATTAATATATCTGCTTGGATTCTTTACCTGCAATTCCAGATGCTCGGGTGCTTTTTTATTAGCAATCTCAACTGCCTGATTTAAATCTTTTACTTTGATTATCAACCCATTCTTTTTAATTGATTCTGAGGCAATCTCTTTTGTCTTTAGATTGTTTAATTGTTTTCTGATTTCTCTTTTTACTTTTTTAATCAGGTCGATAGAAGTGGTGAGAAGAATTGGTATCGCATTTGTATCATGTTCTGCCTGCGCAAGCAGATCCGCAGCAATGATCTCAGGTTTTGCAGAATCATCTGCGATTATCAAAATTTCTGTGGGCCCGGCAATAAAATCTACTCCAACATCCCCAAATACAATCTTTTTTGCGCCTGCCACATATTTATTCCCTGGTCCAAAAATTTTATCAACCGGTTTTATTGTCTCTGTTCCATAGGCAAGAGCAGCAATCGCCTGTATCCCACCAATTTTATATATTTCATTGATGCCCAGAACCCTTGCTGTGGCAAGGATCGCAGGATGTATTGAATCATTATAAACTGGTGGAGAACAGAGAACTATTTCCTTTACACCGGCGATCCTTGCTGGCACACCACACATCAGAACAGTTGAGATTAAAGGAAATCTTCCTCCAGGTACATATATTCCTATCCTGTTTATAGGTATTATTCTCTGCTCGGCAATTACCCCCTGTGCTATTTTTATTCTTAAATTTTTCAATTGTTGCCGCTGGGCAAGGGAAAACTTTTCAATATTTTCCTTTGCACGCTCAATCGCCTTTATTAATTGTCTATCGATTCTGCGCCATGAATTTTTCAATTCTCTGGAGCTGACCCTGAAATCGGTTATCGCAACTTTATCAAATTTTTTTGTATATTTATGCAAAGCCAGATTTCCGTATCTCCTCACCGCTTTAATTATTTTATCGATATCGGGCAAGATATCTTCTATCTGATAATCAAGGTTTTTTTCTTTTAAATCCTGATAATTGATTATGCGCAAGATTCCTCCTTTATTCAAGTTATTTTATAATTATTCAAAAAATTTTTCAAAATCTTTTTTCCAGTTTTTGTCAGGATTGATTCAGGATGGAACTGTACCCCTTCAATCCTATAGGTTTTGTGTCTTATCCCCATTATAATTCCATCTATTGTCCAGGCTGATACTTCAAGGCAGTCAGGGATTGATTCTCTTTCTATAATCAATGAATGGTATCGGGTTGCATAAAACGGATTTGCTATTTTCTTAAAGATTGTTTTACCGTTATGGTAGATCAAAGATACCTTGCCATGGACAACTTTATCTGCCCTTATGATTTTTCCACCAAAGACCTCAGCAATTGCCTGGTGACCAAGACAGACTCCAAGGATTGGGATTTTATTTGCGAAATATTCAATAATATCACAGGTAATTCCAGCCTCTTTTGGTGTTTTTGGACCTGGTGATATAACGATATAATCAGGTTTCATCCTTTTTATTCGTTTTATCGTTATTTCATCATTGCGAAAAATAGTAAGATCTTCGCCCATTGCTCCCAGATATTGGGCAAGATTATAGACGAAAGAATCATAATTGTCAATCAATAGTATCATACCATCTCCAGTGCTGATTTTAATGCCTTTGTTTTATTTATTGTTTCATCATATTCTTTTTCAGGGATTGAATCAGCAACAATCCCTGCACCACCCTGTATATATGCAATATTATCTTTTATGATGATCGTCCTTATGGCAATGCAAAAATCCATATTTCCGTTGAAATCAAAATAGCCAATTGCACCTGCATACAATCCCCTTTTGATTGGTTCTAATTCATCGATTATCTCCATTGCCCTGATCTTGGGTGCACCGGAAACAGTGCCAGCAGGAAAGGACGCGATAAAAAGGTCAATTGCATCGCAATCTTTACGCAATCTACCAGTAACATTTGATACAATATGCATTACCTTTGAATATCTTTCAATCTTTAATAGTATGGTTGGTTTGACCGTTCCATATTGACAGACCTTTCCCAAATCATTCCTCGCCAGATCCACGAGCATTATGTGTTCAGCAATTTCTTTTTCGTCTTTTAATAATTCGTCCGCCAGTTTTTTGTCGGTTTCATTATCGCTACCCCTCGGTCTTGTTCCGGCAAGAGGTCTTGATATGGCAGTTTTATTATTTAATTTTATTAGTGTCTCAGGAGAAGAGCCCAAAATCGTCATATCGTCAAGTTTGAGATAATACATATATGGTGAAGGATTTGTGATTCTCAGGGCACGATATATATCAAAATCTAAAGAATTAACTTTTGTTTTAAACCGCTGGGAAAGAACAACCTGAAATATATCACCAGCATAGATATAATCCTTTGCCTTTTTTACTACATCATAAAATTCCTGGGGGCTGAAGTTTGTATTATAATTTATTTTTTGGTAAGATCTTTTAGGGATCTGTTTATCTATTGATTTAGAGAGAAGTATCTCTTTTATAAACTTCAGACGGTATTTGTCATTGTGATACATAATTATCCGCGCAGTTTTATATTTATGGTCAAATATTATGATCTCCTGGGGAAAGATAAATAATAAATCAGGAATTTTTAATTCGTCAGGATTTTTATCAGGAATTTTTTCAATGTATCTTATTGAATCATAGGAAACATAACCTACTGCACCCCCGGTAAAGGGGGCAAAATATCTTAATTTTTTATTGGGGTAGATTAGTTCGCGGAGGTGAAAAAATGGATTTCCATATTTTATTCTGGTTCTATCATAAGACGATAAATATATTTTACCATTCTTTGCCTTGAATATGATCTCTGGTTTTCCGCCGAGAAAAGAATATCTGCCATATGCCCCACCGAGTTCAAGAGATTCATACAGGAACGCATAAGGTTCTTTCTCATAAAGTATGGAAAATGCCTCCACGGGCGATGTATTTAATCTTTCAATTGACAAATGTGTCATCAAGTTGAAGATATCTTTCACCACAAACCTCCTTTAAGGTATTTACAAAATCAGGGAATGATATATTTATACAATCAATATCTTTTATTGTTGTTCTACCTTTTGCAATCAATCCTGCGATTGTCAATGCCATCGCGATTCTGTGATCTTTATAACTATCACACACCGTTCCAGTTAATTCTGTTGGTCCATTTATTATCAATCCATCTTCTATTTCTTTTATATTTGCACCAAATTTTTTCAGTTCCCTGACAATTGCCTTTATACGGTCGGTCTCTTTGACACGCAATTCCTTAGCATCTTTTATTATTGTTCTTCCTTCTAACTGGGTTGCCAGGACTGCAAGGACAGGAATTTCATCAATCAATCTGGGAATCAAAGGACCTGAGATAATAAAGGGCTCGGGCGTTTTTTTCTTTACAACGATATCAGCAATTGGTTCATCGCAAAAATTCCTTTGATTTTCTAATGCGATTTTTGCCCCGGAATCTTTTAGCACCTGAATTATTCCAATACGTAGCGGATTTATGCCTGTATCCTTAATGATCAATTTATCAGCAGCAAAAATACCAAGTATCAAAAAAAATGCCGCGGATGATATATCATTAGGAATTTTTATAATCTTACCTGAGAATTCTTTGGCAGGCAGGACTACAATTTTATAATTTTTTCTTTTAAATTTTATACCAAAGAATTTAAATAGCCTTTCTGTATGATCCCTTGATCTAATTGGCTCTTCAATGATTGTTTCTGAATCAGCATATAATCCTGCAATCATCAGAGAAGATTTAACCTGGGCACTGGCTACAGGCATTTTGTATTCTATCCCTTTCAGTCTATTACCAGATATGCTCAGAGGGGCAAAATTATCTTTTCTACTTTCTATTCTTGCACCCATCAATTTTAAAGGTTCAATTATTCTTCCCATAGGCCTTTTCCTCAATGAATCGTCGCCGGTGAGAACAGAATAAAAATTCTGCCCTGATATAAGACCTGCAAGAAGACGCATCGTTGTTCCGGAATTTCCACAATCAAGCACATCTTCTGGTTCTTTAAGACCTTTCAATCCTTTGCCCACGATAACGACTTTATTTTTTTCTACATTTATCTCCACGCCCATTGCCTTTAGACATTTTATCGTTGAAAAGCAATCTTCGGCCCGCGAGTAATTGATTATCTCGGTCTTACCATTGGCGATTGCTCCGAGTATCAAACTGCGATGGGTTATTGATTTATCACCACCAACCGATATTTTTCCTGAAATTTTATTACAACTATTTACAATGAGATTCATTATTATGCTCCTTTATTACTGGATAACTACCGAGAAATTTTGAGTAAACAGAAATATCCTGTAATATTTCAATTGCCTTTTTAATCCTTTCCTCTTCAATGCTTCCTTTAAGATCAATATAAAAGATATACTCCCAGGTTTTTCCAATTATTGGCCTGGACTCAAGTTTCACCAGATCAATATTGCGCAGGGCAAATATGCTCAGACATCTGAATAAAATCCCTGGTTCGTTTTTTACGCCAAAGACAAGAGAAGATTTTGCATCAGAACCTGGATAGATCTTTTTTTGTTTTGAAAGCACAAGGAATCTTGTAAAATTCTTGGGATTATCTTCAATATTCTGTTTTATTGTATTCAACCCATAAATTGGACCAACCTGGGGACCGGCAATTATACCTATATCCTTTCTATTATCTTTTACCACAACTTCAGCAGCACCAGCCGAATCAAAAAAAGATAGAATTTTATAATCAGGGTTTTTTGAAATGAATTCGCGACACTGTTCAAGAGCTGCAGGATGGGACCAGATTTCTTTTATCTCCTCTTCTGAACTGAGTCCAAAAAGATTGTAAGTTATTTTCAATTCTACTTCACCTATGATCCATGCATCACTTGATAAGAGTAGGTCATAGTTTCTATGTATACTACCCATAAGGGAATTTTCAATTGGTAGTATGGCGTATGCATCAGGGTCATTATTTAACGCACTGATCAGTTCTTCAAACCGTGTTAACCCGATACCAAAAAAATCTTTACCAAAGTAGAATTCTGCAGCAAGTTCACTATAAGCACCTTTTGTCCCCTGAAAATAAACCCTTATATTATCATTCTTCATAATGTCCTTCCTATTGCTGAGGCAATCTTTTTAATTTCTTCCATAAGTTCTTTGAAGACCTCAAGTTTTAATGATTGTTTTCCATCAGAGAGGGCATTCGCCGGGTCAGGATGGACCTCAACAATAACTCCATCTGCACCCGCAGCAATTCCGGCACGGGCAAGGGCATTTACATATCTCCAATCACCTGATGAATGGCTTGGATCAATGATTATGGGAAGATGGGAAAAACGCTTTACTACCGGGACTGCACTTATATCGAGTGTATTTCTTGTGTATGTCTCAAAAGTTCTAATTCCTCTTTCACATAATATAACATTCTGGTTCCCTTCAGATAGGATGTATTCCGCAGCCATCAACCATTCTTCAATCGTTGCCGACATTCCCCTTTTTAATAAAACTGGTTTATTAAATCTGCCTACGGTCTTAAGTAGAGGAAAATTCTGCATATTCCGTGCACCGATTTGTAATATATCAGCATATTTATATACAAGTGGGACATCAATCTCAGAGAGAACCTCTGTTACAATGTATAAGCCAGTCTTTTCCCTTGCTCGGGCAAGTATCTCAAGCCCTTTTTCACCGAGTCCCTGGAAACTGTATGGTGAACTGCGGGGTTTATATGCACCACCCCTTAAAAATTGTGCACCTGATTCTTTCAATATGCAGGCGAGTTCAATCATCATCGTCTCTGATTCTACTGCGCAGGGACCAGCGATTACAGCAATCATTCTATCTCCAATCCTTTTCCCGTTTATTGAAATTATCGTATCTTCAGGATGAAATTCTCTGCTTGCGAGTTTATACGGACTCAAGATTGGAATCAAATTCTCAACACCACTGAGGGACTCAACCGCCTTGACAATCTTCTCCCTATCAGTAACACCTATTACATGGATGACGGTCTTTTTCTCACCAGGGAATAGTTTCGTCTCATAACCAATTTCTTCAATTTTTTGTCTGACCCTTTCTATATCTTCTTTATTTGCCTGGACAGACATTGTAATTATCATAATATTACCTCCTTTCAGTCTCTTTATTTTTATAATTTTTTGTAATGGGGATGTTGTTTAATTAAAATTGGGTGGCACTTCCGGGACCAAAAAGGTATTTTGACCCTTATTGGGCCCGGAAGTGCCAGTACCAGTAGTGATTAAAGTGATAGTTGTTTTCTCTGTGGCAAAGAGAATGCTGTTCCGATGTCACCTTTAAAAGATGGTCGGTAATAGAAAAGTTGTAAAGAAATCTCTTAACCACTTGCAAAGTATATTCAAAAAAAATTCTTTGTCAACATCAGAATGCAGCTCAAATTTTTATAAATAAAAAATGCTTGATTTTATCTTTATTTTGGTTATAATCATATTCAAATGACAATTTCTACCAGAAGATTTGAGATCATGATAAATGCATCCTGGTGCAAGGGTTGCGAAATATGTGTTGCCTTTTGCCCGAAACAGGTTTTGATTATGGAAAAGGCAAAGGCAAAGGTCGCAAATCCAGATGCCTGCACAGGCTGTCAGTTATGCGAAATCTATTGTCCAGATTTTGCCATAGAAGTTGAGAAAAAATGACAAATCAGAGAGTAACAGGGTAGAGAGATGGAACAATCAAACAAAAGAACGGCAAAAATAATGACCGGCAATGAAGCCTGTGCTGAGGCTGCAATCGCAGCAGGAATGAGATTTTTTGCTGGTTATCCAATCACACCTTCCTCCGAGATTGCTGAGGTATTATCAAAAAGATTGCCTGAAGTTGGTGGCGTCTTTATCCAGATGGAAGATGAGATTGCATCTATGGGGGCAATAATAGGTGCTTCATTATCCGGATTGAAATCGATGACTGCAACGAGCGGGCCAGGTTTTTCTTTGATGCAGGAAAATATTGGATACGCATCAATGGCAGAGGTTCCGGTTGTGGTTGTCAATGTAATGAGGGGTGGACCGAGCACAGGTCTACCGACCCTGCCTTCTCAGGCAGATGTTATGCAGGCAAGATGGGGAACCCATGGCGACCATCCGGTGATTGCAGTCACACCCTCAACAGTTCAGGAAACCTATGAATGGACTATAAAGTCTTTTAATTTTTCAGAAAAATATCGTGTGCCCGTGATTCTTTTACTCGATGAAATAGTTGGACATTTAAATGAGAAGATCATAATTCCTGATACTGATGAGATTAAAATTATCAATAGACCTATTACCACAGACCCACCGGAAAAATATGTTCCTTATAAGTTTACTGAAGATGATATTCCACCCATTGCCCATTATGGGACTGGTTACAGATTTAATGTCACAGGTTTGAGCCATGATGAAACAGGATTTCCAACGAATGACGCCAGGAAAATAGATGCTTTATATAGACGTATCAATCGTAAGATTGAACGATATAAAAATGAAATCATTTTTTACAAAACAGAACTCTTAGATGATGCAGAGATATGCCTGGTTTCTTATGGTTCAAGTGCCCGTTCAGCAAAAAGGGCGATGCGGGAGGCAAGGGCTTCAGGTATAAAGGCAGGATTATTCCAGATATATGTTCTCTGGCCATTTCCTTATGAGGCATTGAGAGAAATTTCAAAAAGTATTAAAAAATTTATAGTTCCAGAGATGAACTTAGGGCAGATCGCCCATGAAGTTGAATGTGCTACAAGAACAGATTGTATAAAGGTAAATAGGGTAGATGGGAGTCCGATAACTCCCCAGGAAGTCCTGGAGAAGATTAAATATGTTTCCATATAGAAAATATTTGAGGCTTGATAAATTTCCCCATATCTGGTGCACTGGTTGTGGTTGTGGCATAATAATGAAGGCAATGTTGAGGGCAATTGATAGGGCAAAAATCCAGAAGGATGATGTGGCAATAGTTTCTGGTATTGGTTGTTCTTCAAGAACTCCTGGTTATCTTGATTTTAATACATTGCATACACATCATGGCAGGGCGATTGCGTTTGCCACCGGAGTTAAACTTGCAAAACCAAAATTGAAGGTTATTGTTGTCACTGGAGATGGTGATGCTACAGCGATTGGTGGAAATCATTTCATTCACGCCGCAAGAAGAAATCTGGATATGACTGTGATACTTTATAACAATCATATCTATGGAATGACTGGTGGCCAGGTTTCTCCAACCACACCATTTGGGAAGAGGGCAACTACAGCACCCTATGGAAGCACCGAGCCGGATTTTGATATATCAAATCTTGCAATCGCATCTGGTGCTTCATTCGTCGCGCGTTCAACCTGTTACCATGCTACACAATTAGATAAATTGATTGAAAAGGCGCTATTAAAAAAAGGATTTTCCTTGATTGAAGTTTTGGCACAATGTCCAACTTATTACGGAAGGCCAAATCGTCTGGGCAATGCAGTTGATATGTTGAGATATTACAAAGAAAACAGCATTCCCATAGAGACAGCAAAGAAATTAAGCGACGAGGAAAAAAGAGGAAAGATTACAATCGGTGTTTTGCATGATCTTGAAAGACCCGAATTTTGTGAAGAATATCAGAAGTTATTAGAAAGGGTTAAAAAAACTTGAAATATTAAAAAGGAGTTTTATGCCTTTCAGATATGAATTTAGATTGAGTGGTTCAGGAGGCCAGGGTTTGATCCTTGCAGGGAAGATCCTCGCTGAGGCAGCTGCAATATATGATGGAAAAAATGCAACCCAGAGTCAATCTTATGGTCCTGAGGCAAGGGGTGGTTCAAGCAGGTCAGAAGTCATCATCAGTGATGAGGACATTGATTATCCAAAGGCAGTGAATATTGACTTTCTCCTTGCTTTAACCCAGGAAGCCTGTGATAAATATTCTCGCGATGTAAAAGAAGGCGGGATTATACTTGTTGATTCAGGATTTGTAAATAAATCTCCTGAAGGAAAATTTAAAGTTTATTCAGCCCCGATTACAGAGATTGCGGAAAAGGAGACAGGAAAGACACTGGTTGCGAATATCGTTGCCCTGGGGATGTTAACCGAGTTAACAGGTATTGTATCAAAAGAGGCGGTTGAATCTGCCATCCTGTCCCGGGTTCCAAAAGGAACCGAAGAACTCAATCTCAAGGCATTTCGTGCCGGGGTCTCCGCTGCCCAGAAAATAAAGTAATCTCTGAAGTCCCCTGAATATTTGCATATTCAATATTAAAATAACGATTATGAACAGTAGTTCCTAATCAATAATAGCCCGAAGATATATACCATATTCCTTAGCAACATTTTTCAGGCAGGCAGAAAGGTGTTGCAAAAAAATGTTACATTTTGGCGAGCAATTTCTATTCGGTAATTCCCGAATTACCGAATGAATGAATTGAGATT
>DAIRCK010000012.1:0-78183 GCA_036796695.1 bacterium
TATTTACAGAATAGTTTATGCTAATCAATTTAAAGATGTGGGTAAACCTCAGAAATAAACATCATACCAGCAGGTGGATATTTCTTACAGACCACAATCAACTGTATCTTTCATATACAAATACTTCATTAAAATCTTTTCTTCCCCTGTCTTTTGGTTCCTCTGCAGGATAACCGATCGGTGTCAGGGCAACGACCCTCACATCCTCAGGAATACCAAGAATTTCTTTAACCTTATTTTCCTCAAATGCACCAATCCAGCAGGTTCCAAGCCCTTCATTTGCTGATGCAAGTATTATATGGTCCATTGCTATTGCCAGATCTACTGCAAACGAACTCATATATCCACCCATTCTGCCCCAGGCAATCTTTTCTAAGGCACATCCACATATAATCACATATGCATCTGCGATCCAGTGCTGACCCCTACAGGCTTCGGCAACCCTTTTCTTGTTCTCCGGGTCTTTTATTACAATAAATTTCCAAGGCTGGATATTTTTTGCAGAAGGGGCAATCCTGCCTGCCTCAAGAATACGTTTCAAGACATCATCCGGTATTGGATCCGGTCTATATTTTCTAACACTCTTTCTTTTTTTAATGACCTCATAGAATTCCATTATGAACCTCCTTTTATAAGTATAATAAACCCTACTGCATCAATAAATTCTTAACCAATTTTCACGCGCCCGAGGTGATTTGAACACCTAACCTGCGGAGCCGGAGTCCGCCGTTCTATCCAATTGAACTACGGGCGCGTATATAGGGCTAATTATATAAATTTTATTAGGATAGTCAATGAACCATTTCTTTACCTTCTTCGCCTTTTTTTGTTCATCAATTCCACGATATACCAGCAATGAATGTTCTACCAGGCATTGGATAATCTCTATCATTCAAACCATTGCCAAACTGGACTCCATAATGAGTATCAAAAAGATTTTTTATGCTGAGGGATAATATAAGATTTTCAAAGATTTTCTTACGCAGATGCACATTTACGAGATAGTATAGCTTCAATTCCTTTGTATCCATTGTTATCTCTGGTAGATTATTCCAGTTTTCATAATAATTGAATCTCCTTGATGTATATTCTGTGTTAAAATTCAAAAATAAATCTTTTTTTATCTTGTGGTCAATCTTTATTGAAAATGTCAATGGAGGTATGAATGCCCCTTCTCTCTCAATCTCCTGGAATTCCATTTCCGAGGTAATAAAATCATAATAAATAAGTTCCTGGTTTTTCTGACGGGCAAACAGATAGGTTCCATCAAATGTTATTTTTAGGTTATTTGTCAATTTCAGATGTAATTCAGCCTCTGTTCCAGCAATCCTGAGATAATTTACATTTTGCGGTTTCCAAAGACCGTCCTTTGTTGGTAACCAGGTTATCCGGTCTTTAATATCACGCAGGAATAAAGAGAAACCGGCAAATAGATTATATACTGGCGACGATTCAATCCTTAATTCGTATGCATTCCCATATTCAGGTTTTAGTTCTCTATTGCCGTAAATAGGCCAGTAAAGGTCATTGAATCCAGGCGCCCTGAATGCCCTGGCAATGGAAAATTTCAACCAGAGTCTTTGATTGATCTCAGAGATAATCCCGAAAGACGGAGATAAGAATTCACCATAAGAAGAATTATTATCATAGCGCACACTGCCATTTATTGTGAATAGTTTTAAAATTTTTTTCACCAGAGAACACCAATACCCATAATTTTTAGCCTGGGCAGACCAGATTGTATCACCTGTTTGAACCGACTTCTTTTCTGCCTTTAGTGTATCATAACGATAATCAAATCCAAAGATCAATTTATCCTGTTTCCATTCCCACATTAATGAATTATTGATTCCAAGTGTTGTAAGAGAGTACTGGTAATCTTCATCCACTATGCCCCAGCCAAAATATCTTGTATGATATCTATTATTCTGAAGATTGCCAAAGAGAGAACTATTAAATGAGAGGTTATTTAATGGCTGCAAGGTTAATAAAAGATTATTCAACCAGATACGGTCAAATTGATTATCATATTTTGAGGTTGAAGTGCTGTCACCCAAGTAGGGAAGAGAATTTAAACTGTCAATGCGTGGTTGTGGTCCAGGGATACCATAATCCCTGACATTTAATATGGTGTTGAGATTGATTTTCAATGCAGAAGATTC
The DNA here is from genome assembly GCA_036796695.1 of bacterium. Lineage (GTDB taxonomy): Bacteria > Hydrothermota > Tepidihabitantia > SM23-42 > JAOAFX01 > JAOAFX01. The sequence goes on from DAIRCK010000012.1 coordinate 2,163, forward strand.
ATAACCGATTTGATTCTTCAATGAAAACCCATCACAGTCATTATTTGTTCTGCCACCCCTTGATGAAGTTTGTTTACCCGTAATTTTGTAATTGAAATGTTCATAAGGGATTTTGTATTTTACAAAATATTCGCTTGCATTAAACCTTTTTACTACACTTCCAATTTTATGTTTTACACTGGCACTGGCAATCTCAGACTCCAGCCCATCCTCGGTTATTATGTTTACAATCCCGCCAATGCCATTGGCACCATAAAGGCTTGATACCGGTGCCTTTATTATCTCTATCCGTTCAATATCATTTACATCTATGAAACTTATATCTGCTATGCCAGTCTGAACTGAGTTCAGAGGTATTCCATTAAGCAAAACGAGGACACCTGAACTCGGCATTCCCCTGATACTGATACTTGCTACTGTCCCTGGACTGCCATAATCCTTTATATCAATTCCCGCAAGGTTTTTTAATAGTTCTCCGACATTTGAAGAACCCTGTGCATCAATCACTTCTTTATCAATAATTGTAACACCCGCGCTGATATCTTTGAGCAATACTGGATACCGTGGTGCATAGACTACTACACCCTCAACCTCATAGATTTGGTTTATATTAATGAATAATATGAGTAAGGGAACCATTTTACCTCCTTTCGTCCGAAGGGTTGCCCTTGAATGCCGGGGATAGGTCTCCTGGCTTCTCCGACCTGAACCGTCTTCCCATCCTGTTAAAGGACAGTGACATATTGGTCAGGCATTTTTCCCTGCAAAAACAGGGCGGAGTCACAGTAGCGGCGACTGCGGCTGATTTTCACAGCACTTCCCTTGAATCCCAAGCAACTGATTATATTTAAAAATTTTTTTGTGTCAATATGAAATTAGGGAATAAATAAACTGGAAGAAGAATATCAAAAAAGAAAAGATAATTCCCACAATACCAAATATCTTTGCCAATGGATGATTTATTACAACAATAATAAACATTGATAAGAGCATAATACCAAAACCACTCAAATACCAGTAAAGATGACGGTCAGGCTTTTTATTCTCCTCTTTTCTATCAATATTTTTTATCGTTTCAAAAAGGGAGTTTATATTTTCTGGCAGTTCGTAAATCGTCGTCATCATATCTTCAAACCATCCCTTGCCCCTGCTTAGCATAATTTCTATTGATAATCTCCCAAGGTTATGTTTTCTTACAAATCCCTTTGCAAAATCCATTATATTGAAATCTTCATCAAGTTCGCTTCCAAGCATCTCAAGCTGGGAGAGTGCCTTACCCAGATGTAGTAAATCCTGAGGTATTCTTATCTGATAGCGTCGGATAACCCGGTTGATATCCATAACAAATTCCTTCACCGAAATGTTCTTTATTGTCCTTCTCTCAAACTTTTCTATTATATAAACGATATCCTGCTGGAGTGTATCAATATCAACATTTTTACCAACTACACCAATCTTCATAATGACGCGGGCAATTTTCCTGGGGTCATAATTAATGACCCCAAGGACCAATTTCACAAGTTGTTCCCTCATCTGTGGATTTATCCTGCCCACCATTCCAAAATCAATTGGCACAATTATCCCGTCCTTTGTAACGAATATATTTCCAGGATGCGGGTCCGCATGGAAAAATCCATCAATCAATATCTGTTTCAAAAAGATATCCGCTCCATTCTGGGCAATAATCTTTGGGTTGATGCCATTCTCTTTTAATTTATTTATCTCGGTTATCTTTATACCATCGATGTATTCCTGGACCAGAATCTTTGAACTTGATAATTCCCTAAAGATTCTGGGAATCTTTATTCGTGGGTCACGGGAATGATTCTCTCTGAATTTTTCTGCGTTTGCCAATTCATTTAAAAAATCAATCTCTTTATAAATATTTCGGGCAAAGGTATCAATCAAATCCTGTGGATTCCTTTCTCTAACACCAGGAATATTCACCTCAGCAACACGTGCAATTCGTTTGAGCATATCAATATCAAGTTCTATAATCTTTTCAATATTGGGTCTACGCACCTTTACAATGACCGGGATGTCATTCAACTTTGCAAAATATACTTGGGCAATAGAGGCTGAACCAATCGGATTTTCATTGAAGTCTTTGAATATCTTATTTATCGGTCCAAGTTCGCTCTCAATAATTACTTTAATCACCGAAAAAGGCACAGGTTTGACATGGTCCTGTAATGCAGATAATGCCTCAGTAAATTCTTCAGGAAAGATATCGGTTCTGGTTGAAACAATCTGTCCAAGTTTGATGAATGTAGGACCAAGTTCCTCGCAAACAGACCTTATGCGCAGTGGTAAAGGTCTAATCCCGAGTCCATTCTTTTTGCTACCAAGCCAAGCAAGGAGATACGCAGGATGGAATGCCCTTACATATTCCGCAAATCCATGTTTTAAAAGAATACGTGTAATCTCAAGATACCGGCTAAACCGGCGCAATGGATTGATAACCATTTATTTTTGATTGACTACTCAGTAATAGACTTCTGCTTCAAAAGTTTCTCAATCTTCTTATTCAATTCCGTGATTTCTGATTTTGTTGCGATATTGAGGCGGTCTGCTATTTTCTGCCTAATTGTTTCCATTCGTTCTGAGAATGTCTCAAATCTCTGCCATCGTCTCTTTATTACTGGAATCTCATTTTTTAATGCCTCGCCCTCTATTTTCAATGTATGATAAATCTTTGAAATTTTTTTCCTGCCAAGTGCAACAATGCCTAATCCAACTAAGAATGAATCTTTAATAACCTCCCGCATAAAACCTCCTATCAATAAAATTATAATTAAAAAAAATCCCTCGTCAAGATTTATCTGAAGTTTACAAACGGAATCTATAGTAAGTTCTCCTCTCCCTTGAAGGGAGAGTCCGCCATGCTGATTGGCAGATAAGGTGAGGGTGATTAAATAGTTACCCCTCACCCTTTCCCTCTCCCCGCCAATCCTTGTGGCGGGGAGAGGGATTTGATATACCGAGGGGGACACAGGAGGATTTTTTAATTATAACCGAATAACCATTGACGTATCACGATACGGGCTGCGAAACCGTATAACGATAGACGATAAAAATAGGGACTTCAGTCCCGTGAAATTTGAGGCTAAACTCTCTACTCCATATTTTTTTCTCGCTACTTGCTACTCTCTACTATCTATAGAAAACCTATCGGCGTTAGAAACGCCTCCTACATTATTTTTCCCCTGCTTGTAGGAGCGGTTTCCAACCGCGATCCAAAACAGGAATAGCCGATAAACCTAATCTCCTGCATTCCCCCTTTCGTAAAAGGGAGAAACAGGGAGATTTTTTTCTACCCGAGCAACCATTTACGTATAACGATACGGGCTGCGAAACCGTATAACGATTAACGATCTTTGTAGGATGCACCTCCAGTGCCGATAAGAATTAAGCATTGACAAACTTGAAATTCTGAATATAATTGGGCTGAAAAGGTATGATGGCCCCAAAGGCGTAAGCCTTTTACCTTGTTATTAAATTTCAAAAATCCCGGCAAGGTGGAGCCATTATACCTTTTTGCTTTTAATAATGGAGATGAGAGATGAAGAAAATTTATAGGACAAAAATAATGATGCCCAAACCCTTGACTTTTGAAAATATTTTATTAGAATTATTATATAGGGTTGACTATGTCTTATCTTATCTTACAACCCCAATGAATCAGAAAATAATTATCGGTATTTTATTTGTGCTGATTTTAATAAAGATGCCTTTGGCTATTTCTATGCGAGATTTATAAGGTGTGTCTGAGTTCGCCTCACCTTCACTTTACTTCCTTAAAGGGAGAGCCCAAATTATTCCTCTCCCTTAAAGGGAGAGGATAAAGGTGAGGGTGAGGAAATCAGAATCGTAGCGTCCATTCCTGACTTTAGTCAGGACAGGTTTAGATGGAGGAGATGTAGCGGTGCGCCCCTGACTTTTGTGGGAGCAGGTTCATCGCACGTTGTAATAAAAAATGCAGGGACAGGGCTTGTCCCTGTCCGCAGTAATGTAGCGGTGCGACTCCGATCTTTGTCGGAGCAGGTTAATTGCACATCACTTGTGGAATAGGGACTTTAGTCCCGTGCCTTTCAGCCTCTGGCTGAATAAAAATGGAGGAAAAAATGAAAACCAAAATAACTTTAAGCACCATTTTAGCACTTGGTGTGCTAATAAATTTAAATGCCCAATCCTACCCACCGGATGGATGGAGGGTTTGGATTACGATTGAAAATGCTGTTGGTTCACAAAAGTATCCATCAATAGCAACTAATGGAAATACCATCCATTTAATCTGGATTGATAATCGGAGCCAACCGAGTAAACTCTACTATAAGCGTTCAAACGATTTAGGATTTACCTGGAGTGAAGGAGTTCCTATTTGCGCTCCGAACGACGCAGTCGTAGATGCAAAACGAAATATAGGAATCGCCTGCATAGCCAATTATGTCTATGTTGTTTATGGCACAACTGCTAATCCTACGCTTGGATATTATGCGGTGTGTTTTATTCGTTCCACAGATGGTGGCATAACTTGGGGAAATCATCAGGTCATTGAGTCAGGACTTGATTCTCCACCTGAACCAACCATCGTTGCCTCAGATTCTGTTCGTATTGCATATCGTAAACATATTGGTTCCTCAGTTGACCTTATTTACAGAGCATCCGGTGATAATGGACTCACCTGGTCAGATGAAGATTATATCGGGTATCATTGCGATGACCATCACCCACATCTCGTTCTTGTTAATAATGTGCCCCATGTTGTTTTCATCCGTCCTCATGTCGGACAAGGGACCTATTTAGTTTTACATGCCCGGCCAGCCCGACCAGTATGGGAAAAATCTCAAATTATGAATTTCGGCAATTACCAATATCCGCTTTTAGTAGTTGACCAGGAAAACCGGCTGCATGCTATTTGGGAAAGAACGAATGATTATTCCGTCTGGTATTCACGTTCTCTAAACGACGGAACACTCTGGGAGGATGCTGCACAAATCTTTGAAGGGAGTTTATCTTCATATATGACAAGTTACCATAAAGGAATACTTATTGTAGCTCAAAGCGATAATAAAATTTTTGGACGGTTATCACCTGATTTTGGAGTAAATTGGGAGAACCCATTTGTTATAGATGGACAGGCAGATGCGTATGGAGCAAATTGTTACATCGTTAGCGGGAACAATGCACGGCATCTTGTTTACCAAAAATTGATTACAAGCCCTGATGATTACGACCTTGTTTACATCGCCAATGATGACCTCTTGCTTTCCGATGATAATCGGGCAACTGCATTTAATAATGGCAGGCATCTAATCCGAGACCCTAACACTGGTAATCTTCATCTGGTCTATTGTTCTCAAAATCGGGTACATTATAGTATGTCTGATTATACCGGTGAAAACTGGACACCTTATCATATTATTGAAGACCCTGAAACCCAACAGAAAGATGAGGGTTGGTATCCTTCAATTGGTTTGGTTCCTGGATGGCTTATTGCGAAGATGCCCTGTATAGTTTATTGTTCTGGTCAGGGAGAAGTGAAGTACCGCTGGTTTGAGGATGGAACACAGCAATGGCACGGTTTTACAATCCTCTCGGCAGTTACAGGGCTTGACCCTGGTCCTCCATCAGTGTATACTTATAGTGATACTGTTTATGTCGTGTTTTCAGTGAATATGTTAGAAGGTGGCGAACAATTGTGGAGTGCAATTTATTATTACCAATTTCCTTTTTACGCTACTGAAGCACCAGCGCCTTTTTACATTGATTATTCGCTTGGTATGCCCCTTGCCTATAGCCATGCTTCAATTGTTGTTGATGGTAATGGTAATCCACATATTGTCTGGGATAAGCGGGTTTCATATACTGATTATGAAATCTACTACTGCTGGCGAGAGGGTAACAACTGGCACCCAATTGAGCTGGTTTCGAATTATCCAAACACAGAATACCCTGACAAATCACCGCACATAGATTGCTATGGACCCGACTTATCAGCGATCTGGTATGACGAAGTTTCAGGTATCGCAAATGAAATCTGGCGGAAACAAAAACATAACAATCAATGGGAACAATATCCGCAGAATTGCAGTCGATCACCCAATCTTGAGTCTGAGTTTCCTATAAATGCAGCTCATGTTTTTTCCGTTTGGTGTGAAATAGGTAATCTCAATGAATATGACATTCGTTACTACAGTGATACCTATGGTTTTGGTTGGGTAAGTCAGGAGCCAGAGCGTGAATACTTCTGCCATAGTCAACTCCAAAGGGATTGGTCTCCCTGGGACCTCTATACAATCTTCACCAGAGGCAATACAACGCCTTATCAAATTGTCTGTGTGCACCAGCAATTCGGTGGCGGACCACCAGGTGGAGAGTCACCCCTTTATGTCATAGAAACCGGTCAGGATTCTCTATCTCCATTCTGTCTCCATCGGGATGGGAAAATTACCTATACCAACTACTCAGTGGATTATGCAAATAGCGAACTATCCTATGAACTTTCTTTCCTTGATCCGACCTTCCCATTCCATAAAATAAAGGGAACCGCATATTTTGAAGGCACGAGCAATAGAAACTATGAACTCTGGATAAATGGTGTAAAGAAACATTCCTTTGTCGTGCGACCAAATCAGGCATATAATTTTGAGGCGCTCATTCCCAGGGAGTTATATCAAAATAATCGTCGGGTTACATTGACAATAAAGAATCCCAGCAATACTGGTGTCTGTCTTGCAGGCTTGAGTGTGTATCGGAAACCAGCAAAGACACCGGGTGGTGGTCCACAATCCCTGGCTGAAAGGAAGATTGATGACCTGATTTCAATAAATCCCAATCCCTTCAAAGGAAAGGTGGAAATCAGATACACGATGCAGGATACACGATACAGGATACGGGATAGAAGTTTGAAGATTTATGATGCAACAGGCAGATTGGTCAAACAATTTAACCATTTAACCAATTGTTCATTTAACCAGGTTGTGTGGGATGGAACTGATGATAACGGACAGCAACTACCTGATGGTGTCTATTTTATTCATCTGAAGACCGAGGAAAAGGAAATCACGAAGAAGGCGGTTATGTTGCAGTAAAAAAGATGCGGGAGCGAAGTTAAGACTTCGCTCCCGCAGGAGGTTATGAAAATGAGATCTTCATTCACTTTTTGTCTGTTGATTTGTCTCATCTCATCAGGAACCAGTATCACTTTTCGCAGGGTAGTAGATATTCCAGATGTGGGGGCGTGGCAAAGGGTCCTGGCATTTGATACTGACCATGATGGCAAACAAAACCTCATTTTTGACGAAAATCACCCTAATTATAGAGTGATTACCATTTGGGAATATGATAACTATGACCGGTATTTCTGCGAGGATACAGTTACCTATCCTTTGAATGGATTTATCCCAGTATTTGGTGTTGGTTATCTGGATACAGATTCATTGGTAGATATGGTTGGGACTACTAACGGCCTCTGGCCGTATCCAATATATGTCTTTGAGTCGCCAACATATCATTCAAATCCAAAAAATATTGTCTGGCAGGATAGCTTATTTGGAAACAATGGCGGTAGTTACATAACCGACCTTGACCAGGATGGGTTAAAAGAAATAATTATTGGATACGGGCAAGGCTGGACTCGGATGTATGAAAATGCTGGTGATAATCGGTATTCACTGGTCTGGCAAGATAAATCCTACGCTGTCGGGAATGTTATCAATGGTGATTTTGATTTAGACGGCAAAATTGAACTTATTCCTGGCGGTGACGGGTATGGGGAGGTGTGGGTCTGGGAATGCATCGGTAATAATCATTACCAACTGGTTTTTCAAGATACCCTCCCGTGGGTCAACAACTATGATGTTTTTTCCGCCCATGATATGGATGGGAATGGTAAACCGGAATTTTTGTTTACTTCGGTGCATTATTCTCAGGGAAGAGCCTGGCTCTATCTGTATGAAACGATTGGTGATAACAATTATGATTGGTGTCTTGTTGATTCAATGACTAATTTACCAATAAGTCTGGGTAGGCAAACGAGTGCGTGTGGTGATGTTGATGCTGATGGCAGGGAGGAAATTGTCTGGTCAACTTTTAACCAGTGGCATATTTATAAGGCAGTTGGTATTCATCAATATCAAAAAATTTATAGTAGCAGCTGGACAACCCATGAGTCTAAAATGATGAATGTTTGTGATTTGAATGGAAACGGTTATCCTGAAGTCATTGAGTCTTGGACAGTGTTATATAATACTGGTACAACTATCTGGGAGATTGCGGGTGTGCATATTATCCAGCCGAATTATGGTTATATTTTGCATCCTGGAGAAGACTATCAAATTGCCTGGCAGAGATTTGACCCACCAGGTGCAGATTCATTTGCTTTATTCTTTTCTTTTGATAATGGCAATACCTATGATACAATTGCCTTGGGAATTCCAGGTAGTGATACTACCTATCAATGGATTGTGCCCAATGTCATCTCTGACTCCTGCAAGATAATGATCTGGGCTTATGGGCCTCCAAGACCGGGTGAGCAACGACCCCGGGGCATTGTCTGGGATTTTGGTGATTTCAAGATTAGGCCGGGCTCAGATGTTGCTGAGACCCAATACCGACCAGCATATTATAACCTCAGGATTTCACCGAATCCAGTACGAAATGAGAACCTGAGAATCCAGTATTCAGTGCCGAAATTATCAAAAGTGAAACTCGCCATTTATAACACCCTGGGTCAGTTAGAACAGGTGCTAATTGATAAAGATATGGCACCAGGAATTTATGAATTAAATCTGAGGCAAAATCTGCCAAATGGCATCCATTTTCTGCAATTGTCTGCAGATAAAAAGACAATCACTGAAAAGGTGGTGATAATAAGATGAAGATAATCATTGGATTTTTGGTATCTCTATTATTTTTAGAAATTGGGTTAAGCCTTGAAAATAATGCTTTTATCGTGGACACAAACATTGTCTATTCTTTTGCCCGTTACCATCAGAAAAATCCCTGCATTGGGTTTGATGGTATGAATAGTCTTGTTGTCTGGGAGGATTATCGGGATACCACAGTAGATATCTATGGTGCGCGGATAACAGAATCAGGGATGGTTCTTGATCCTGCTGGAATACTGATTTCATATGCCCGCAATGACCAATATAAACCTGCGGTTGCTTCTGGTCTGGGAAATTATCTGGTTGTCTGGGAAGACTCAAGAGGAGGTTCAGAGATTTATGGGGCACGGATCACATCCAGTGGTTTAGTCCTTGATACCGCTGGAATTGCTATCACATCTACACCAAATTCCCAGGTGCGACCTGCGGTTGCCTTTGATGGCACAAATTATTTTGTGGTCTGGCAGGACAATCGGAGTGGTGTATCTTTTGATATCTATGGGGCAAGGGTCACTACAGAAGGTGTGGTCATTGATACTTCAGGGATAATGATTACTTCAGCGCCAAAGGACCAGGAATCACCAGTGGTTGGTTTTGATGGGGTAAACTATTTTGTCATCTGGCAGGACTGGCGCAATGACCCAGGAACTTATACCAATTCTGATATTTATGGTGCTCGGGTGACACAGTCAGGGGTTGTGCTTGATACTGGAGGAGTTCAAATTTGTGGTGCATTGGATAACCAATATTTGCCGCATTTAGATTTTGATGGCACGAATTATCTGGTGGTATGGGAGGATTACCGAAGCGGGATATACTCAGATATCTATGGCACCCGGGTTACACCATCTGGAATGATTATTGATACCAATGCCATTGCCATCTCTGTGGCTGAGAATTATCAGACTGCGCCCCGGGTTACCTATGCTGGGGATAACTACTTTGTCATCTGGGCAGACCAGCGCACAGGTTCATATCCGGATATTTACGGTGCACGGGTGAGCCCTTCTGGTGTAGTCCTTGACACTACCGGGATTAAGGTAACAGACCTTCCTTTTGCCCAATATATGCCTGCGATAGGCTTTAATCATAACTATTTTATTGCCCTGTGGCAGGACTTTCGGAATAGTGACCTTTCTGATATTTATGGGGCAAGGATAATGTTTACGGGAAATGTGATAGATACAGCCGGCATTCTCATCTCCACTGAGGCAAATTTGCAGGAAGAGCCCCAGGTTGCTTTTGATGGTACAAATTATCTCCTTGTGTGGCAGGATTGGCGCAATGATGCGGGTGACCGCAGGAATGCAGATATATATGGCATCAGAATTTCAGCAAGTGGTGCAATCCTTGATTCCGCTCCAATTGCCATCTGCACTGCGATAAACAATCAGGTCCATCCGAGGATTGATTTTGATGGGATAAACTATCTTGTGGTCTGGGAGGATTGGCGTTATAGTCCTTTTGAGAATAGTGATATTTATGGGGTTCGGGTCAGTCCTTCAGGTGTGATAATTGATTCGGTTGATATTTTAATCTCCTCTGCACCAAGAAATCAGAATACCCCATCAGTTTGTTTTGGGGGCACAAATTATCTTGTGGTCTGGAAGGATTGCCGAAATTACTATTATGGAGACATTTATGCCACGCGTGTAACAACCTCAGGAATTGTGCTTGATTCTGCAGGTATCCCCATTTCCACTGGAGGTTCTAAGGCAAATCCCGAGGTTTCTTATGATGGGACAAACTATTTTATAGTCTGGCAGCAGAAGGATTATATGGGTTGGGATGATATTTATGGCGCGCGGCTTAACCCGGGCGGGAATCTTATAGATACGCTCGCAAAACCAATATCAACTGCTCCTTATGACCAGATAAACCCTTCCATTGCCTTTGATGGTGTGAATTATTTTATAGTATGGCTGGATGCCCGGGGATTTCCACCACCTGATACTGATATATACGGTGCACGGGTCTCATCCACAGGGATTGTCCTTGACACCTCAGGAATACCCCTTGCTACTTCAAATTATAGCCAGCATAACCCGAGTGTGTTATGGGGTGGTGCAGATTATCTGGTATTATACAGTGAATGGCGGTATACGCAGCCAGCCAATGGATGGGATATTTATGGTCTGAGAGTATCCCCTTCGGGCATAATCATTGATTCATTTGCAATTACGAACAAACCTGGTGATCAGATATCGCCTGCCCTAACAAAAGGCCCTGGTGAGCAGATTTTGATTACCTATTCAGGTTATGCTGATTCGGTTAACAATCATATTGCAAGAACCCAGCGAATCTGGGTTGAATACTTTCCACCTGTGGGCACCAGCGAGAAGATTCAAAAGTTGCCAAACAAACTGATTGCAATATATCCGAATCCATTCAGAGAAAAATTGATAATCAGATACATGATACAGGATGCAGGATTTATAATACAGGATACACGATGCAGGAGTGAAGTACTCAGTAGCCAGTATCCAGTAGCCAGTATAAAGATTTATGATGTGGATGGTAGAATGGTTCGTGATTTTTCTCGGTTAACGGTAGTCGGTGAACGGTCAACGATTCTCTGGGATGGAACTGATGATAATGGACAGCAACTACCTGATGGTGTCTATTTCTTAAAACTGAATGTCGGCAATGAAACGATCACAACGAAGGCGGTTCTGCTGAGATAGGTAGAATCTTTTTGGGGTGGGAGGTAAACCTCCCACCCCAGGGAGGAATGATGAGACTCTTAATAATTGTGTTTGTATTATGTGGCTTTATTTCTTTTGGTGTGTGCATCAGTTTTCGCAAGACTGCTGAAATTCCAAGTGGTGCGATGGATAAAGCCTTTGGTTTTGATACTGACCACGATGGCAAACAAAATTTAGTATTAAGTTTTAATGGAATACAATTTTGGGAGCACATTGGTTTTGACCGATATATCTTAGAAGATACCGCCACACCATCGTGCTTATGTGACATAGGTTCTTCAGACTCAGATTCATTAACCGATATGGTCGGCAACATAAACGGTTTATGGCCCTATCCAATATATGTCTATGAATCGGCCACTTATAATTCCAATCCCACGATTATCGTCTGGCAGGATAGCGGATTTATGAACATTGGTAACAGTTACATTACTGACCTTGACCAGGATGGGTTAAAAGAAATACTCTTTGGATACTCTCCGATAGAACCTCCAAGATGGCGCACCTGTGTTTATGAAAATATTGGTGATAATCAGTATTCTCTGGTCTGGCAGGATACGACCTATGCTATCTGGAGTGCTATCAATGGTGATTTTGACCTGGATGGTCAAACTGAATTTATCGCTGGTAGTGGCGGGTCTGGTTGGGTTTGGGTCTGGGAATGCGTAGGTAATAATCATTACCAGGTGGTTTTTCGAGATACCCTCCCGTGGCCTAACAACACTGATGTTTTTTCCGCCCATGATATGGATGGTAATGGTAAACCGGAATTTTTGTTTACTTCAGTGGATTATTTTCATGGAAGAGCCTGGCTTTATCTGTATGAAACGATTGGTGATAACAACTATGATTTCTTTTTAGTTGATTCAATTACAGGGATTCCTGGTAGTATGTTCTATCAAACCAGCATTTGCGGTGACATTGATGCTGATGGTAGGGAAGAAATCGTCTGGTCAACTTTTAATCAATGGCATATTTATAAGGCAATTGGTATTCATCAATATCAAAAAATTTATAGCAGTGCCTGGACACTCCATGATTATAAAGTGATGAATGTCTGTGATTTGAATGGAAACGGGTATCCTGAGGTCATTGAGGCCTGGTCCCAGAATGGAATACCATCTATTGAAGGGACAACCATCTGGGAGATTGAGGGTGTGCATATTATCCAGCCGAATTATGGTTATATTTTACATCCTGGAGAAGACTATCAAATTGCCTGGCAGAGATTTAACCCGCCCGGTGCAGATTCATTTGCCTTATTCTTTTCTTTTGATAATGGCAATACCTATGATACAATTGCCTTGGGAATTCCAGGTAGTGATACTACCTATCAATGGATTGTGCCCAATGTCATCTCTGACTCCTGCAAGATAATGATCTGGGCTTATGGGCCTCCAAGACCGGGTGAGCAACGACCCCGGGGCATTGTCTGGGATTTTGGTGATTTCAAGATTAGGCCGGGCTCAGATGTTGCTGAGACCCAATACCGACCAGCATATTATAACCTCAGGATTTCACCGAATCCAGTGCGAAATGAGAACCTGAGAATCCAGTATTCAGTGCCGAAATCATCAAAAGTGAGACTCGCGATTTATAATACTTTGGGTCAGTTAGAGGAGATGCTGGTGGATAAAGAGATAGCACCAGGGATTTATGAAATTGGATTAATAAATCCCTTGACAGACGGTGTCTATTTTGTAAAATTAACTACTGATGGAAAAATAATTACCAAAAAATGTGTGATATTAAAGAATTAAAAAAACAGAAAATTCCTCTTACTCCCCCTTTTCCAAAGGGGGAGACAAGGGGATTTTTTTTCTTCAACCGAATGACCATTGACGCATCACGATACGAGCAGCGAAACCGTATAACGATAGACGATAAAAATAGGGACTTCAGTCCTGAGAAATTTGAGGCTAAACTCTCTACTCCATATTTTTTCTCGCTACTTGCTACTCTCTACTCGCTACTCTCTACAGAGTTAATAATTTTGAATTTGTTTCGGATTTCGTGCTTCGGATTTCGGATTTAACTCTGATACGGGACGCGACACCGTATAACGATTAACGATCTTTTTCTCCATCGGTTCTGCCAATCGCCCTAATTATATGCCTCAATTCCTCTATCAATATTTTAAAACCATCAATGGTCAAGGATTGGGGACCATCTGACAATGCCTTATCTGGATTATTATGAACCTCAACCATTATTCCATCTGCACCTGCGGCAATCGCTGCCCTGGAAAGGGGCAAGACCATATCCCTTTTTCCTGAAGCATGGCTCGGGTCTACAATTACGGGCAGATGTGATACTTTCTTTAATTCAGGAATACTACTAATGTCAAGGGTAAAACGGGTGAAATCACTAAATGTCCTTATCCCCCTTTCGCAAAGAATGACATTATAATTACCTTCAGACATTATATATTCTGCAGCAAGGAGAAATTCTTGGATTGTTGATGCCATTCCCCTTTTTAATAAAATTGGTTTTTTGCTCAATCCTGCCTTTTTTAATAGCGAATAATTCTGCATATTCCTGGCACCAATCTGGATAACATCAACATACTCTTCAACAAGAGGAAATGTCTCGGTATCAATCGCCTCTGAGACAACTGGCAAACCCGTTTCTTTCTTTGCTTTAGCAAGGATCTTTAGTCCTTTCTCACCAAGACCCTGGAATGTGTATGGTGAGGTCCTTGGCTTGAATGCCCCTCCCCTGAGCATATCTGCACCAAAACTCTTTACTGCCCTGGCAATCTCAATGGTCTGTTTTTCAGACTCAACTGCGCAGGGCCCAGCAATGATTACTGGTTTTCTATCTCCAATTATTACATCACCAACCTTTATCTTTGTATCATCCGGTTTCATCTCCCTGCTGGTCAGTTTATAAGGCTTGGTAACGACAATCACATCTATCACACCATCAAGCCCCTCAAGCCTATTTTTATCAACCATATCTTTATTTCCTGTTATACCGATTGCTACACGCTGGGCACCCTTTATAGGGTGTGGTTTCAAACCCATCTGTTTTATAACCCTGCACACATTTTTAATCTGTTCATCAGTTGCATCTTTATGCATCACAACGAGCATATTACCTCCTTTTATTCCCTTATTGTTGCCTCTTTAAATTTTTTTAGCAACAATTTTAAATCTTCTTTATTTCTTATTGCCTCAATTATTCTGCTACCAATTACAACACCATCTGCAACCTGGCACAATCTCTTAACCTGCCCAGGATTTGAAATACCAAATCCTACGACAACAGGCTTTTTTACAATCTTTTTAACCTTTCTTATAAATAAGGGCAGGGTTTCAGGAAGGTTTTTCCTGACCCCGGTCGTCCCTGTCACACTCACACAATATACAAAACCACTACTCATCTTGCCAATCAATCCTATCCTTTCTCTATTCGATGTCGGCGCAATCAATTGTATTAAATCTATTTTATAATTATCAGCAAATTTTTTAATCAAGCCTGACTCCTCAACCACGATGTCTGGCACGATCAATCCTGAAATACCGATTTGAGAAACCTTTTTAAAAAATTTTTTAATACCGAATGCAAGGACTGGGTTCAAATAGGTCATAATGACGAGTGGTGTTTCAATCTCTATCTTTGCGATTTCCTCAAGTATCTCATTAAGTGATACCTTATTCTTCAATGCGATATTTGATGCGTACTGTATCGTCTTTCCATCTGCAATCGGGTCTGAAAAAGGAATTCCTATCTCAATAATGTCTGCGTATAAACTGCTCTCTTTTATATATTTGATTGATTCTTTAATCCCTGGATAACCTGCAGTAAGGTATACAATCAATGCAGATTCATTATTTTTTTTAAGATATTCAAACTTTTTATCAATCTTATTCATAAAACTCCTCTACAATCTCGAGGTCCTTATCACCCCTTCCTGAAAGGTTTACAATGATTATCTTTTCTGGGTCCATCTTCTTTGCCTCATTGATTGCAACATAAACTGCATGGGCGCTCTCTAATGCTGGTATTATCCCTTCAGTCTCAGTGAGAATTTTAAATGCCTTGAGTGCCTGTTTATCTGTGCAAGAAGTGTACTGGACACGACCCCTAAATTTTAAAAATGAATGCTCAGGACCGACCCCTGGATAATCAAGGCCTGGAGCAATGGAATGGGTTGGACTTATCTGCCCATCATCATTCTGGAGCACATAACTCATTGCCCCATGGAGCACACCAGGCTTGCCACAGGAGAGTGTAGCAGAATGTGCCTTAGAATGAATTCCCATGCCTCCAGCCTCAACACCGAGCATTTTTATTTCTGTATCAAGGAAGGGATGAAAAAATCCTATCGCATTACTACCACCACCAACACAGGCAATGAGGAGGTCAGGCATCCTTCCTTCTATCTTCAATATCTGTTTTTTCGTCTCTTTACCAATGATTGATTGAAAATCGCGCACCATCATTGGATATGGATGTGGACCAACGACCGAGCCGATACAATAATGAGTCGTCCTCACATTTGTGACCCAATCCCTTATCGCCTCATTTATCGCATCCTTCAAGGTCTGTGTTCCTGAATCAACTGGTATAACTTCTGCACCGAGGAGTCTCATCCTTAATACATTCATCCTTTGCCTCTGAACATCCTTTTTTCCCATATATACCACACATTTCAAACCGAATAAGGCACAGGCAGTTGCAGTTGCTACACCATGCTGTCCAGCACCGGTCTCTGCAATTATCCTATTTTTCTTCATCATCTTTGCAAGAAGGACCTGGCCAATCGTATTATTTATCTTGTGCGCACCAGTATGGAGGAGGTCTTCCCTTTTAAAATAAATCCTTGCACCTTTTAATCGCTCTGATAGATTCCTTGCATAGTATAATGGAGTTGGTCTTCCTGCATAATTTCTTAAATAATGATTCAGTTCTCTTTTAAAATCAGGATTGTTCTTAAGACGATTATATGCATCTTCAAGTTCAATTAATGCCGGCATCAAAGTCTCAGGGACGAATCTGCCACCAAAACTGCCGAAATACCCATTTTTGTCAGGTTTTTTATAAGCCATCTCCTCCCCCATTAATAAAGTATTCAAGTGCAAGGATATATCCATACCAGCCAAGCCCTGTAATCTGACCAATGCATACTGGTGCAATCAAACTTTTGTGTCGGAAAGGCTCGCGACTGTAAATATTGCTGATATGGACCTCTATTGCCTTTATACCAACCCCCTCAATCGCATCCCTTATTGCTACAGAGGTGTGTGTGTATGCACCAGGGTTTATTATGAGTCCAGAATACTCATCAGAATTATGTATCATCTCTATTATCCTTGATTCAGAATTTGATTGGTATATGTCAACCTGGACCCCTCTTTTCTCTGCATAATCAATAATCTTTTTATTGATCTCATCAAGTGATAACCTGCCATATACCTCTGGATTCCTCTTTCCCAAAAGATTGAGGTTCGGACCATGGATTAAAAGAATTTTTTGCATAAAACCTCCTTTATCTTCACTCTACCAATCTTTTCAAAGATTGGCATCCTTATCTTTTCTCGTTTCATCTTTTTATCCTGTAAAATAAATCCCTTTATATCCTGTCTTTTAATAAATCCTGGCAGTTCTGCAGGCAAAGAATATTCTTTTAATAGTTCAATAACTTCAACAGGTATTCTATTTTTATTAAAAATACATATCTCCTGGACCATCCCTATTGAGACTGCCTCACCATGTGAAAATCTCTTGTATTTGCCCATTTTTTCAATGATGTGCCCAATCGTATGGCCAAAATTGAGGATTTCCCTTATCCCTTTCTCTTCAGTCTCATCATCTTTTATTATCCTACCTTTAATCATTACACATTCTTTTATAATCCTGAAAAGTGTTGCAGGATCGCGTTCCATTATCAATCCCTTTTTTTCTTTAAGGGTCCTAAATAGTTCCTCTGAGCTGATTATCCCATACTTTATAACCTCAGCAATACCATTGGAAAATTCTCTATCAGGAAGGGTCATAATCTTTTTAATATCACATACTACACATTCTGGTTGATAGAATGTTCCGAGCATATTCTTTCCATATTTTGTATTTACTCCATTCTTACCACCTAACGCAGCATCAACCTGGCAGAGCAGGGTAGTTGGAATATATACAAGCTTGCAACCCCTTTTGAATGTGGATGCGACAAAACCAGCAATATCAGTAATCACACCACCACCAAGACCGAGTATTATATCCTGCCTTTGAAAATTTATCTTGAATAGGTATTCATAGATACTCTCTACAGTTTTAATATTTTTGTATGCCTCACCATCGGGTATTATAAGATAATTAACTTCGTTATCCTGCCTTTTCAATGTCTTTGCCAAATCATCAAGGTAGAGTGCACCAACAAGTGGATTGGTTATTATAAAAATCCTTTTCTTTTTAAATAGAAGATGGCGATTAGAATCAAATATGATTATAACTGGATAGACCCTTGATTTTGTATGGATCATTATAGATTCACTCTGGTCAGGATAATCTATCTTCTTTAATTCCAATCTCTTTATTATTTCCCTGGCTACCAATTCCGGTGCCTTCTCTGTTGTATCAATCTTTATCTCAGCAAAATCATATATTCCTTTTCTCTGCTCCAGAAGATTAAAAAAATCTTTTTTTGATTTGACCAATGGCCTTGAACCATCCATTTTTATCCTCTTTAATAGAGTCTCTAAATTTGCATAAAGCTGGATAACCCTGCCTGTTTTTTTCAATATTTCACGATTCTTCTCATTCTTAACAATCCCTCCACCTGTCGCAATAACTACATTCTTCAATCCTTTTATTTTTTCCAGAACCCAGTGCTCTCTTTTCCGAAAATATTCTTCACCTTCCTTCTCAAAGATTTCTTTTATTGATCTCTGTTCCGCAAGTTCAATCATTCGGTCTGTGGAAAGATAACCAAAATTTAAATTTTCAGCAAGGATTCTACCGATTGTATCCTTGCCAGTGCCCATAAATCCTATTAAGATTATGTTTTCAGACATCTTTAATCCTTTTTAAATATTGTTGATAATTCTTTTTCATATCCAGTATATTATCACCGCCAAATTTTTCACAAAATGCCAGGGCAAGGACATAGGCAAGCATTGATTCTGCAATTACACTGATCGCTTCAACTGCACAGACATCGGCTCTAAAGACTGGTGCAGGACAAGGTCTTTTATTCTTTATATCAAAAGATTTTAACGGATTCTGGAGTGTAGGGATCGGTTTTATATACAACCTTATAAAAATCCTTTCTCCATTGCTCATACCACCCTCAATCCCACCTGCATTATTGGTCTTATGATAAAATCCCATTTTTTTATCATAAAATATCTTATCATGAACAGCAGAGCCATAATGCATTGATGAAAAGATCGCCTCTCCAATTTCAATCCCTTTTACTGAAGGTATTGATAGCATCGCCATACCAATCATACCATCAAGCCTCTTATCAAATTGTGTATAACTTCCAAGACCTGGACAGACACCATCAGCATAAACCTCAACAATCCCACCGAGTGTATCACCCCTTTGTTTTGCCTGGATTATTAATCTTTTTATCTTATTTCTATCCTTTTCCTTTCCAATCTGTCTCACCTGTGAACTTATCGCTATATTAAATTCTTTAAGCAGGAGTTTAAACACCGCACCTGCTGCAACCCTTGATACAGTCTCCCGTGCCGATGCCCTTTCAAGGACATCCTGGATATCTAAAAAACCAAATTTCAAAAGACCTGCAAAGTCTGCATGGCCAGGTCTGGGAATGGTTATTGAATCTTTAGTTTTTTGTGATAAGAATTCATCCCTGCGATAGTCCTTATTTTTAATAAAGAGCGTTATAGGTGAACCGATGGTTTTGCCCATCCTCACACCTGAAAGGATTTCAACAGGCTCTTCTTCCAGTTCCATCCTTTTGCTCCTGCCCATTCCCTGCTTTCGCCTCTTCAATTCTTGTCTTATAAAATCAGGGCTGATCTTTAATCCTGCAGGGATTCCATCAATGATTACTGACATACCCTGATTATGTGATTCACCACCTGTTAACATCCTTATCATTCTACACCTCCTTTAATGCTATCTTCATTAAATTGACCGGTCTATATCCAGTCCAGAGTTTGAATGAATACGCTGCCTGGTGAATTAGCATAGAGATACCATCTATCAACTTTATTTTCTTTGATTTTGATAATTTAAAACGATAATTTATATCATAATACACACTACCGGGTTTTAAAAACGGAATGACCATATCCTGGATATCAACAGATGTGCCATTTATAACGATATCCATATTTGACGCATATTGAGAGATTTGTGAAAAATGGATTTTCTTTGCAGGATAGATATGCAAAATAGATTCAATCTTAGATTCAGTCCTATTAGTAATAAAGACTTCTTTGGGATTTTTTTGACCGAGGAGATATAGACAGGCACGAACAACACCACCAGCACCAATTATGAGAACCTTTTTATCTTTCAGTCCAATTTTGTGTTCTTTTAAAGAATAAGCAAATCCATAGACATCGGTATTATCACCAATTATCTTCTTATCCTTTATAACTACTGTATTAACTGCCCCAATCTTTCTGGCGACTGGTGTAAGTTCATTTAAATATTCCATAATCTTAGTCTTATATGGATTTGTGATATTAAAACCAGTAAATCCAAGTTTTATCAATTTATGGAAAACCTCTCCAAGGTCATCAGGTGGAATAGAGAGGAGAAAATAGATACCCTTTATTTTCAATCTTCTAAATGCAAAATTATGGATCTTTGGCGAGAGTGTATATTTTAGAGGATAACCGATCACACCAGTGAGGAACATCGCCGCACCTCTTTTATAAATTCCCGAATTTTTTCTGGGTCTTTTTTACCTGGTGAGCTTTCCACACCTGAACATACATCAACACCATAAGGTCTTAGCATCTTTATCATTGTGCCAACATTCTTCTCATTTAATCCACCGGCAACGATAAACCTACCTCCAATGGTTTTTATTATCTTCCAATCAAATGTCCTGCCACTCCCTTCACCAGGGTCAAATAGATATGCTGAAACAGAATATCCAGCCATCTCTTTGATGATACCAACTGGATTTGAACTATCATCAATTTTGATCCTCTTTATAATCCGCACACCTTTTATAAGCCTGCAATATTCGGGTGGTTCAGATCCGTGTAATTGAACGACGTCTATCCCGGTTAAACTGATTATCTTGTTTACCACATCAAGCCGCTCATTTTTAAATACACCAACCGTTGTAATAAATGGTGGTAATTTCTCAATGATATTCTTTGCTATTTCGGGTTCAATATTTCTTGGTGAAGGGGCGAAGATAAAACCAAGCGCATCGGCGCCAAAATTAGATACGATGAGTCCATCCTCAAGATTGGTAATGCCGCAGACCTTTATTTTAATACTCATCAAGCCACCTGGTTCCTTTTTGAAAAACTTTTTTAAATGCATCCCTTTTCCCTTTTTTCACAATTTTCATTAGTGCATCCATACACATTGTTAAATTTTTATATAAATCAAGGGTATAAGGATTTAGCGATTGGATTTCATAATAAAGTTCTGGATTTTCCTTTATCACACTATTGGTTGTCTCCATCTGGGCATTGAATGTTGTACTGGCAATTCTTTTCAAATCTTTAAATTCGTAGCCACTATCCATAAGATTTTTTATAAAAAGAACATTTATAAAATGGGAAAGACCGAGAACATATGAAACGAGTCTGTCGTGCTCATCAAATGAAAGATTAATGATTCTAACTGCGGTATTCTTGAAAATATTCATTATCATACCATTCGCCTCAGGTGAACCACAATCACAGAGACAGACAACTTTATCACTGAGGGTCCGACAGGATGGACCAAACATTGGATGGATGGATGTAATTTTAATATTTTTCTCAATTGCTTTTTTAATTGCTGGAATTATGTGGCTCTTCACACTTGCAATATCACAGACAACCGCATTGCAATTTAGTTCTGTAAGGGTTTCAATTATATCGGGGACAATAGCAAGCGGTGTAGAAATGACCACCAGTGATTTTCCTTTTAATCCAGATTTTATATCTTTATAATAACTAAAACCACAACGCCCGGGCAGTTTTATATCATTTATTGCTACCCTGTGCCCTTGATTCTGCAGGAAATAAGCAAACCATCTGCCCATTCCACCCAGTCCACCAACAATGAGCACATCCTCCTTTTTCCCGGAATAAACTGAATAATGCAATCTCTCCTGCTGGATACGGGATTGCTCAATGATTTTAGTAATGAGTGTCCGTGTAAAATTTATATCAAGACCAATACCTTCCGCATATCTAATTCCATTTTCAATCACGCTCTTTTCTACACTCCAATCCTGGAGTGCAATTCCCATTTTTTTCTTTTCTCTGCCGATCGCATCGCTCAATAACATTCGCTTCTGGATTAGGTTCAATATCTTCTGGTCGGTCTTTTTTATTTTCATTCTGAGAAGTTTTAATCGATCCATTTCAATTCCTTTATTTTTTCTGCCATATCATCTGCCTTCAATATAGAAGTACCAACGAGTATCCCATCAAAACCAGCATCCTTCAATCTCCTCACATCCTCTGCCTTTTTAATTCCACTCTCACTCACGGTATAATATCGCTCGGGAACCGATTCTATCAAATTTAGAGAAATATTGATGTCGACTTCAAAATTATTTAGATTCCGATTATTAATACCGATTATCTCGGTATCTGTATTAAATGCCTTTTTTAAATCATCGATTGTATGGACTTCAACGATCGTCGCCATACCAAGTTTATGGGCAAGTCGGACAAATTCTTTCAATCTTTCAGGGCTCAATATACAGGCAATGAGTAGTATGGCATCAGCAAAAATTCCACAGGATTCATAAATCTGATATTCATCAATGATAAAGTCTTTCCTCAACACAGGTAGTTTTGTGAATTTTTTTACATTTTGTATATCTTCATTTCTTCCGCTGAAAAATTTTTCATTCGTTACAACCGATATGCCATCAGCACCGGATTTTTCATAGATAAAAACAATCTTCTCTATGTCCAATCCGTTTATAATCGCTCCAGTTGATGGTGATGACCTTTTTATTTCAGCGATGAGTGCGATTTGCCCATTTTTGAAAATCTTTTTAAAATCGCGCCTTTCTTTGTTCTCGGTTTTTAACAGTTCTTTAAGTGGCTTCAAACCCTTTTTTTTATCTATCTCATTTTTTGTGTTCTCAATTATCACTTTTAGTATGTCCATTTACAAACCTCCTCAGTTCCTCAAGTTTATTTAATGCGGCACCAGAAAAAATTGATTCCCGAGCCATTTCCACCCCCTGTTTAATAGTCTCAGCCTTTCCAGAAACATATATTGCGGCGCCTGCATTTAATAGTGCAGTATCTGTTTTGGGTCCTGGTTCACCTTTTAAAATAGAAATAAATGAATCAATATTTTCCTTGTTATTCCTCACCCTTAATTCTTCCATACTACATCTTTTCATTCCATAATCCTCTGGAGAAATCTCGAATTCCATAATGCCCTTATTCTTTATCTCAAGCACATAGGTTCTGGCGCTGGTTGTTATCTCATCAATTCCATCCGCACTGTATACGATTAATGCGTGCCTGACACCGAGGTTGTTCAATGTCTTTCCAATTTTTTCGAGAAATTCCTTTCTACATACCCCGATGACCTGTTGTTCAACCAATGCAGGATTACATATTGGTCCAAGGATATTGAAAATTGTCCTGATACCAATCTCTCTTCTTGGCCCAATTACATTTTTCATTGCCGGGTGAAAGAGCGGAGCAAAGAGAAAACCAATTCCTATTTTTTCTATGCACTCCTTTATTAGTTCATAATCAATATCAAGTTTAATGCCCAGTGCGGAAAAAAGATCAGCACTTCCACAAAGGCTTGAGACCGACCTGTTTCCATGTTTTGCCACAAAACAGCCCGCACCTGCAGCAATAAATGCTGAGGTCGTTGAAATGTTGAATGTATGCATTCCATCACCACCAGTGCCACAGGTATCAACAAGATTTTGAGCCTGGCAGTTTATCTTTATCATCTTTGTGCGCATTGCCTTACAGAAACCTGTAATTTCCTCTATGGTCTCACCCTTCATCCTTAACGCAGTTAGCAAGGATGCTATCTGGGCTGGTGTTGCTTTGCCCTCCATAATTTCAATACATACCTGATATGCCTCATCTTCATTCAATGATTTATTTTCTACAATCTTTTTTATTGCATCTTGTATCCTTGACTCAGACATTATACCTCCTTGTATTAAAACAGGAAAAGTTTCCAGTGTGGCAGGCGACCCCATTCTGGTTCACTATTGCAAGGATTGCATCGCGGTCGCAATCTGCCCTCAATTTTATAACATCCTGAAAATTCTTTGATGTCCTTCCTTTTAGCCATAATTCCTTCCTGCTTCTTGAAAAATACCACATCTTTCCCGTCTCAAATGTTTTTCTTAATGATTCCTTATTCGAATACGCCAGCATCAATACAAGACCCGATATATCCTGTGTAATTGTTGGAATCAATTCGCTTTTCCAGTTAAGTGATTCTATAAATGCATCAACAAGTGAAATTCGTTTTGTATATAATGCCATTCCCAGCTGGACATCGATATCCATCGCCGCGAGAATTTTTACCTCGTTCAGCGATGACACACCACCTGCCACGGTTATTTTTTTATCAGTTTTTTCACGAATTGCCTTCGCCTTTTCAATATTAATGCCTTGCATCATTCCCTCTGTTTCAACAAATGTAAAGAGAAACTCATTCGTGTATGATTCAAATTCCTTTATTACATCAAATAATTCGATATCTGTCTTCTTTTGCCATCCACTGACAACAATTTTGTTATTGAATGTATCAAGTGCAATGATGATTCTCTCCTGTCCTATTTCCTTTTTCAGGGCAGAAAGAAATTTGTGGTTGATATTTCCTTTCTCAAATGCCCTGGAACCGATAATAATTTTATTTGCACCAGCAAGGATCAATTCCTTTGCCTTTTCAATACTTCTTATACCGCCGCCAACGCGACAATCTGCTACCTTAAGCAAATCTTTGATTAAATTCAGATTTTCGCCTTTGCCCATTGCTGCATCAAGGTCAATAACCGCAACCTCATTATACCGATTAAACTCTTTTGCAAGTTTCACTGCATCATCATATTCTAAAACCTTTTCTCTACCCTGTCTTAACTGAACAACCTTATTATTCATCAAATCAATAGAACCTATTACCATCTCACCCTCACTCCTTTCTTTTTAAGAAATCTTTTTATCTGTGGGATTGTAAATTTTTTATAATGGAGAACCGATGCGAGAAGAACCGCATCAGCATTCCCATACTTTATCACATCATAGATTTGGTTTAAATTACCTGCGCCTCCTGATGCAATAATCGGAATCTTTACAGCCGATGATACAGCATCTGTCAATTCAATATCATAACCCATCTGTGTCCCATCGCGGTCAATGGAATTCAATAGTATCTCTCCAGCACCAAGTTCTTCACACCTTTTTGCCCATTCTATCACATCAATCTTAGTATCAACCCTTCCTCCATATGTGTAGCAATGCCATTTATTATTTACCTTTGCCGCATCAATTGAAATCACAATACACTGGGAACCAAATATCCTTGCACCTTCACTTATCAATTTAGGATTTTCAATGGCACCGGTGCAAATCGCCACCTTATCCGCACCAGCATTGAGTAAAACCCTCATATCCTCTATCTTTCTTATACCACCACCAACGCATAGCGGAATAAAAACCTTCTTTGCAACCGCATTCACAACATCAATTATTGCCCTTCTCTTCTCCACGGACGCAGTGACATCAAGGAAGATTAATTCATCAGCACCCTGGTCATTGTAGTATTGGGCAAGTTTTACTGGGTCACCTGCAACATTTAAATTCTTAAATTTTATCCCTTTTACAACCCTGCCTTTATCAACATCAAGACAGGGTATTATTCTTATCGTCAGCATAGTTCTACCCATCTCTTTAATAAATCAAGTCCAGCCTTCCCACTCTTCTCAGGATGGAACTGGACTGCATATATATTTCCCTTATTAATGACTGATGGATAACTGATTCCGTATTCGGTGCGACCGAGTACAATCTCTTCTTCTGGTGTATCAAGATAATAACTGTGTAGAAAGTAAAAATAAACTTTCTTCCTTTGGGATTTAAAAATTGGCGATGGCTTTATCACCTCTACACTATTCCATCCAATCTGAGGAATTTTGGACATTTGGAATTTTCTCATCCGTCCTTTGAATATACCGAATCCACTAACACCTTCTGCCTCTTCACTTGATTCAAATAAAAGTTGGAGACCGAGGCAGATACCAAGATAGGGCTTATCTGCATTTAGCCATTCAATCAATCTTTCCAACAACCCCATCTTTTTCAGTTTTGTAATTGCCGCACCAAATGCACCAACACCAGGTAGTATTATCCGTTCTATATTTTTAAGCCCTTTCTCATCCTTTATTAGACGATTCTTCAAGCCCAAATAATCAAGGGCATTCTTTATTGAATGCAAATTCCCTGCACCATAGTCTATAATCCCTATCATATCACCCCTTTTGTGCTCGGCACATAGTCTTTGTTAATTGTGCATGCCTGTTTTAGGGCATGGGCAAATGCCTTGAATATTGCCTCAAGTTTGTGATGGTCAGACCTTCCACATATTAATTGAATGTGTAAAGTGCACTGGCATCCATTAGCAAACCCGGCAAAAAAATCCTGTATTACATCGGTCTTCAACTCACCGATTTTGTCGCTTCTAAAACTGCCCGAGAATTTCAAAAAAGTCCTGCCTGAGATATCAATCGCAACCATTGCCAGTGCTTCATCCATTGGATATATGAAGCACCCTGCCCGATTTATTCCTTTCTTATCTCCTAATGCCTTATTCAATGCAAGACCGAGACAAAGACCTGTATCCTCAACCAGATGGTGCTGGTCAACTTCAATATCACCGTTTATCTTTGCCTTTATATCAAATCCGCTGTGCCGACTCAATGTTTCAAGCATATGATTCAAAAATCCAATCGGTGATTCAATATCCGATTCTCCTTTACCTTCTATTTTTAATCTTATATGAATATCTGTCTCCTTCGTCTTTCTTTCTATCTCCCCTTTTCGCATCCTGCACCTCCTTTTTTTAATATCTGATTTAAATTTTTTAAAAATGTATCATTCTCTTCAGGCTTTCCAATTGTTACCCTGAGCATATCTTTTAAAAGAGGATTACTGAACCTCCGCAAAAGTATACCTTTTTTATAGAGCCGCTCAAATAATGACCCTGCTGAATGATTTTTTATTTTAAAGAGAATAAAATTCGCCCTTGATGGAACTGGACTTATTTGGGGAATGACCTCTAATTCCCTGAATACCCTCTCCCTTTCCTTAACAATCTTATCAACAACCATTTTAACAAACCTTCTTTTCTTTAACAAATAATCACCTGCGACCTGCTGGAATATTCCTACAGAGAATGGAAGTTTTGTTTTTACAATCTGTCTTGCTATCTCAGGTTGGGCAAGGAGATAACCGAGCCTTATCCCGGCAAGTCCAAAAGCCTTTGAGAATGTCCTCAGTATTAAGAGGTTATCATACTTATTAAGGAGTCGCTGCGCAGTCAAACCATAAAATTCAAAATATGCCTCGTCAATTACTACAATGGACTTTTTCATTTTAACAATCTCTTCTATCCCATCTATACTTATTGAAGTTCCAGTTGGATTGTTTGGTGATGCGATGAATGTTATCCTTGAATTATATACATTCCTGCATAATCCCTCTACATCAAAAGAGAAGTCTTCTTTGAGTCGCACCTCATTTATTCTCAGGTTCATTATCTTTGATAGATATGGATAGATTGCAAAACCCGGTGTAATAAGTGTAACATTATCGCCTTTATCACAATAGGTAAGGATTATTGCGAGTATCAATTCGTTTGAACCATTACCGATTATTGTCCCTTCAACTGGAAAATCTGTATAACGGGAAAGGGACTTCTTTAAACTTAGTAATTCGTTTGATGGATACCTGTTCCAGGATAATCTAATCAGCCTATTTGCTATCTCTTTTTTGTATTCTAATGGTATATCAAATGGCGATTCATTCTGATTCAATTTTATCCTTGCCTCCTGGGGAACCTCATAAGCGGGCAACTGGATTACTGAATCTTTGATTCTTATCATACTACAACCTTTCTGAATTCATATTCAAGGATGTCAGTCGCACCAAGTCTCTTTAACTGGGGAATAAGTTTTATTACCTCACTCTTCTTCACCGCCACCTTCACTGCAAATCCTCTTGCGCCATATAAAGGAGCCACAGTTGGCGAACGCATACAGGGCAAGATTTTGACAATTCTATCGAATTTCTCCTTAGGCACATTCATCTCAAGCATCACCCTTTCCCGCGCATCAAGCACTGATTGAAATAACATCCTTAATTCCTCAATTTTGTTTCTTTTCCAGGGGTCTTTAAGTATTTGCCTGCCTGCGATGAATCTCGTGGTTGATTCCATAATCACCTTAAATACTTTCAATTTATGCTCCCTCAAAGTATTCCCGGTTGCTGTGTTATCAATTATCATATCTGCGTCTTCAGGCGGAAAAACTTCAGTCGCTCCATAGGTGCGTAAGTATTTAAATCTGAACCCTTCTTTATTTAGAAAATCTCTGGTCAATCGTTCATACTCTGAGGCAACGATTATTTTTTTCTTACGCAGGGTTGAAATTTCTGTGGTTTCAGGGATTGCAGATACAATCTTTACTGGGTCTAATTTCAAATCCATAATCTCAATCACATCGGCATTTGATTCTATAACCCAATCCTTCCCTGTGAAACCCGCATCATGTGAACCAATCTCAATCAAATCCGGTATATTCTGGGGTCTGAGTATCTTAACTTGAAGTTCAGGGTCATTAACAAAAGGCCTGTAAACCCTTTCATTAATGTTAATATATATCCCTGCATCATTAAAAAGTCTGATCACGCCCTCAAAGATACTTCCTTTGGGTATGACAATTTTCAATCTTTTCAATCAAACCTCCTTTCATTGATATAAATTCAAAGAATGGTTTTTTATATTTTTTTTAATTTTATGGATTATGTATGTGGTAAAAAAGTCGTTGCACTTCCGGGACCAAAAAGGATATATTGACCCTTATTGGGCCCGGAAGTGCCAATACCAGTAATGATTAAAGTGGAATCTTGTGTGGTTGTGGTTAAGTGCAAATAAATCCGATGTTGTCCTTACAGAGCAATCGGTCTTTAAATATTTATTCAAATAAATCTTAACCACGATGCAAGTATATTCAAAAAAAGAATTTTGTCAAGAAGAAAATGTAAATGAATATGACTATTAAAAGCAAGGGGGTGGCGAAAGCCACCCCCTGGATTATGTATCAAAGTTTAATCCGCAATCACTATCTTAACGCAGCCTTTTAATGTTGATGTGTTTAACCGTATGAAATAAACCCCGGATTTTACATTCTCTCCATTACTATCTTTTCCATTCCAGACAAAATTGAATCCATCCTGTATCCAAATTCCTTTATAAAGTGTATTCACAAGTTTACCTGCAACATCATAGATACTGCACTCAACAGATGTTCCCTTTTTGATTGGAGATAAAATGTGAACTATGTCTCTTGCTGGATTAGGATATACTGTCAAATAGAAATGATTATTTACATCTGTATTTTTTTCACTTTCTTGAGCTCCTACACCGTAGAAGCCGGCGACCTTTAAGACCGCCCCTGGACAGGAAGTTCAGGTACCGTACTGGTAAAGTGTTAACCAGTATGTCCCGTCTCTTGGATCACGAACAACACCCCGGATATTACAGGAATCTGCAGGGTATAATCTGAAGAAATTTATTTTCTGACAGTTCACAGGATTTAAAGCAAAGACACCTGCACTATCAAGGGTCGAACTGGTGTTGAAAAATGTGTATGCATTGAGTAAATGGGCCGGGTTAGCACCCTGGGCAGGGACATAATCAAGACATCTTGATCCATACCAGGCACCCTGATAAGGATGGTTCATCTGCCTGATTACCGTGCCCATTGTATCCACACAATAGATATATTGAGTCTGACCACCGCTCGACCTTCTATCTGAGATATAGATCTGACGATTTGTATTATCCCAGGCAAGTCCACAAGGATAATCAATATAAGAGACACTGAAAGAACGTAGGACTGCCCCGGATGTATTTATTTTATAAACAGTCTTGTGGCGTTTATTCAGAACCCAGAATGTATTGTCATAGGCGCAGTATTTTAAATCCACACAACCACTGTCATTATTTGGAGCGGGAATCGTGCCATAACTTGTAACGAAACTGTCTGAAGAAGCGATGTAGATGACCTGTGTTGTGTAATTAACATAATAGATACGATTCGTATTCGGGTTATAAGTAATTCCATAGGTTCCCTGAGGATAAACACCCCTTAACCAGTATCTTTCACCAATCAATCGCGTAGGAGATTGAGGCCGTAATTACAATTAGAACGAGGCTTGAAAAGATTATTTTTTTAACCATAATGCCTCCTTTTACCTATAATGTTATTTTATTCAGATTTTCTCCTTTGTCAATGGCTTATGGATAAAATCTTATAGTGATGAGAATTCCCCAGGATGGACTTTGAATAATCCAAAGCCCACAACAAAATTCCAGAGTATGAATATCAAAGATGTGTTTGGTATTCCAAGTATTGGAATGAAGAGTATTGTTGTAATCAATGCCCCAAAACTCGCACCAAAAAGGTCAGTGCCATAAAGGATAGCAGCTTTCGGTTCACCAGCAATCTTTATTGCCAGTGGAAAATACATACCCACAAGAAATCCACCGATGAATACTAAAAGGGCAATGATGTAATTTGCATAGGATCCATTTGTAAGTGCGAAGAGTAAGATTATTAAAAAATAAATACCGATGGCGCATTGAGTTGCTGATAACATACAAAGGTTCTTCCGGGATAGAGCAGAAGATTGAAAGGATTTTATAATCCTGATTGAAAACAGAGTTCCTGATGCGAGTCCAAACATAAATAAACCTATGATAATTCCTATCCAGTTATAGACATATCCATATAGCACCTGGAATAATATCAAGAGTATTATCTCAGATGATATCCCTGCGGCACCGGTGGTGAATACTGATAGATAAATGACCGTCTTGCGATGCAAGAAGAAAAAAACAGGAAGTAAAAGTAAGAAGAAAAATCCTGATGGGATATTAAAGATTTTTATGAATAATTTTTTAAGCCCTTCAGATGAAATTCCACCCCATAATAAGGCGTTGAAATAATAACAAACAGGCTTTAAATCGGTATTGATATAAGGTGTTGTTTTTTCAATTGATTGATTGATATATTTAATCCTTTCTTCTGTTAAACTATAGTCAAAAAAATATTGATTTACATAAAGAAGAGCAAGATTCCTATCCTGGATATTTTTCTTTAAAACCTCTTTGATTTCCATTCCAATTTCATAATCCATTGCAATATATGTTGCTTTAGAAACAGGGAGTATGTGGACACCTTTAAAGACCTGTTTTAGTGTATTCTTAATCGTGCCCAGAAACTGGCTATAAACAGGGCTGAGGATATCGGGTGTATAATTGACTCTTATGCAGAATATACCGTCCTTATTGAGTCTACTTTTTGATTCCTGAAAAAATTTTAGGGTGTAGTATCTATTCAATTGGGCATTTATCGGGTCAGAAAGATTGATAATAATACAATCAAATTGTTCCTTTGTATTCTTTATGTAATATCGACCATCACCTATAAGCACATTTACCCTGTTATCAGAAATCTTAGAACCAATATATTTTTTAGAGATTTCAATTATCTTCGGATCGAGTTCCAGATAATTCAATTTCTTAATTGAAGGATGTTTTAGGATCTCATTTATACCCCCACCCATCCCACCGCCGATAAACAAAACATCTTCAGGTTTTTTATGAACCAATAATGGATAATGGACAGCCTCCTCTGAAGAATAAATATCTGGATATGCAAAATCAAAGATTCCGTTTAAATAACAATTTATCTGGTCACCAGTTCTTGTTAAAATAATATTCCCGTATTTTGATTCAAAGACATCAATAAGACTTTGATGGGGCATCTGGAGTTTTCTCAATTGAAATTCTATGTGATTTACACCAATAAGCAAAAATAACGAAAATATAGAAATTAGCAAAAAAATTCTTTTTTTGATACATAGGTATCCGGCAAATAACAATAATGATATGAGTATAATAAAAATCCCAGAAGGAGGGATAATGGATATTAAAATAAAAGATAATATGATACCACCAAAAAAAGAACCGATACATTCAATAAAATATACCTTTTGTGGTTTTAAAATAAAAGAGGCAGCAGGAAACAGGGCACCGAAAATGATACAGGACGGAGATAGTGTAATGAATGAAATCATTATTATCCTGTAGAAATCAATGAATTCACCGAATGGTATTGAAAGAATACCTCGTGCACTCCTTATGAATATAAAAGAAAATGTCAAACAGAAACACAATAAAAATAGAAGATACGCATAATTTTTTTCCGACTTATTTCTGAAATTTATTTTTGAATATACAAGACTTCCCAGCCCGGTCAATAAGAGCCACAGGCATAAAACAATACCTGAAATCAATTCATTGCTCGAGAAAAACCCAAGCATTTCGCGGATGATTATTGTTTGGGCAATAACCGCCGCAATACCAGAGATAAATACTGCAACCTGCATAGAAGAGTATAATTAAATTTTTTTGGTTATCAATATTTTTTTCTTGACTCTCCATCTTTTCTGCATAAAATAACAGGGTCAAAGGAGGTTTGATGAAAAAGATCTATATTTTTGGCAAACAGACCTGTCCGGTTTGTAAGGATGCCTATGAGAAATTTTGCTATTTTAAAGAAAAAAAGGGTTTTGATGCACCGATTGAATATATTGATATGGATACTGTTGACGGTATGGCAGAAGGTGCATTTTACGAAGTTTCAGATATCCCAACAATCATCATATTTGAAGATGGAAATGAGGTCATACGCTGGGCAAAAAAACCACCGGTGAGTGAGGAATTCTTACCCTATCTGGTAAAGTAATTTTATTACTTTGATCTCGTGAGGTAAATCATAAATCCAGGTATAAAAAAAATTAAAAAATTGAGAAATATCCTCAAAAGATTCCCGGGTGTTGTAGTTGCTTTCTCAGGTGGAGTTGACTCAACATTCCTTTTAAAAATAGCGTCAGATATCCTTAAAGATAATGTTATTGCCGTAACTGCCACATCACCCCTTTATCCTGAAACCGAATTGAAACAGGCAAAAAGGATTGCCAGACTATTAGATGTTGAACACATAATTATAAATTCAAATGAACTTGAAAATAAATATTTTAAAAATAATCCGCTCGATCGTTGTTTCTATTGCAAGGTTGAGTTGTTTAGAAAAATAAAAAAGATTGCCCAAAAAAAAGGTTATACTGTTATTGAAGCAAGCAATTATTCTGATTTGAATGATTTTAGACCTGGATTAAAGGCAGCAAAAAAACTCGGCATTGTATCACCATTGATAGAAGCAAAATTAAAAAAAGATGAAATCCGATATTTTGCCCGACAATATAAATTGCCGAACTGGAACAAACCTTCAATGGCATGCCTTGCCTCCAGAATTCCCTATGGGACTGAGATAAATAGAAAAATCTTAAAGCGGGTTGAAAAAGGAGAGGATTTCTTAAAAAAATTAAAATTTTCACAGTGCCGGCTCCGGGACCATTTTCCTGTTGCCCGGATTGAAATAATGGAAGATGAATTTGAAAGATTGATTAAAAAGAGAAAAAAAA
The DNA here is from genome assembly GCA_036796695.1 of bacterium. Taxonomy (GTDB): domain Bacteria; phylum Hydrothermota; class Tepidihabitantia; order SM23-42; family JAOAFX01; genus JAOAFX01. The sequence goes on from DAIRCK010000012.1 coordinate 35,685, forward strand.
TTATTAGATATTTCAAAAAAATTGGGTACAAATATACCACCCTTGATTTAGAAGGTTATAGAACCGGAAGTATGAATTTATGACCCCCTTAAAGACTATCGCAAAGACATTTTTCAAGATTGGACTCATCGGTTTTGGTGGTGGTCCCGGGATGCTGGCAATAATAAGGTCTGAATGTGTCAAAAAGAAAAAACTCGTATGTGATGATGAACTGACTACTGCGGTCGCAATAGGACAGATGTTGCCCGGACCATTTGTGCCAAATTACTGTGAATATATTGGATATTGTCTTGCTGGTTTAAAAGGAGCAGTTGTAGCGGGAATTTTTTTACTACTACCCTCGTTCATTATTATGCTCATACTTTCTTATTTATATTTTTCTTTTCATACACTGCCTGCAATCAACCAGGTCTTTAAAGGTATTGGTGCGGCTATGACTGCAATAATCATCTGGGCAGGGATTGATATGGGAAGGTTGATAATCAACAAGTTCAACCGGGTTATTGTTTTTGTCTTTGCCTTTATTCTATTTCTGGTTAAATTTGATCCGGTCCTTACTGTTCTCTCCGCCGGAGGTTTGAGTATAATACTTGAACAAATAAAATCGCCCAAAATTTTTCTTGCTGTGCCGATTTTTTTATTTGATCTTAGAAAGGCGATTGAATTATTCGGTATATTTTTAAAGATTGGAGCAGTAATATTTGGTGGTGGCTATGCTGCAATTCCATTTATTCAAAATGAAGTCTGTTTCTACCGGGACTGGCTTACCACAAGGGAGTTTCTTGATGGCTTTGCCCTCGGTCAGATAACGCCTGGTCCGGTTGCAATCACTGCTACATTTGTTGGTTTCAAAGTGATGGGTATCATAGGGGCATTGATTTCTACAATCGGGATCTTTCTTCCGTCATTTCTAATGCTCATCATTTTAATAAAGGTATACAAAAAAATTGAACAAAATTGCTATGTTCAATCGTTTTTAAATGGGGTAAAATCAGCAGTCGTTGCAATTCTTTTATCAACGGGAATTTTTTTCATTCCTGTGAATTGGTTTAATATCGTCTATGGAATATTTGGACTTCTGTGTCTTTTTATATTGCTCGTCGTAAAAAAAATTGATCCATTTATAATTGTAGTTGTCGGCGTTATCCTTGGATTGATAATCGGATAGGTTCAAATAGTTCTGGACTTGACTTTTAGTGCATTTTAACTAAAATATTCCAGGAGGTAAAATGAACATCACTAAAACGATTGATTATCTTAATAATGGCAGAGTTATTTATTTTAGATGGTTAAAAGAATTGAGCTGGATTAAAAAACTTGGGCTTTCTTTATTATTTGCCTTGATTACTGGAGTCTCTGCCCAGATTCGGATTCCTCTTGGTTTTACACCGGTTCCGCTAACCGGCCAGGTCTTTGTAGTATTATTGAGTGGTGTCCTTTTAGGTGGATTTTGTGCTGGGATGAGTATGATTTTTTATTTAATCCTTGGTGCAGTCGGAGTTCCCTGGTTTGCAGGATTTCGCGCCGGAATAAATCCCGGACCGACCCTTGGTTATTTACTGGGATTCATCCCAGCAGCAATCTTTGTAGGACTCTTCGCCCACAGGCATAAAAAACTTTTCTACCAGATTTTGATTATGCTCATTGGTTTATTATTGATATACCTTTTTGGTGCATTGAATTTTGCGTTTCTGCTTAAAACAGATTTTTTAACAACGATAAAACTTGCCGTCTTACCATTCATACCATTTGATATCATAAAGGCAATACTTGCGGGATTTTTATCACGGGCGATAATACCTGATGATTGAAGTTTTAATGAATATATGTATAGAATTATTTTTAAAATTTTTTTAACAGGAGTTTTAATTATGGCACAAAACTGCAATGCAGGAGAATACCGCGAATCGCCCCATGCTGGTTCCTGGTATCCGGGTAGGGAAAAAGACCTTCAGGAAGTGATAAAGACCTATCTTAAAAATGCCAAGGCAAAGGTTGTCGGTGAAATATATGGACTCGTTTCACCCCATGCAGGTTATATGTATTCAGGACCATTTGCAGCATTCTCTTATAAACTGCTGGAAAATAAAGAATTTGATGCTGTAATTGTAATAGGACCAAGCCACCGCTATGGGTTTTATGGTGTTTCTGTTGATAAAATGGCAGGTAGAAAAACACCTTTAGGCAAAGTAGAATTTGATACAAAACTTGCGGACAAAATAATAAAACAGAATTCAAAGGTAATAAAATATGAACCAAAAGCACATATTGATGAGCATTCGGTTGAAATACAGATACCATTTCTCCAGATGGTCTTAAAAAGATTGAAACTTATTGAAATCGTTATGGGCTCTCAGGATTATAACACCTGCAATGCACTTGCTGATGCGATTGTAAATGCTACAAAAGGAAAAAAAATTTTAGTAATTGCGAGTTCTGACCTATCCCATTACCATAACCAGGAGACTACAGAAAAACTTGATAATCTTGTGATAGATGCAATTGAAAAATTTGACCCTGAACTTCTCTATAAAAGACTCGCTTCTGACAGTTGTGAAGCCTGTGGCGGTGCACCGATAATTACAACGATGCTTGTGGCAAAGAGAATGGGTGCAGATAAAGCAAGGGTTTTGATTTATGGAACGAGTGGTGATATAACCGGTGATTATGCACAGGTCGTTGGCTATCTCTCTGCGGCATTTTTTAAAGGGAATGAGCAAGGACATAAAAAAGTTGGCATTGACCTTGGTTTTACTGAAGAAGAAAAGAAGATATTAAAGGATATCGCAAGGAAGACGATTGAGGCAGTAGTTAAGGGTAAAAAACCACCTGAATTCAAGGATGTGCCGGAAAAGTTGAAAGAGCCTTATGGTATATTTGTGACGCTCACCAAACATGGAAATTTAAGGGGTTGTATCGGTCATATCATTGCTGACGAACCTCTTTATAAAATCTGCCAGGAAATGGCAAAGGCTGCAGCACTCAATGACCCGCGGTTCAACCCCGTGAATGAAAAAGAACTTCCTGATATTGAAGTTGAGATTTCGGTTCTCACACCAATGGAAAAAGTTAAAGATTTTAAAGATATTGTCATTGGCAGGGATGGTCTGTTTATCCGTCGGGGATACTATAGCGGTCTACTTCTACCACAGGTGGCGACTGATTATGGATGGAATGTTGAAGAATTCCTCGAACAAACCTGTGTGAAGGCAGGACTTCCTGAAGACGCTTATAAATTGAAAGATACAGAAATCTATAAATTTTCTGCCCAGATTTTTTAGTCAGGAGCGTTAACATAAAAAAAAGATTTATAAAAACGATAAGTGACATCGGGTTCGCAAAATTAGATTTGCACAGAGAAATCAGGAAGGGATTTCCTGAGGTCGTGCTCTGTCAGGGTAAATCTGAAGAACAAATTGTGAAATGTGCAGGGCAGATACTAAAAGTCAATAAAAAAGTTCTTTTGACCAGGGTAAACCCATTCGTTGCCAAATTATTAGATAGTAAGTTTAGATCAGGAAGATATTATCCTGAGGCGAGATTGTATTATATTGGCAAACAGAAGAAAAAATCAGGGTTCGTGGTCGTTTTATCTGCTGGCACCGGTGATATTCCTGTGGCTGAAGAATGTGCAGTTACTGCTGAGATTATGGGAAGCAATGTGAAGAGAATATATGATGTTGGTGTTGCTGGATTACACAGACTTTTAAATTTCAAAAAACAGATAAAAAAGGCACGGGTGCTCGTCGTGGTTGCGGGTATGGACGGTGTCCTACCCTCAGTCGTGGCTGGATTATTCTCGGCACCGGTGATTGCTGTTCCCACAAGTATTGGCTACGGCGCAAATTTCAATGGTGTTGCACCTTTACTTACTATGCTCAATTGCTGTGCACCTGGTGTGGCAGTGGTGAATATTGATAATGGTTTTGGTGCGGGTTATCTTGCCGCAATTATAAATAGTCTATGATTGTCTTTGATAAAGTAACCAAGATTTTCCAGAAAGACTGGGTTGCACTTGATACCATCTCTTTTGAAATCCAAAAAGGCGAATTTGTCTTTATCACCGGACCTACCGGTGCAGGAAAGAGCACAATTCTTAAACTCATATACAAGGACGAAGAACCGACAAAAGGAACGATAAAGGTTCTTGATTATAATCTCCACTTTCTCAAACACAATAAATTACCTGAATTCCGCCGCAAGATCGGTGTAATCTTTCAGGACTTCAAACTTCTTCAGGACCGAACTGTTGAAGAAAATGTTGCATTTGCCCTTGAAGTAACCGATATTCCACCCCGTGATTTAAAGAAAAAGGTCTTTGATATCTTAACCTATGTAAAACTGAGTCACAAGAAATTTAACTATCCATACCAGTTATCTGGTGGCGAGCAACAAAAGATTGCGATTGCCCGGGCACTGGTCCGTGACCCATATATCCTGCTTGCTGATGAACCAACAGGAAATCTCGATTTGAAGAGTTCCCAGGAGGTCCTTGAAATCCTGCTCGACATTAATTATAAAGGAACAACGGTTCTGATGGCAACACACAATCAATTGCTCGTGCGCAAGGCAAAGAAACGAATCATCCATCTGGAAAATGGTAAGATCATTTCGGATCGATGAAAAAGGATTGATATGGCATTACGCATTGGGGTAAGAGAAGGATTCAGAACAATAATCCGGAGTCGTTCTTTATTCATTCTTTCTTTACTCGTTGCGGCAATATCATTTTATTTGTTGTCAATCTTTGGACTGGTAACGATCAATCTATATAAAATGGCAAATCTCCTCGATGAAAAGATCGAAATCATTGCATTCCTTGAAGAACGGACAGATATCCAGTGGTTGAAAAATAGTATAAAAAAGATAACCGGTGTCCAGGAAGTCGTTTATGTCTCAGCAGAAACTGCTTTAAAACAACTCCAGGAAGAGGTCTCGGAAACAAAAGAGATTGTTCGTGTATTTGAGGATAATCCATTACCCGCATCTATAAGAATAAAACTTGAGCCACATTATCGTAATACAAAAGGGCTTGAAGAAATCAGCAAGAAAGTTTTATTACTCAAGGGTGTAAAAGATACGATATATGGTGGAGAACTCGTTGAGCAACTCAAAAAAATAACGAATATTATGTTATTCTTTGATATTGGCTTATTAATAATCATTACCCTCTCGGTCATATTTGTCATATTCCAGACCATCAAATTAACAATCTTTGCTCATGCTACAGAGATTGAGATAATGAAACTCGTTGGCGCAACCGATACATTTATCACAATCCCATTTGTGTTCCAGGGATTGATTCAGGGTATACTGGGCGGCATCATTGCCTTTATACTTCTTGTAATAACCGTGCGTATTGCATCATCATTTTTCAATATACCATTCTTTCCTAAATTTTTATTCTTTCTGGGAAGTATAATGTTCGGTATGGTATTCGGTATAATAGGCTCAAGTATTGCATTGAGAAGGTTTTTAAAATGAAATTAATTTTAATATTTCTGTGCTTATTTTTACAGATAAATCAAAAACAGAAAGAACTCGATGACCTGAAGAAAAAATTGAGTGAAGTAAGGCAAGAAATCAAACAACTTGAAAAAGAAAAATCTGGTGCCCTGGCAAGGATTGAAAAGATTGATGAGGCGATAAATCTTTCCACAGAATATATTGAAAAACTAACGGCGCAGGAATATGAAGAGAAAATGCGGGTTGCTGAATTAAACCGTGAGATCGCACGTCTTGAATCAAAAATGAAATTTCAAAAAGAGGAGTTAAAAGAGAGATTGATCCGCCTTTATAAATGGACTCCATTCTACAAACTGGAAATTTTATTTTCATCAAAATCAATACCTGAGATACTTTCAACTTCTTATTATTTGCAGATCCTCGCCAAGAATGACAGGAAATTATTTTTTGAATTTAAAGATGACTGGGCAAAATACCTTGCCGATAAAAAAATGCGTGAGCAACTGATTTCAGTATTAGAAACCAGGCGCCAGGAAAAAGAACTGGAACTTGACCAGTTGAATAAGGAGAGACAGGAAAAGAGAAAAATCCTTGATGAGATAGCGAAACAGGAAAATGAGAAAAAAAAGGTGGAGAAGGAACTGAAGAGTGCCCAGCGCAAACTTGAAGATTTGATCGTTTCACTCAGGAAGAAAAAGGAAAAGGAAGAGGCAAGTGCGAAGAGTTATTTTGAGATGAACAAAGGTAAACTACCCTGGCCCTGCAAGGGTTCGGTGGGCACAAAATTTGGTAAGGTTGTCCATCCAAAGTATAATACGACGACAAAAAATAATGGAATTGATATATTGAGCAACTATGGAGAAAATGTATATGCGGTTGCCCAGGGCAAGGTTGTATATGCAGGAAAATTTATCGGCTATGGTGATTTGGTTGTGATTGACCATCAGGATGGATTTTATTCGCTTTATGGACACCTTTCAGAGATCCTCGTCAAGGTTGGTGATGAAGTGCCTTCAGGAAGGATTATTGGCAGGGTTGGAGAAAGCGGGTCATTATCAGGCCCAATGCTACATTTTGAATTGAGAAAAGATGGAAAACCAGTAGATCCATTAGTCTACTTGGAATAAAGAATATAGAGAATTTGTTTATCCGGTTGTATTCTTATCGCATTAAAGTTTTGTCTTGGTCGCACTTACAAGATAGGCAGTATGTGTAATTCCCCGTTCTCTTGGACGGACACCCCTTTCCCTGACCAGGATATCCCTCTGAACGACCTCACAAACCTTTATTCTAATAAAATTTGTTGATTGCAGAACTTCCACCGTTTTCTTTACCTGTTCAACATTCGGGCTCCAGGCAACTAAATGGTGCCCACCCTTTAGTGCATCAAATGCCTTTGGCACAATATCCCAGGGTTCAGGCACATCTATGAATACCGCATCAATATTTTTTTGAATAAAACCCTCTATAGCCACATCCCTGAGAAAATATTCAATCCTGCTTTTATATTTGTTCTTCTCTAAATTCTTTTTTGCATTTTCAAGAAATTCTTCATTCCTTTCATACGAATAGACCACCCCATCAGGGGCAACAATCCTGGATAAAAATAATGTCAATGCACCGCTACCTGTGCCGACCTCTATCACCCTTGAACCCGGACCAATAGCAGTCTCAAATAGAAGGTAACCAAGGTCTTTTGGATATACTATCGTTGTCTTTCTTTTTATCTTCAACATTAAATCACTGATTGTGGGCTTAAGGCAATAAAAATTCCTGCCCAGATGGGTTTTTCCAACAAAACCAAATTCTTTGCTGATGATTTCATCGATCTTGATATCACCGAGATCTGTTGATAACTTCAGTTTAGGAACTACCTGGATTAAAAATTGCCTTTTATCATCAAGATATATCAATACCAGATCACCCTGATTAATAGAATTCTCTTCCATCAATTGAGTATATTGAAAAATATCTTATGGTCAATAGATTAAAATTTTCAAAACTTGACTTTGTTATCTTCTCCATTATACTCAATTAATGAATATATATCTGATTTTCTTTTTCTTTTCAGGCATTTCGGGCTTAATCTATGAAGTGGTCTGGGCAAGATTACTGTTACTTGCCTTTGGCTCAACAACTGTAGCAAATACCCTTGTGATAACTGCATTTATGTTGGGACTCGGTTTTGGTGGATTATATTTTGGCAATTATGTTGATCGAGAAAAGTCTCCCTATAAAATATTCTCATATCTTCAACTGGGTATTGGTTTATCTTCTTTTTTATTGCTATTCTTTCTTCCTCAATTACCACGATTGTCTAAAGCCATTCTAAATAATACACACTTAAGCCAGGCTGGTTATTTATCTTTTATATTTATCATTACTTTTATCATATTATTCATTCCCACATTCTTAATGGGTGGAACATTTCCAGTAATGACGAAACTCTATGTGCGGGATGAAGATAAAATCAAAAATGGAATTGGATTGTTATACGGACTCAATACGTTTGGCGGGGTCATTGGTGCATTATCTGCAGGATTTTTTCTTATTAGAAATTTAGGACTTTCACTAACCCAGTCGATTGCAATTTTTATAAATTTTGCAATTGGCATTTTTATGTTTCATTCTCATCCAAAAATATCAACAGAAAATAGAGATTCTAAATCTGTTCTACAGGATTTCAAGCAGGCAGGTATCGAAAAATTAAAAAGATACCTGCCCATCATTGCTGGACTCACGGGATTTGCCAGCCTTGCCTGCGAAATCTTCTGGATCCGTGCATTATCGATATTTCTAACCAATTCCACCTACACCTTTACAATAATTTTGATTGTTTATTTAAGCGGAATTTTTATTGGAAGTATTATATTTGCAAAATTGTCAAAAAAATCAAACCTGATTAATATCTTTGCAACAGTCCAGATCCTTACAGGTTTATATATAGTAATCGGCTGCCTATTTTTAAACAGACTGCCTGGATTATTATTTGGAATCCAGAATATCCTTGAAATTCCTTTTTTTAGAATGTTTTTGCCTGCACTAATTCTTTCTATTTTTGTCGTTCTCATTCCTACAATATTTATGGGTATAAGTTTCCCACTTATCTGTTCTCTATATAGTCAGGAGATTAAACACCTTGGCAACAAACTGGGCAATGTTTATTTTACAAATACACTGGGCAGTGCACTCGGTTCTTTATTGGCAGGTATCTTTTTTATAAACTATCTTGGCGTCATAAGGGGATTAATTGCTGTTGGTTTGATCAATTTACTGATCGGCTTTTTTTTCACACTGTATCTGAAAAACAGATCATTGAATATTATAATTTTTGTTTGTGCGATAATTATTTCTTTTTATTCAATACAAAATAAATTCATCCTTCCACCATCTATTTATCATTCACCCACCAGACAGGACCGTGTTCTATATTACAAAGAAACAAGGGATGGAACCATAATTGTGAGTGAAGATCGCCTTACAGGCATAAGATCCTGCTATGTAAATAACAGCGCTGTAATTGGAACAACCTATGATGCCATAAAGGTTGTAAAAATGCTTGGGAATCTTCCTTTTATTTTCAATCCTGGTGCAAAAGATATATTGGTCATAGGTTTTGGGGTCGGTATCACGACCTCAAGCATTGCCCGTTATAATATAAAGAAAATAGACTGTGTTGAAATTTGCCCGGGTTTGCGCGAGGCGGCAAAATATTTCACAAATTTCAATAATTACATCTTCAAAAATCCATTAATACATTTTATTGCTAATGATGGAAGAAATTTTTTGCTCCTGAGTAATAAGAAATATGATGCCATTTCCTGTGACCCCACACATCCAATTTTAGGCAGTGGTAATCTTTATACTAAGGAATATTTTATGCTATGCAAAGAACATTTATCTCAAAATGGTGTAGTATGTCAGTATCTACCCTTCCATAAATTGAGTCCTGAGGAATTTAAATCTCTAATAAAAACCTTTGCTATAGTCTTTCCATATACCTCAATCTGGCTTGGTTATTCTCACGGTGTGCTTATAGGAACAAATGCTCCACAGACGATAAAATTTGAGTCCTTAAAAAATCTAAGAGATGAAATGCTCAATGACCCATATCTTCTTGCAGTCTCTTATCTTCTTGATACAGAGGCGATTAATAATTTCAGCACTGAGGCAAAAATTAATACTGATAACCATCCTGTCATAGAATTCTTCACACCATTAAGTCTGAGGAATGAAAACTGGGAGCAGAACATAAATGCATTATTAAAAAACAGAGTTGATGTCAGAAAAACCATTGAAGGTATCGACGATTTAGAAAAACTAAACCGGTACCTGCAGGGTCAAAATTATTTTATTGAAGGGTTAATTTATCAAAACAGAAGAGATAGGAAGTCATTGATCCAGGCGTTTAGAAAGGCGCTGGAGATAAATCCGGAAAATAATGAAATAAAGTTATTTCTGCAATCCCAGTGATTCAGTATTGATTTTTACAATATTTTGCATATAATAAAATTATGTCTGGCATTATTTTTTTTAAAACCAGAGAGCTAAATAAAATTAAAGATTTTTATGCAAAAAGGATTGGAATGGAAATCTGGTTGGAACAGACAGATTGCGTGATTATGAAACATGATAATCTATTACTCGGTTTCTGTCAGCGCGAAGAAATGGAAAACCAGGGCGTTATCACATTCTTTTATGAAAATACTGACCAGGTCTATGAAATGTATAAAAAATTCCGCCTTGAGGCATTAGCCGAGCCAGCAGTAAATGAAAAATACAATATTTACCATTTTTTTATCAAAGACCCTGAAGGCAGATTGGTTGAATTTCAAACTTTCTTGCCTCAACAAAAGGGGACAGGCACTTTTTTTATTTCCATTTTGCTGGCCTACCTCGCGCTCTAATCGTAGATTCCAATCCTAAATTTTTACAAATTTTAATTTGCCATTCTTCTTCTCCATAGGGAGCCTGACGATTTATGCTATTTCTTAATTTTTCTAAATCATTAAAAGATAATGGTTCATCAACAAATTTAGTCCAGTGAGAAGGAATATCTATCGGGGGATTACTTAAAATTTTATTGGGTATCAAGTTGATTCTTTCTCGATGTGATGACCATTCCCATTCAACTGCTGAATTTACTAATTTTGCCCTTACTGGATTGCCTTCAACGTATCTCAAAACTGTTAATAAATAATTGTTTTCCTGAACAATAAAACTTTTGTATCTTCCCTGCCAGATGTGTCCACTTGTACCATAATGTTTATGATAACGGCGCACATGGGTCGTCATAATTAAATGCATAAAATTACTTAAATTTTCACCTTTCAATGGCATAGCCACTATATGAAAATGATTTGGCATTATACAATAAGCGAATATTCTAATATCAAATTCAATCCTTGCTGAAGAAATTAATTCTATGAATACTCGGTAGTCTTGTTCTTTACGAAAAACTATTTGCCCTCCGTTACCACGGTTTAATATATGATAAATCAATCCATCAACTATGCTACGCGCAATCCTTGGCATAGATTTATAATAAAGGTGCCTGTCCCCTTTTTAAGATTGTTTGAGCAATGTTTAAGGCAGAATTTCTTTTACCCAGTTTTAAAAGATTCTTTTTCATTTCAGCTATTTTTTCGCGATGTGAAAGGAGTTCATATATAACCTTCTTTGCATTCTCCTTTGTTATTTTCAATCCTGCATTATGTTTGATAAAAAATTCTTCGTTTTTATCCTCAAGCCCTGGTATTGAATTAGCAAATAAAAGACAGGGACCAGCCTTTGTTGCCTCAGTCGTTGTTATACCACCTGCTTTTGTGATTAAAATATCGCAGACCGCTATCAATTCCTGAATTTTATCAACCATTCCATAGACTTTCAGATTTGCCCTGCCTTTAAGTTTCTTTATCCTCTCCATCACCTCTTTATTTTCACCGCACAAAACGAGCAGGTCATAATCGAAGTCAACGATTTCCTGCACAATCTCAAACCATTCTCCACCAAATACCTTACTCCCCATAACCACAACCGAAATCCTTTCTAAAGACAATCCAAATCGTTTTCGTGCCGCATCTCTGTCAATCTCACCTTCTAGGGCAATATTTACAGGTATACCAAATGGATGGATCTGCGCTGCCTTAGCCCCGTATTTTAATATCTGTTCACTCAAATCTTCGTTCGGGATAAAATAGTCATCGATCTCTTTATTAACCCAGTGGGGATGTATATAATAATCAGTTATAACCACGCCAATTCTAAATCCAAAATTTTTTTTGTATATTGCAGAATAATATGCTGGAGAAAAATGGGTACATAATATATAATCGGGTTTGTATTCCTGGATTAAATCAGAAAATCTACAGGCGGTCATTTTATGAAATGCATAGAGTGTTTTATCCCCTCCGGTTTTAACTCCCACACCCTGATAAAAGATCTTTAGAATCCAGGTGGCATTTTTCTGACAGTATTCATAAATATTTTTATACATAAATCCATAGACCGGTAAGACCCATTTGAAGCAATCTTCAAATCTGACCTGTGATTCTGGTGACAATCTTTCTATCCCCTGTTTTATTGCATTTGCTGCCTTAATATGCCCGGCACCAATCGGCACTGCAAGAAGAAGAACTTTCATAGAAAATTATATAGATTTAACCTAAATTTTCAAGGGCGTTTTTTGATTAACCAAACAATAATAGCGTCACAATACCAATGGCAAGGGTGACGATTGTAAGAGGTAAGCCAAGTTTTAAATATTCAAAAAAACCTACCTTTACCCCTTCTTTTTCGGCTGATTCAAAGACAATGATATTGGCAACCGAGCCAATTATGGTAAGATTACCTGCCAGGGTTGAAGACATAGCAAGCGTAAGCCAGGCAAGTTTAGAATTTGCTAAACCAGCGAAAAAATGAGAAAATAATATAACTGCGGGAACATTACTTACAATATTAGATAAAACCGTTGAACCAATTGCCAAATTGAGGATTTGTGAAAGTTTACCATCAGAAAGATAATTTTTTACATATGCGAAGATCGATAAGGTTATTCCTGATTTTTCCATCCCGTGCATCACAATAAATAAACCAGCAAAGAATAAAAGCAATTGCCAGTCTACTTCTTCTAATGCCTTTCTTGGCTTATCTGCACCGGCAAGAATCAGAAAACAGGCAAGGGTGATTGCAACATTCTGCGGGCTATAACCAAGACAGAGAAAGATAAGAAGCAGAATCAATGTAATAAATGATGCTATGAAGAGCCTTTTCTGAATAACAATTTTGTTTTCATCAAAATTAAGATTAATCTTTTTACCTGAAAAATCCCTTTGGTAAATTAAACGGATGAGTAAAAAATTAATTAATAATCCTATGATTGAAACCGGTGACAGAATTCTTAAAAATTCCAGGAAATGAATTTTTGAATAGAGACCGATAAGCATATTTTGTGGATTGCCGATAATGGTCATTGTGCTACCGATATTTGAAGATGTTGCTAGGGCAATCAGATAAGGAATCGGTTTGAGCTGTGCTTTTTTAACAATCCTCAAAACAATCGGTGTAAATAGAAGGCATATTGTATCATTCATAAAAAAACTCGATGCAATCCCGGATGATATTATTAAAAAAAACAGTAGTCCTGAAGCACTTTTTGCCCTTTTTAATATCCATCTTTCAACCATCTCAAAAAAACCAGATAATTCCATATATGCGATAATAATCATCATACCCAGGATGAATAATATTATATCAAGGTCAATTGCTGCATATGCTTCTCTTACCGAAATGACACCGAAAAATACCATTGCCACTGCCCCTAAAAGTGCACCCGCAGTTCGATTGATATGAATACCCGGGATATTCTGGATTCCAATCAGAATATATGTTATGATAAATATTATAATCGCAGGGTTCATACAGAAATTCTATCCTTGCCGATGAATGTAGTAATAATTCTCCATTTCCATCACAGAGATTATATATATTTTTTCGAAAAAGTCAATCAGATGTATCCTATTGACTATTCAATTTTTTTGCCTATAATTATTTTACAATGACAAAAAAAAATATAATTGACCAAAAAAGACAATTAATCAAAGAAGGTATAAAATTTATTGACCTGAAGTATTGCACCCTCATTGGAACACTAAATCACATCACGATCCCGGTTGAACGTTTTGATGAGATAATTGCTGAAGGTGTCGGGGTTGATGGCTCAAGTCTACCCGGATACAAAGGTGTGCAGAAAGGTGATATGCTCTTATTTCCAGATTTAGAGACTGGATTTATTGACCCTTTCTTTGAAGATAAAACGATTTCTTTCTTATGCAGTGTTTATCTGCCGGATAAATTGATTCCTTATGAACGGGATTCAAGAAATATTGCTAAAAAGGCAACGAATTATTTAAAAAAAGTCCTTGATACCCAGGCATTTTTTCAACCTGAACTTGAATTTTATGTGTTTGAAAAATGCGCATATGGTGAAGGTCCTGGTTATGGTTATTATCGGATTGAATCAGGCGATGAAACAGGGAACACAACAATTTATCCTATACGGTATAAAGGTGGATATCATATTGGTCCACCCGAAGACCGTTATGCAAATTTCCGCAATGAATTGGTAAAATTGCTCAACCAGTGTGGAATAAGGGCAAAATATCATCACCATGAAGTAGGCTCAAAAGGACAGATGGAGATAGAATTGTTGCTGGAACCACTGGTTAAATCTGCAGATAATCTATTTCTGGCAAGATATCTTTTGAAATCCTTTGCGAAAAATCGGAATATTTTTCTAACATTTATGCCCAAACCATTCATAGGCGAACCCGGGAATGGCCTCCATCTCCATCAATATCTTGGAAAAAAGAATAAATCATTATTTTATGACCCCAAATCCGAAGGAAACTTGAGCGAATTATGTCTGAAATATATTGGTGGCATTCTCCACCATTCACGGGCCCTCTGTGCTTTTACTAATCCGAGCACGAACTCGTATAAAAGGCTGATTCCCGGTTTTGAGGCACCAACCTATACAGATTTTGCTTTAGGCAGCAGGACCTCTGCAATTCGTGTTCCTGCATATATAAGAAACAAAAAAGAACTTGATATAGAATATCGTATCCCGGACGCAACAAGCAATCCATATCTGGCAATGAGCGCTGTGCTTCTCGCCGGGCTTGATGGAATAGAAAAAAATCTGAAACCGGATAAAAAAGAAAAACTGCCAACAAATTCTTATGAAGCGATAAATGCATTAAAGGAAGACCATAAATTCCTGCTAAAAGGTGATGTATTTAATACCGACCTTATTGAACGATGGATTGAAGTAAAAACAAAGGAATTTGAAGAAGTTCATTTAAGACCACATCCTTATGAGTTTAATCTATATTTAGGTGTATGAAAAAGACAATTAAAATTGGTATTGTTGGCTGCGGTGCCCATGCCCAGATCGCCCATATCCCTATCTTTAAAAAGAATAATGATTGCAATTTGATTGCATTGTGTGATACAGATATTCAAAAGGTTGAACAACTCGCAAATAAATATAGTATTCCAAAGAGATATAGCGATTTTCAAGAAATGATAGAAGACAAAGAGATAGATGCGATAGTCGTCTCTACGCCCAATTATCTCCACGCACCGATGACGATCGCAGCCCTGAAATTTGGTAAAGATGTTCTTTGTGAAAATCCGATGGCGATAAATATAAATGAAGCCCAGGACATAGTAAAGGTCTCAAAGGAAACCAAAAGGCAGGTAGCGGTTGCCCTCACTGGAAGATTCAGACCCGATGTCCAAACATTAAAGAAATTTATTAAAGAAGGCGAACTCGGCGATATTTATTATTTAAAGGCAGGCTGGCTTTTGGGAATGAAAGAATGGGTCCTATCTGACTGGCGGATGGACCTTTTAAAAAGTGGGGGTGGTGCATTCTTGACACTTGGCACTCAGATTCTTGCAGTTGCGAGCCACTTTCTTGAAGACAAAGAATTTGATACAATTTTTGGCTCTATACACAAAAAAGAATCTGATGCTGAAGTTGAAGATACCGCACTCTGTATAATTAACTATAAAGATGGTACCTTACTCACGATTGAGGTAGGGTGGTCGCTTTTATTTGATAAGGACTTTTTATATTGTAATATATTTGGGAAAAAAGGCGGGGCATTACTCAATCCATTAAAAATTCATAAAGAATTGCACAATGAATTAGTGAATGTAACTCCATCAATCCCTGCCAAAAATCTTTATAAGATTGCCTGTGAACTCCAGGCACAATTTTTTATTGATGCAACCAGAAAAGGCACAAAACCTCCCTTTACTGCTGAGGATGGCTTATTGATTGCTCGTGTTACTGACGCCTTCTATGAATCGGCAAATAAAAATAAAATGGTAAAGATTTAAAAATGTCCGATGAAAAATTTTTTGTTGATTCTACTTTCGGCAATACTTTTATCACTCTCTTTTCATCCACTCGGACTTAATTTCCTCGCCTGGTTTGGACTCGTTCCACTCCTTTTCACAATTTATAATTCCAGTCTTTCAAAAACATTTTTTTATGGCTTGATCTTCGGTTTTTTATTCTCCCTATTCTCCCTTTTCTGGATTGTATTCCTCCAGATAGAGACAAATATAAAGTTGTTAATGGTCTTCGGAATGTTCGTTATGTTCCTTTATATCGGTCTTTATATGGCTGTGGGTTTACTACTTTCAAAATTAATCGGTCTCTGGTCATTGCCTTTTATATGGGCTGGGCTTGAATATTTAAAAGGACTCGGTGAGCTCGGCTTTCCCTGGCTTTCAATAGGTTATTCCCAAGCCCGTTATACTTTGATAATCCAGCAGGCTTCTATTTATGGTGTTTATGGGATATCGTTCTGGTTGGTCCTTCTCAATTTAGCAATTTTTTATTATTTATTAGACAGAAAGATAAAAAATTTATTGGTTTTAATCATAATCTTCATAATCCCTGTTTTATTCGGTTATATAAGATTACAGAGTAAACCCTTGCAATCCAAAGAGGTCTCAGTCGGCATTGTCCAGCCAAACATTGACCCGAATTTAAAATTTAGTGCCGCAATGCGTGATCAAACATTTGATCACCTTATAAGACTTTCTGAAATGTGTCAGGAAAAAAATCCGAACCGAAGACTCAATCTTATTGTCTGGCCCGAAACTGCAACACCGATTTTTATTGTGAACCCAGGAGTTTATCAGGATAAAGTAATTGATTTAGTAGATAGACTTGATATTCCCGTATTAACGGGCACACCTTTGTATGACAGAAAAAAACAGGAAATTTATAATGGAGCGGTATTGATCGAACCCAAAAAAGGCATAACCCAGGAATATAAAAAACTCCATCTTGTGCCATTTGGCGAGCACATTCCATTCGATAAATATATTCCGGTATTTAGAAAGATCGACTTTGGTGAAGGCGATTACGCACCGGGTAATGAATACACAGTTTTTTCTACAGACAGGGTTAAATTCTCCTGTTTGATCTGTTTTGAATCAATATTCCCTGAGCTCTCAAGGGAATTCGTACGCCGGGGTGCAGAACTCCTTGTCAATATTACAAATGATGGCTGGTTTGGTAAAATCTCTGGCCCCCAGCAGCACAATGATATGGCAATCCTGCGCACTGTGGAATGTGGAGTTCCGCTGGTGCGCAGTGCCAATACCGGCATCTCAATGGTCGTTGATCAGTATGGTAGGGTTTTAACTGAAAAAGAACTTTTTAAAGAGGATATCATATCCAGCACCTTTTTTATCTATAATATAAAAACTATTTATCTCATTATCGGCGATTTGTTCTGGATATTATCACTTCTCTTTATCCCTTTAATTTCTATCTATAAAATTTTTATCAGAAGATTTGTATAAAAAAGTGCTCCCCCTATTCTGAGGGAGCACTCAATCTAATAATATCAATCGGTATTTATTTCATCATCAGGATTTTGTGCGTAATCCTTTTCTCACCTGCTGTCATTCGGACAAAATAGACACCCGAAGGTAATCTCCTGTTGTTTTCATCAATGCCATTCCATCTGATAGAATAAATTCCTTTATCTAAGTTCTTTTTTACAAGCGTCTTTACATTCTGTCCTATTGCATTGTAGATTGCGATTTCTAAATCCCCTGATTGTTGAATTCCATATTGAATAACAATTTCTTTAGTAAATGGGTTTGGACTTGCATTTAAGAAATATTCAATCTTTTTATCTTTATTCACCTCAGATATACCGACATTGAAGTCAAGGACAAAGTCGTCAATCATCCAGTAAAATTCATCATTTGCAACATAATGGAATGCAAAGCGCACATTATTATAACCGGCAACGATTGGAGTAATATCTACATATTTATAGCCAGAATCATCAAGATTGGAATAGATATGGATGGTCTGCCAGTTCGTTCCACCATCAGTGCTCACCAAAACCCGGCCTGAATCCAAACGGTCAGTAGTATAGTCATTATAATAATGCCAGTAACTAAGGTTGTATATTCCGTTTACACTACAATCAAACCTCGGGGATACCAGCCAGTCATTATGTAACTCAACCGGTGACCAGTAAACCCGGGCAACGGTCCTTGGTGGACTTGCTGAAACCAACCTGTGCCAGTCATTATTATCAATCACTTGTGGGGTTTGAGAACCACCATCAATTATATACCATCCGCAATAAGGTGGTTCAGTGGAGTTGAGCCAGGGTTCATCAAAATTTGCAGTATAAGGAGGATTATGGTATTCTGGGCAGATCGTAAACCTGATGGATGTGGTGTCATTTGCAGGATTTTCGTCTGTAGCCAATCTCACACCTGCCCAGAGGGTATCTTCGCCTGAAACCATAGGTATGAATCCCTGGGTAAATGTATATGTTGCGACCTCGCCTATGGATAGATTACCGGTCCAGGTTTCCCAGGTTGTATCCACAACACCGGTTGTATAGAAAACAGGCAATGATGTCAGTGTGTTTAAACCAAAGTTTTTAATCTGGATTCTCACTTCTGCAGGATTATTTACCACTACCGGTTTCTTTATGGTCATTCCTATCACCCCGGCATCGTTATTAAGCGAAGTAGGTGTTGTTGCGAATACACGCACAGAGTCAATGAACATATTATTGCCATATCCACTACGGGCACGGAATCCGACATAGACTTTCTTATTAGCGGAAAAATCACCTATCTCCACATCATGAACATACCAGTTAGCAACTGGATTATACCTGTGGAATGCCGCAACTGGATAATAAGCAGTATCATTATATGAATACTCAACAATAATGGAATCAGCGTTTGTGGAATAACCAGGGTCTTTAAACATATAGAATCTAAGTTTCAATTTTCTGTGTTGAGGTCCGATGTCAATGATGTGTGTCCGCAATCTTGAGGCAGAACCAGAGGATGCAGAAAACGATGGATAACCAGCCATTGCATAACCTTCAAGTGGTGAGCAAGTTGGATTTGAACCTGTTGTATATCGTGTCCAGTTGTATGTTCCGGCAAGGACTGTCCGCCACCAGGTATAAGGGGTGTTAATCGCTGGTGATGTTGAAGCATTTGCTGGTGGAAATAGTATTGTATTAAATCCAGAAGCAACCTTTGTGCTCTCATCATATACCTCAATATGGAGTTTTGTTGTATCATTAACAGGATTGACATCTCCTGCGAGGTTTGTGAAGACAATTAAAGTATCCAATCCCAGAAAGTTCATAACAACTGGGATCTTTACCGAGTCGATTGCACCACAGGGAAGTGTTCCAGAATAGGTGACTGAACCATTTATGGGATTATTTTTGAATCTGAATTGAACCTGAAAACCGGATTGGGGATTGGAACCTGAATTAAAGATGGTGGCAATGATTGTATCTGGTGAATTAATGATTGATGTAGGATTCACCATTCTGATATAATATGTTCCGATGTCATTTATACGATCAACCTGCTGGGCCTCAACCAGAGAACCACCACCAGATAGAATAATCTCCTGATTCAAAGTTCGGAATCGGTTGATGTCTCCGATTACAACACCATAATCACTCTGACTTGCCACCGGTTTCTGGAGAGTCATTATCCAGGCTGACCCATTTGGTGCATACCAGAAGATATAAGGAATTGCAGTTGTGCTTGCTCCACCAACAAGGACGAGTTCATTACCAGGGTTATCGGTCAGGACATCACCGATGGCAATTGTATTATCTGTGGTTCCCCAGGTAGTAGTGAAAACCCAGGCAATTCCTGACCAGAATGCACCGGTCCAGTTCCAGATTGAGACCTGATAACTCGTTCCACCATGAACGACTCCCAGTTCATTACCTGCAAGTAAAGGATTGATATCACCAATGACCAGATCATTGGCATTGCTGACTCCACTGCTAATTGTTAAAGTATCATAGTTGATTCCATTCCAGTAAACCTGCCAGATTCTTGTTCCACCAACTACATATATTTCATTATCAGGAAGGTCGGCTCTTATGTCACCCACTGCCACCCCGCGGGCTGAAACTGCACCACTGAGCAAGATTTTTGTGGTATCCCAGGATGTCCCATTCCAGAGCACCTTCATAATCGCTGCACTCGGTGTTGATTGTGCGATGTTTATATAAAAATCACGGGTTGCTGGATTATTATCACCATCACCGAATGTGATGTCATTTATTGAGGCATTCACAGCAAATGAATCACGGGCAACCCAGTTATTGGTGAATGTGCCATCCCACTCAAACCAGATAAGTCTGTAAGGCGAAGCTGAATGTGCGGCAAGGATATCAGTATATTCATCACCATCAACATCACCAACCCCAACAGCATATGCAGTGCTACCACTGGTAAATGAGTATGGTGTCTCAATACGAAATCCATTCTTTACAAAACCTGTGGTCATCGTATCCGTGGCAATGACCAGATACCTGGTCCCACCAGACTGAACAGTGATAATGCGCAGGGTATCGTCGGTGCTTCCTTTAAAATATTTACCGATTGCAACCCTCCGTGTCAGATTAGCGGTAGCACCTGTCCATACCCGGTTTGTGTCATATGCTGGAGCTGGTGTTCTTATTACTGTCTCCGCATTTTTTGCAAGAAAGATAGGAATTTCTTTAATCGGCTGGTATTCCTTGGCATAGAGAAACGAAATAGTATATAAGGCCACCAGCACAAGAACCAGTGAGACTTTTTTTATAGGATTCATAATAAACCTCCTGTGCTTAAAATTATATGCATAATTAAGGTCTTTGTCAAGAGAATTGCACGCACTTGACTTTTCATAAAAAATGTTTAATATTAGTTTATGAAATTACCCAAGGGCAGACCGATACTTGAGAACACACGACTGGAATTTATTAATCTCGATAATGTATTAACTGCTTCAAAGCGGGAAAGGGCACATCGTATTTCTGGATACATTTCTATTATCTATCCGGAAATGGAAGAATTGATATTCCTAAAACAGGGAGAACCCTTCAATGCTGCAAGGCTTAGTATGAAAGAAAGAACTATAATCCCCATAACCGAGGTCATTGAAAAAGCAAAAAAGGCGACATCAGGGATTTTATCAGAATATGCAACAGATGAAGTATTGCTCAATATGATTATAACTTCAATCACAAACCAGCCGATAAAAGCAGGTATTGACCTCAATAGACTCCAGCCCAAGATTCTCATAGATAAATTAAAAACAACAAAATTTGATGGCTTTATCTGGATAAAAGCAGGTATTGAAGAATCTTATATCGCCTTTAAACAAGGAGAACTTCTGGGATTATATGCTGCCGGAACAAATGAAAAAATTCAGGATGAAAACATCGTTTCCAAGTATCTGACCAAACCGAATATCACAATAGCAATATTTGACCGGATTGAAGTTGGTATGCCGGTTCAGGCAACTCCAGCCCAGGTTGAGATGTTTTGTAAGATTATTGCAGCAATGATGAAGAATTATGCTAAACCACTCGGAAATACAATGGTATTAAAGACCGTGATAATGGCAAAATCAACTGCCCAGAAAGATTATCCATTTATAAACGAATTTCAAATTGATGCTGATTTTAATATCACTGCCAAACTTGTCATAGAGCCTAAAGTCCTTACCCGGGGCATTGCGCGCTGGATGGATTTAATCTTTGAATCCTTTTCTACAATCTTAGGGAAAGAAAGTGAGAACATTGCAAAGAAGGTTCTCAATGATTATCGTTTTGCCCTGATGTCTTTGAACTTTTTTGATTACACAAAATTAAAGATTTAATGCCGCTTTATATAGTTGCCACGCCTATAGGCAATCTCGAAGATATAACCATTAGAGCAATAAAGATTCTAAACGAAGTAGATTTTATCGCGTGTGAAGATACGCGCCGTTCAAAGATCCTTCTAAATAAATATAATATAAAAAAGAAACTAATTTCCTATTATGACCGGATAGAAAAAAAGAAAACACCGGAATTGCTAAAATTATTAAAAGAAGGGAAAAAAATCGCACTCATTTGCAATGCAGGAACACCACTTATATCTGACCCTGGTTATGTTTTGGTAAAAGAAGCTGTTTCAAATAATCTTCCGGTAATTTCAATACCAGGTCCTTCAATACCCATAGCAGCACTTGTAGTCTCTGGATTGGCTATTAACCGATTTATCTTCGAAGGTTTTCTACCTAAAAAGAAAGGACCGAGACAAAAGATCCTTGAATCTTTGAAAACCGAATCAAGACCAGCAGTAATATTGGAATCCCCACACAGAGTCATTAAGACATTAAACGAAATAAAAGAGATTCTTCCTAACAGGGAGATTGTCCTTGTTCGTGAATTGACAAAATATTATGAAGAAGTCGTGAGGGGGACTGTTGAAGAAATCTTGCAATCTCTGAAAACCGACCGTGGAGAATTTACAATAATAGTTGCGGGCAGAAATGAAAAAGATAAAGGCATTATATAAAAAAATCTTCCTTTTACCACTCGTAAAATTACTCATAAAATTGAATATCACTCCCAATCTTATTACAATATTGAGTTTCATTATTGCTGTGTTTGCTTTTATTGCTTATAAAAATGGCGTATTCTGGGTTGGTGGTATCATTTTGTTTTTCAGCAGTATCCTTGATACATTTGATGGTGAAATTGCACGCCAGACCAATCGGGTAACAAAATTTGGTGGATTTTTAGATTCTACGATTGACCGTGTGAACGAATTTCTTGTATACCTTGGATTGTTTGTTTATTATTTTCATCGTATGGATTATGTTCTTTACTGGATTTTATTTGCCCTATTCGGTTCATTAATGGTTAGTTATACAAGGGCAAGGGGTGAAGGAGTCGGCATATCACCACAGGTTGGTTTATTTGAAAGATTTGTCAGATTGTTATTTTTAATAATCGGGTCTTTTTTAGGTCCTAAAATTATGGTATATATTCTAATTATTATTGCTATAGGGACATTCATAACTTCACT
Source organism: bacterium (assembly GCA_036796695.1). Taxonomy (GTDB): domain Bacteria; phylum Hydrothermota; class Tepidihabitantia; order SM23-42; family JAOAFX01; genus JAOAFX01. Next base: position 58,599 of record DAIRCK010000012.1, read on the forward strand.
CCAGCGCATTTTTTATCTTTTGAATAATTCAAAACCTGTGGATTAATTTCTAATCTAAAATATATGGAAAAAAAGGAACGGGCATTTCTCATTGGAGTGAGTGATGGAAAGATAAAAAGGTGGGAATTGATACAATCCCTTGAAGAACTTGCCAATCTTACACGAACCGCGGGTGGTGAAGTAGTTGAAAGTTTTATACAGATTAGGGATAAATTTAATCCTGCCTTGTTGATCGGAAAAGGTAAGGCAAAGGAATTGGAAAAACTTGCAGCGGATTATAAAATTGACCTTTTGATCTTTGATACCGAACTTTCCGGTGTCCAGATAAGAAATATAGAAACCGAAACCAAAGTAAGGGTGATCGACCGCACAACCCTCATACTCGATATATTTGCCAGGCACGCCCGCACCAGAGAAGCCAAATTACAGGTTGAGATGGCACAACTTGAATATCGCCTGCCTAGACTTACAGGAAAGGGTCTGGAACTTTCAAGGCTAGGTGGGGGCATCGGAACAAGGGGCCCGGGTGAGAAAAAATTAGAAGTTGACCGCAGGCGGATCAAAGAGAGGATTACAGTTTTGAAAAAAGAACTTAAAAAGATCGAACTATCAAAACAGGTTCAGAGAAAACAACGCCGTGATTTCTATAAAATATGCACAGTTGGATACACGAATGCTGGTAAATCATCATTAGTAAATGCCCTGACCAAAAGTGATTTGCTCACTGCAGATTATCTTTTCTCCACGATTGATTCTAACACTTCTATTCTATTTCTACCACCGAATCATAAGGTATTGTTAAGCGACACAGTCGGTTTCTTAAAAAAACTGCCGCACAGTCTCATTGCATCATTCAGGGCAACACTCGCTGAAGTCCTTGAGGCTGATCTATTGCTTCATATCGTTGATGCGACAGAAGAAGATATTGAGTCAAAAATCAGTACGGTGGAAGGAGTTTTAAAAGAAATTGGCGCTGAAACGAAACCAAAGGTTATGGTCTTTAATAAACTTGATCGGATCTTCAATGAAGAGATTGTTAGATTGAGTGAAAGATATCCTGATGTATTATTCGTTTCTGCAAAAGAAGGAACCGGAATCAAAGAATTAAAAGAATATTTAAGGAAATATTTCTTCGGGTAAAATTTTTGTTGACATTCAAAAAATTTTATGTAAAATGTTTTGATGCCCAAGAAGGTAGATTTTCTGGTTGTGGGCTCCGGTGTTGCAGGGCTAACCTTCGCAACCAAGAGTGCAAAATACGGTAGTGTTTTAATTCTTACAAAAAAACACAAGGCAGAATCAAATACTAATTATGCCCAGGGCGGGATCGCTGGTGTCTTCGGTAAAGATGATTCAATTGAGAGCCACATAGAAGATACTTTAAAAGCAGGAGATGGATTATGCCATCGAGAGGCAGTTGAAATAATGGTAAAAGAAGGTCCTGGTCTGATAAAAGAATTATATCGGATGGGGTGTCGTTTCTCTATTGATAGTGAGGGTAATTTTGAACTCGGACAGGAAGGTGGCCATTCCCATCGCAGAATTGTCCATGCAAGAGACTATACAGGTCAGGAGATTGAACGGGTCCTGATTGAAGAGGCAAAAAAATATGATTTTACAATAAGCGAGAATGAAGTGGTTCTTGATTTGATTGTGCAGGATGGTGAATGTCTTGGTATCTATTACTTTGATGTTGATACCCAGCGCATAGAAACGATATTTGCAAGCGCAACGGTTTTGGCAACTGGTGGTATTGGTCAGGTATATGAACATACGACAAATCCACCAATCGCTACAGGTGATGGTATTGCAATGGCTTTCCGCGCGGGTGCAGAAATAGCAAATATGGAGTTTGTCCAATTCCATCCCACAGCGGTATATAATATAAAGATAGAAGGCAGATCATTTTTAATCTCTGAGGCAGTAAGAGGTGAAGGGGGGATACTGAAAACGAAAGCAGGCAAACCTTTTATGAAGAAATATCATCCACTCGAAAATCTTGCACCCAGAGATGTAGTCGCCCGTGCTTGTGTTACAGAAATGCTCGAGAACAAAGACCCTTATGTCCTCCTTGATGTCACGCATCTCAAACCTGATTATATAAAAAATCGATTCCCTACAATCTATGAAACATGCCTGTGCTGGGGTATTGATATAACCAGAGAACCGATACCTGTCGTTCCCGCAGCCCATTATCTATGTGGTGGGATAAAAGTAAATACCTGGGGCGAAACATCGATAAAAAGATTATTCGCCCTGGGCGAGTGCGCCTGTACTGGAGTCCACGGCGCAAACCGACTCGCCTCAAATTCTTTGCTTGAGGCGCTTGTTTTTGCTACGAGGGCGGCAAAACGTGTTTCTCACATCAATTCACTCCGGTTAAAAAAGCAACCGAGATTAAAACCTTCTGTGAGCACCGGGCCTGACTTTAAGATTCAGATAAAACAGTTGATGTCACAATATGTGAATGTTATTAGAACCGAAGAAGGACTGAAAAAAGCAAGTGAAATCTTGAATGAATACAATAAAAATTTTGAACCAGGTATTCATCTGAAAAATGCTGAATCACGTAATATGCTTGATGTTGCAGGATTGATTGTTGAATCCTGCCTTATACGAAAGGAATCCAGAGGACTCCATTACATTCTGGATTATCCTGAAAAAGATGATGAATTTTTAAGAGATACGGTCATTCGTCGGACACCATAATGATTAAAAATGATAAAAACAATAAAGATTTATATTTAAAAGGAAAGGAGCATGCAATCAGGAGAGATTGAAGTTTTAATGGAGATTGGACAATCATACCTCCTGAACAAGGAGTATGATAAAGCAATAGCAAAATTTACTGAAGCATTAAAAATCAATCCCCATGACCCGGAATTATATTATTATCTGGGTCTGGCTTATGAACAATCAGGGAGATTAGAACAGGCGAAGATGATGTATCTAAGAGCATTAGATCTTGATAGGGGATTCAGCAATGCTGAGATAAGGTTGTCTGAAGTTAATAATAAAATATCTCAGGAGAAAAAGATGTAGGATTAAATGTTTTAACCGCGCTTATCTGTACTAACAAAAATAATCAACAGAATCGCCGAGATAAAAGATAAACCAGCACCTATTAAAAGGGCAATATTAAAACCATACCTCTGCCAGAGATAACCCATTATAAGATTGGCAGGCAAAAGGGTAATACCCACGACTGTATGATAGATACCAAAAATTGTTCCCCTGTGTTCAGGAAGTGTGAGATCAGCTACAAGCGCCCTCACATTCCCTTCAGTAAAGCCATAATAAAGACCGTAGATTACAAAGATAGGCCAGAGAAAAAGAGTTTTATTATTAAATGCAAGGGCCGAATAGGTGATTGTATAGATTAGAAAACCAAAGACTATCGTCTTCTTTCTACCGATATGATCCGAAATAACACCTGCAGGATAAGACCACAAAAAATAGGATATGTTAAAAACAAGCCAGAGAATTGGAATTAAAGGAAGGGAAATACCTAATTCCTTTGCCCTCAAAATTAAAAACGCATCAGAAGAGTTGCCTAATGTAAATAAAATTATGATGAGAAAAAAAATTCTCAATTGTGGATTGACTTCTTTAAAAGAAAATTTGAATACCTTTTTTGCTTCCGGGATGATATCCTTTACACCGAAGATAATGAACAGAACCGCTATAAAACCCGGTATGAATGCAAGTGCAAAAAGTAATCTATAGTTTTGTTGGGAAAGAGAAAGTATCAAAAAGGCAAAAAGAGGACCGAGTATTGCACCCATTGTATCCATTGCCCTGTGGAAGCCATAAGTCCTTCCATAAAATGCCTCTTTTGTAGATTCAGCAATCAATGCATCCCTTGGTGCGGTCCTTATCCCTTTGCCAAAGCGATCTGCGAAACGAACAATGAGGATATGCCATCCCTGGGTAGCAAGGGCAAGCAAGGGCTTTACAATCGCAGAAAGTGTGTATCCGATAAAAATAAATAGCTTCCTTTTTCTCAGACGGTCTGAGATATATCCGGAAAAGGTTTTTAAAATACTTGCCGTTGATTCAGCAATTGCTTCAACCAATCCAATAAATATTGGTTGTGCCTTCAAAACCTCTTTTAAAAATATCGGTATTATTGCATAAGACATCTCTGTAGAAAGGTCAGTAAATAGACTGACCAGACCAAGGATGATTACATTACGCGTAAGGAATGAACTTAATCTGTTTTTTTTATCCAGCATTTATTTTTTGAGATTTAGTTCAACTGTGTCTACACCACCCGAGAGTGTTAAATACCAGTATTGTCTTGGCCAGCCTGGATTATCTACGCTGTCAAGGAGCACAGCAACTATCTGCCCTCCTTGAAGACTCGATGTTCCATAACAGACACTATCCATTTCAAAAAATCCCGGCAACGAATCATTTGAATAACCGGTTGTAACTGGTCGGTATCTAAAATAATCAATGTCATCAGGATTGATATCCCTTATTAGTAATTTAAGTCCATTGATGCCTCCAAGCGTATCATATTTTGCCCAGCCATACAGATGGGTAAAATAAAAGTCTTCTTTTTTAGTGCAATCAAATATGACAAAACAAATAATTATTAAAAAGATAATCTTTTTCAATTCAACCTCCTATTGGCTTTAATTATATCAAAGAAATTTAAAAAGTCAAGTTCTCTGATATGTATGTGATATTGACCACATAATATTTTTGAATATAATACCCTATGAATAACAACAAAAAAATACTTTCAGGAAATGAAGCAGTGGCAAGAGGTGCCTGGGAAGGCGGGTGCCATTTTGCCGCTGCATATCCAGGGACACCATCGACTGAAATCTTGGAAAATATAATTAAATATCCAGATATTTATGCGGAATGGTCAGTTAATGAAAAAGCAGCACTTGAAATTTGTGCTGGTGCCTCATTCGTTGGTGCACGGGCAATAACTGCAATGAAACATGTCGGTTTGAATGTTGCTGCTGACCCTATGTTCACACTTGGTTATACAGGTGTAACCGGTGGACTTGTCATTGTCACCTGCGACGACCCTGGATTGTGGTCGTCACAGAATGAACAGGACAATCGTCATTATGCAAGGCACGCAAAGATTCCGATGCTTGAACCATCAGACTCAAATGAGGCAAAGATATTCACAAAAATCGCATTTGATATATCTGAAGAATTTGACACAGTCTTTCTTTTGAGACTCACAACCCGTATTTCTCACTCATCAGGGATTGTAGAAATCGGAGCACGTAAAGAAATTCCAATAAAAGGCTATGAAAAAAATATCAAAAAAAGGCTCGTCCTTCCTGCCCATGCACGGATATTACACAGGGTCGTAGAAGAAAGGTTAAAAAAAATCGGTGATTATTCAGAAAATTTTCCTTATAATAAAATTGAATGGGGTGATAAAAATCTTGGAATAATAAGTTCAGGCATAGCCTATATGTATGCAAGAGAAGTATTTCCTGAGGCAAGTTTTTTGAAACTTTCTTTCACCTATCCATTACCAAAGAATTTAATCAAAAAATTTGCCCGTGGTGTGAAGAAAGTGCTCGTTATTGAAGAAGGAGACCCGGTACTTGAACAGGAGATAAAGGCAATGGGGATTGATGTTACAGGAAAGGAGAAAATCCCTTTATGTGGCGAGCTCGATCCGACCGTGATAAAAAAGAGTTTTAACAAAAAGGTCTACAAACCAATAGAATTGAAAGAAATTCCGGACCGACCACCGGTTCTGTGCCCGGGCTGTCCTGAGCGAGGTATATTCTATGTGATAAACAAATTGAAACTCGTTGCCACCGGTGATATCGGTTGTTACACACTTGGCGCACTGCCTCCATTAAATGCAATGGATACCTGTATCTGTATGGGTGCTTCAGTAACGAATGCACATGGAATGGATAAGGCAGGTGGAAAAGAGTTAAGCAAAAAACTTGTTGCCGTGATTGGTGATTCTACATTCTTCCATATGGGTATAACAGGACTTGTCAATGCGGTGTATAATAAAGGAAATCTTAATCTTATAATCCTTGATAATTTAACCACGGCAATGACCGGCCATCAACCCCATCCTGGAACAGGAAAACTCGCCCGCGGCGAAGAAGGCAAAAGGATTTTACCCGAGGATGTTGCCCGTGGCTGCGGTGTTGAATTTGTCCGCGTTATTGACCCAATGAATTTAAAGGAAACCGAACAGGCAATAAAGGATGCCTTAAATTATGAAGGGGTGACCGTCCTCGTATTCAGAAGTCCTTGCGTGTTTATGAAAAAACCAGCCCCATATCTTGTTGTTGATGTTGAAAAATGTAATGGCTGCAAACTCTGTATGAGACTTGGCTGTCCAGCAATAATCTTAAAAAAGATAGAATCAAAAGAAAAACCTGTGGCATATATTGAGCCAACACTCTGCAATGGTTGTAATCTATGTATACAATTATGCCAGCATAATGCAATCCATTCTTCAAAAAAGGAATAAAAATGAAAAAGATTAAAAAAGATATCGGTTTAAAAAATAATAAAATTACAAGTATTATAATCTGTGGTGTTGGTGGCCAGGGAATATTGCTTTCTTCAGATATCCTTTGCACTGCTGCGTTCCTTTCAGGATATGATGTGAAAAAAAGTGAGATCCACGGAATGGCACAGCGGGGTGGTAGTGTAATCACCCATGCAAGATTTGGCAAAAAGGTCTATTCTCCACTAATAGAAGAAGGAACAGCTGATTTTATCCTCGCATTTGAAAAACTTGAGGCATTGAGGTATGGTTATTTTCTAAAAGAAAAAGGCAGGGTCATTGTCAATGACCTTGAATTACCACCGATGAGTGTTCTTGCAGGAGAAAAGACATATCCCATGGATGTAATTGATACATTAAAAAAGATTGCGAGTGTGGATATAATCCCTGCCCAGGAAATCGCCTTAAACCTGGGAAATGTGCGTGTGGCAAATGTTGTGCTTTTAGGTAGCCTTGCAAGGTATCTTCAACTTCCAAAAGAGGTATGGATTGAGGCAATAAAAGAGAATGTAAAACCCCAGTATCATAATTTGAATATAACTGCATTTGAGCGCGGGGTGGAAGGCAATTAATCCGGGAATCTTCTGCATCTAAAATCAAATTTCAAATCGCAAATTCCTAAATCAAGTAATAATTAAATTCCATAATTCTTGACTTTAATCTCTTTATGTGTAAAATTATTCTATGAAAGGAAGGAAAATGAATAAACTAATTATCTTTTTATCGCTTACATTATCTGTCACAACATTGGGGCAATCCCAGAATTTAGACAGTATCATCAACAGAACGATTACCCGATATCAAAATCTCAATAGTTTCTATATTGAATTCTCTCAGCAATTCTGTGAAAAAACCTCTGGTATGTGTCAGAGTTTCAGTGGAACAGTTCAGTTCCTCAAACCAAATTATTTCAGAATGGAAATTGAAAATCCAAAGCAGATCTATGTTGGTGATAGTGTATCATTGTGGATATATCTGCCTGATAAAAAACGGGCGATAAGACAGCATCTTGGTGCCCAGATTCCATTCGCTGTGAATCCGGATATTTTTCTTAAAGATTATAAAGAGAGATTCAATGCTGAATTAAAAACTGGCAAAAATTACGAAATTATCCTGACCCCAAAACAGGAGACCGAAATATACAAAAAGATAGTTGTATTTATCGACCCGCAAAAATATGAGATAAACGGCATCACCATTTATGACGAAACCGAGTCCGAAAATAAATTCATCTTCAAAAATATTCAGTTGAATAAAAAAATATCAAAAAAATTATTTGAATTCAAACCACCAAAAGGGACCGAGATCGTTGAACAATAGATTCTTAATGGATAATAGATGCTTTGCCTGCGGTTCGGAAAATCCTGCAGGCCTGCACCTCGATATCCGCGAAAGTGCAGATGGTGTCCATGCAAAGATAAAAATGGGTCCGCTCTTTCAGGGTTATCAAAATATCATTCACGGCGGGATTGTTTCAACGATACTCGATGAAATGGCAGTATGGGCTTCTTTCAAAAAAGGGCACAAGGCAGCGACTGCAGAATTGAATGTGCGCATAAAAAAACCAATGCGCACTGATACAGAATATATTGCCACAGGCAGGGTGATCAATATTAAACATAAACTCGTGATGGCACAGGCTGAAATAAAAGATTCAAATGCAGAAATCATTGCCTGCGCTGATGTAAAATTGATAAAAATTGAATAGGGTATATTTTATCTCCCTGGGCTGTCCAAAAAATCTTGTTGATTCAGAAGGGATAATGGGAATTTTAGAAAAAAATGGGATAGTAATAAGCACAAATTTAGATGATAGTAAAATTGTCATCATCAATACCTGTGGATTTATAAAACCTGCCCGGAAAGAGACCGAGAGTGAAATAAGAAAAATCCTGAGATTGAATAATAAAAAAGTTTATGTATATGGTTGTGCAGTGAATCTTGCCCGGGACCTGTTAATCAAAAAATTCCCCGGGGTCAAAGGATGGTATTGTATAAGTGAGAAGAAAAAATTGATCAAGGATATTCTCAAAAAAGATATAAAGAAAAAGGCAAGACTGTTGACCACCGCGGGTTATGCCTATCTGAAGATTGCTGATGGCTGTTCAAATCATTGTTCATACTGTATAATCCCATTGATAAAAGGGGGATTTAAAAGTTCAAATTTTGATGATTTAATAAATGAAGCAGAGGCAATGGCAGAAATCGGTATAAAAGAATTGGTCCTCATTGCCCAGGATACTGCCCAATATGGACTGGAATTGTATAATAAGAAAATGATAGTTCCGTTGATAAAAAGGCTCTCCAGAGTAAAGGGTATTGAATGGATAAGATTATTATATACCCACCCAAGATCAATAGACGATGAATTAATATCAGAGATAAAAAACAATCCAAAAGTCTGCAAATACCTTGATATGCCCCTACAGCACATAAACAATCGCATCCTTGAATTAATGAATCGCCGTATTACAAAAGAAGAGATTCTACGATTAATAAAAAAACTCAAAGGAATAACCCTGCGCACAACAATAATTGCTGGGTTTCCAACTGAAACCGATGATGAATTTGATGAACTCTATGATTTTTTAAAACAGGGTTATTTTGATTGGTTTGGTGTATTTAAATATTATCGTGAAGAAAATACACCGGCCGGGCTTTTAAAACAACTCCCACCCAACGTGGTTAATAACCGATTTGATAGACTGATAAAACTCCAGCAAAAATTGATAAAAAACAAAAATCAAAAAAGAGTGAATAAATTTTTCAAGATTCTTGTTCATCAAAAAAATAAATATTTTATTGGCCACACCGAGTTTTCGGCACCGGATATTGATGGACAGATAATAATTGAACGTAATGATGTAAAATTAGGAGAATTCCATTTTCTTAAAATAACTAAAACAAAGGGAGTCGACCTTTATGCCTGTTAATATCCTATCTATATTGCTTTCCAGCCTTGTATGTAGTATTGAATTGCCCCTTGAATTCAACGGTAGGGTCTTTCTCGGGAAATACCTTAATAGTGACACGACAAGGTTCAATATGGATGCATCAGCACAGATGAGATGCACAATGGTAAAATACAAAGAACTCTCTTTCTATATGGAATATCGAGATGACCTTGATATGGCAGAACAGAAAGGTGGTGTTTCACTCGACCCGAGATATTCCCATTATTATGTCACAGCCGGGTTTGAGTATCATTTTTCAAAAATCTTCTGCCATCTCTCTTTCATCCATGACTGTGTCCATGATATTGATTATGAGGTGGAGGGGACACCGGTCTTTAACCGGATTTCAATACTCTTTGCCCATAATGGATACCATCCTAAAAATGTAGTGTTGACCGATGAAAAATTTCTCTGGGCATTTGATACAAAACTATATCCCCACTGGAAATATAATGGCTGGGATATAAATGCCGGTGCAGATTATCAATTTGACTTTAATATCGACCTTATATACAAATTTTTTGATAAAAAATCCTTAGGTGCATTTACCAACTTAAACCTTTTGGTATGCAAGGGTGGCTCGACACTTTACCATCAGGATTTTATTCGGGCGAATTTATTCTATAAAAATTCCAGCCGTAGAATCGGGTTTGAATTAAAATATAATTTTTATAATAATGACCCAATTAAAAATCCAGGAGGCTTATGGCTATTTTCAGCATTTGTGGAATTTTAATAATAAATCTTTTAACATTCAATCCAGCAAACAGTTCTTATGAACTATTCAGTATCGGTTGTCAACTTGAACTTGAAGGCAAAATTTCAGAAGCAATAAATTACTATCTCAAGGCATTACAATATGACCCAACCGCAAAAGAGGTCTATCTTTCTCTCACCACTGCCTTTTATAGGATCAGGGAATTCGACAAAGGGATTGAATATGCCACCAAAGGACTTTCTTTTGTCAGCGATAGTTCTGAATTTTACGGATTGATTGCTGCAGGATATATTGGCAAAGGCGATCTGAAAAGTGCGGTCAGTATCTATGAAAAGATAAAAATATTGAAACCTTCAGATCCGGAAATTATTCAGACAATTGCCTTACTTTATGAAGGGCTAGGTGATTTAAACTCTGCGATAAAAATGCTTCTTGAATTCCCGGACAGTCTAAAAAATGTTGACATCTACAACCGATTAGGAACCCTTGCGGGTAAATCCCGCAACCATCTTGACGCCATAAAATATTACAGGCAGGCATATAATTATGATACTACAAATGTTCTAACACTTATTGGTATTGGCACTGGATTTGATATCTTAAATGTAAAGGATTCTGCAATATACTACTATGAACTCGCATTGAAATATTCTGATTCCAATGACCTGCGTAAAAGACTTCTTGATCTCTATGGTGATACAGAACAGTTCGAAAAAATAATAAAGACGGCAAGAGAGATCCTCAGGATTGACTATTATGATGCCTATGTCCGCAGGAGTCTGGGTTTTGCATTATACAAATCAGGTCTATTTGAAGAAGCGTTAAGCGAATTTTTGATAAGTGCAGGGCTGAATCCCCGGGATGATTATTCCCGTTTTTATATTGCCCGCATAAACCTTGAGCAGAGAAGATATGATGAAGCAGAAAAAGCAATTGAAGATGCAATTAAAATTAATCCTGATTTTACTGAACTCTGGGTTTATGCTGGATTCATTGCTCTGGATAAAAAAGACTATAAAACCGCAAGATATTATTTCACCGAAGCAGCGCATCACAATGCTGATATGTCACAGATTTATTATTTGCTTGGTGCTACCAGTGAACTTGATGGTGCATATACCGATGCCTATTTTTATTACAAAAAATCTTTGAGCCTGAACCAAAAATCACTCGCTGGATTATCTGCCCTTGCCAATATCTGCGACCGCATAGGCAAAAAAGATGAAGCCCTGCGCACATTTGAAAAAATAATTTTGATTGATTCTACTGATGCCACAGCCTTGAATTATGTTGGTTATACATATGCAGAAAGGGGTGAGAAATTAGATTACGCGCTGGAGTTGATTGAAAAGGCTCTGAGCATTGAACCGAATAATGGTTATATAATTGATTCAAGGGGATGGGTCTATTATCAAAAAGGTGATTACAACTCAGCCCTCATCGATTTAAAAAGGGCGAGTGAACTTATTGAAGATGCCGTGATATTTGAACATTTAGGTGATGTATATTTAAAATTGAACGAATTTGAAAAGGCAATCGAAATGTATAATAAGGTTCTTAATCTTGACCCGAAAAATAAAAGTGTAAAAAATAAATTATCAAATCTGAAAGGAGAATGATGGAACCTTATCGCATAAAGGTTATTGAGCCATTGAGAAAGACGACAAGAAATCAACGTTGGGGGATCCTAAAAAAAGCAGGATATAATCTATTTCTCATTCCTGCCCGTTTTGTATATCTTGATTTCATCTCAGATTCAGGAACCGGTGCGATGAGTGCTGAAGCATGGGCAAGGATTATCGAAGCAGAAGAAGATTTCTCTGGGCAGAAGGCAGGTGAAGATTTTATTAATATCGCCCGCGGGATTACTGGTTTCCCTTTTATCCAGGCAGTTCATCAAGGCAGAACCGCAGAAAATATCCTTTTCAATATTCTTTTCAAAAAAGGGGACAAGATTATATCTAATACCCATTTTGAGACAACCCGTGCCAACCTTGAGAAAATCGGTTGTAGTGCCATAGATATTCCTGATCTTAAACCGCCTTTCTGCGGCAATATAGATATCAATAGACTGGAATCAGCAGTGAAAAAAGATAAAAAAATAAGGGCGGTTGTGTTGACACTCACAAACAATATAAAAGGCGGGCAACCAGTTTCACTTGAAAATATAAAAGAGACACATAAAATAATTAAAAAAAATGGCGGTCTTTTAATATTCGATGCAAGCCGGTTTGCAGATAATGCCTTTTTCATAAAAAAATACTCAAATTCAAAAAAATCAATATCTAGTATATGCTATGAGATGTTCCGTTATTGCGATATTCTCTATCTTAGCAGTAAAAAAGATGGCCTTGTAAATATCGGCGGGTTCATTGGTATCCGAGATAAAAGAATCTATGAACGGTTGCGAGAAAAAATTATTGAACAGGAATCATATCCAAGTTCCGGTGGTCTCGCAGCAAGGGATCTCGCCGCAATGGCTGTTGGTCTAAAAGAATCAATCGATGAAGAATTTCTTAGGTCACATATCGAAAAAGTCCATTCCCTTGGCAAATTTTTAAAAATGAACGGTGTAAAAATCTTTGAGCCACTCGGTGGCCATGGAGTTGTAATCATTTTAGAATCGGATATTCCTTATCCTGCCTATACCCTTGGTGCCCGCATCTATCTTGAAACAGGCATAAGGGGTGGTGTATTTGGAGATGAATTAAGGCTTGCAATTCCAAGAAGGGTGTATACGATTGAACACCTCAAATTTACCGGTGAGTCAATCGGTCTTGTTTACAAAAAAGAACCGATATTCAAATTAAAATTAGCAAATCGACCAAAGACCTTTTTTAATTTCTTCGCCCGTTTCACGGTTGAAAGATAAACTTTTCATAAGCTGATTTGTCTAACTCTTGACAAGCTATGGTTTTTATATAAAATCAATATAGGTTGTTCTAAGGGGGTATACTTTGCAGGAACGATTTACTGAAAGAGTCAGGAAGATTTTGCATATTGCCCGTGAAGAGGCAATAAAGTTCAGGCACAATTTCATAGGAACCGAGCATCTTCTTCTGGCAATGATCAAAGAAGGTGAAGGTGTCGGTGCAATGGTATTGATAAACTTAGGTGTAGAATTAGGAGAATTGCTCAAGGCAATCGAAAATTCAATAACCATTGGACCGGGCGGTAAGATTGATGTTACCCTGGGCAATGAAGCAAGGGTATGCCTTAACTATGCAATGGAAGAGGCAAAGAATCTCGGCCATACCTATGTTGGAACTGAACATCTATTATTGGGTATTATAAAGACCGAAGGAAGCATCGGTGCACAGATTCTTGCATCTATGGGGATTGATTATGAGATAGCAAAAAACGAAATAATACAGTTATTAAAGCCTGAAGGGGTCGCAGCTGGAAAAACAAAAGGCAAAACCAGGGGTTCTGCACTCGATTTGTTTTCAAGAGATCTTACCCAGCTTGCCCGAGAAGGTAAACTTGACCCTATAATTGGAAGGGAAAAAGAAATTGAACGGGTCATACAAATTCTTTCCAGAAGGAAAAAGAATAATCCTGTATTAATTGGTGAAGCAGGTGTTGGTAAGACAGCAATCGTTGAAGGACTTGCCCAGGACATAGTTGCCGGTAATATACCTGATTCCTTAAAGAACAAAAGGGTTCTTGCCCTTGATATGGCATCGATCGTAGCCGGAACAAAATACCGCGGTCAGTTTGAAGAAAGACTCAAGGCAGTGATCAATGAAGTTACCAACAACAAAGACATTATACTTTTTATTGATGAATTACACACAATCGTCGGTGCCGGTGCGGCTGAAGGTGCAATTGATGCATCTAATATGCTCAAACCCGCACTTGCCCGAGGTGAACTCCAGTGTATAGGTGCCACAACCCTTGAAGATTATCGACGATATATTGAAAAGAACGGTGCCCTGGAGAGAAGATTCCAGCCTATTATTGTAAACCCACCAACGGTTCAGGAAACGATTGGAATATTAAAAGGATTAAAAGAAAATTACGAAAAGCACCATCAGGTGATATATTCAGATGAGGCACTTGAGGCAGCGGCATATCTATCAGACCGATATATCATTGACAGATTTCTTCCGGACAAGGCAATTGATGTCATTGATGAAGCGGGTGCCAAGGTAAAATTATCAAAAATAACAAAGGACCCAAAGATAATTGAATTAGAAAATAAACTCCTTGAGATAAAAAAGACAAAGGATAAAATGGTTGCAGAACAGAAATACGAAGAGGCTGCCGAATTACATAAAGAAGAATTAAAGATTCAGGAACAGATTAAAAAGAGAAAAGAAACACAAGGTGAAAGTTCAAAACCCGTAGTGTGTGAAGAAGATATTGCCTTCGTTGTATCACGCTGGACCGGTATACCGGTATCAAAAATTGAAGAGAAAGAATCAAAACGATTGTTAAAGATGGAAGAAGAACTGCGTAAGAAGATCGTAGGACAGGATGAGGCAATAAAGGTAATATCCCGAGCAATAAGGCGGAGTCGCGCAGGTGTTAAAGATCCACGTCGACCGATTGGTTCTTTTATCTTCTTAGGTCCAACCGGTGTGGGCAAAACAGAGCTTGCACGCAGACTCGCAGAATTTCTTTTCAACGATATAAACTCTCTCATCACCCTTGATATGTCTGAATATATGGAAAAATTCAATGTATCAAGATTGATTGGAGCGCCACCTGGATATGTGGGTTATGAAGAAGGTGGTCAGTTGACTGAAAAAGTGAGGCGCAAACCTTATTCGGTTGTGCTTTTTGATGAGATTGAAAAAGCCCATCCGGATGTATTTAATATTTTGCTCCAGATTCTTGAGGATGGTCAACTCACAGATTCTTTTGGTAGAAAGGTGGATTTTAAAAATACGGTAATAATTATGACCTCCAATATCGGCACCGCTGATATAAAACGAAGTGATGGTCTTGGATTCACCAAGGTTGATCCAGATATGACTTACGATAAGATGAAAGAAAGACTACTGGATGAAGTTAAAAAACTATTCAATCCAGAATTTCTAAATCGTATTGATGAAATTGTAGTATTCAGACAATTAACAAAAGAAGATATGAAAAAGATTGTGGATATACTCATTGCCGAACTTGAACAAAGATTAGATGATAAGAAGATGGTCCTTGAACTTGACGAATCTGGCAAAGAACTTCTTGTTGAAGAAGGATTTGACCCTCAATATGGTGCAAGACCCATTAGAAGGACAATAAGAAGATTAATTGAAGATCCGCTTGCCGAAGAGATATTGAAAGGTAATATAAAAGAAGGCAAACATATAAAACTCATTCGGGCAGGTGATAGACTGGAATTCAAGGTTAAATGATTTTATCCATAATCTTCGCTTATACAATTGCTAACATCACAGTTGATGCACAGTTCACTAATAAAGAACTCATAATCCAGACCAGCGGTTTTAAAATTGGAGAGCAATTTAAAGAATCAATGATTCCGCAGGCAATAAATAATCTTTATCGCCTGCGGCTTTTTGATCACATTGCCATTGATACGACAATTGTGGCAGATGGAATTTTTATTAAAATAACTGTGGCTGAAGCACCATTTTTAAGCGGTGAGCCAAAATTTATAGGGAATAAAAAAGTTAAAAAGGGAGATCTGTTAAAAAAAGTCGATTTAAAAAATGGCCAGGTTCTCACAAAGAAAACAATCTTTGATGCAAGGCTCAAAATTGTTGACCTTTATGCGGAAAGAAATTTTTATAATACCACTGTAAGAGATAGCATTACCACGGATACACTGAATAAGGTAAATCTATATTTCATAATCAATGAAGGCTCGGCATTGAGAATAAGTAAAATAAAGATTGAAGGTAATAAAATCCTTTCCGAAAGTTCAATAAAAAGAAAGATGCAGAATAAAGAAAAAGGATTCCTGCGCAGCGGAAAACTGGATCGAGTAAAATTGAAAGAAGATATAGAACGAATCAAGACCTTTTATCGTGAGAATGGATTCCTTGATGTTGTTGTTAATGAACCAGAGGTCAAGGTTTTGGACAACAAGCTGGTCATAACGATAAAAATAGTTGAAAATCAAAGATTTTATGTGGGTGATATAAAATTCAGGGGCAATGTTCTTTTTTCAAATGCCGATATGGAAAAATTATTGAAAATAAAACCCGGAGCAATTTTCAATTTAACCAAGGCACAGAACAGCCTACAAAAATTTTATGAAGTCTATGCGGATGAGGGGTATATCTATTGTTCAATTGCACCAATTGAAACAATTCGTGATAGTTTTGTTGATATTGAATATCAAATAACCGAATCAAAACCGGCGAATATAAATCGTGTCGTTATTGTGGGTAATTACCGAACCAGGGAAAAGGTTATTCGCAGAGAGATTGTAACCCTGCCTGGCACAAGGTTTCGTCGGTCTCAGGTTATAAGAAGTATGAGGGAAATATTCAATCTTGGGTTCTTTGAAGATATCATTCCTGAGACCGGGGCCCCGGATGATAGTGGAAACATTGATTTAGTTTACCGGCTCAAAGAAAAAGAAGGTGTTGGATCGGTCGGTGCTGGAATGGCATATTCAGCCCAGGACAAACTAACAGGATATGTTGAACTCAGCCATCCCAATGTCTTTGGCAGAGGACAGCGTATTTATACCAAATTTGAAATTGGCGGCAGGCTCACCAATGTGCAATTTGGTTTTACCGAACCCTGGCTTTTTGATACAAGGACAACTGCTGGATTTGATATTTATTATACAAATAGATTATGGGATTTCTATACAAAAAGAGATATTGGAAGTGCCGCAAATTTCTCATTTCCATTTTATCTTGATTATACAAGATTCAATTATACATTCAGGGTAGAAAGAACTCAAATCCTTGATATTGCAAAGGAATATAAACCAACTTCGGGATATGATTTAAGAAAAGATACAATTCCAAGATGGACCCTGGCAAATAACTATGGAATTAAAAGGGATACAAGGGATTTCATATTCAATCCCTCAAGTGGTTCATACATTTCATTGCAGAGTGAGATTGCTAAACCCTGGATATTTGCTAATATAGATTATAATTTGTTTACCTTCGAAACGCGCTCATATTTTCCAATTTACTGGAAATTTGTTTTAATGACAAGATTCAGGATGGGTATCGTTACAAGCAGAAATGAGGTTCCATACTACAAAAGGTTCTATGCCGGTGGAACGGGTGAAGATGGAGTTCGTGGTTATTCAGACCGTTCTTTATCACCCATCGAAGATGGTAAAAAAATCGGTGGTAATGCTATATTCATAAATAATCTCGAATTGAAATTAAAACTATCCCAGAGTTTTGCAATACTTGCTTTTTATGATATGGGGAATGCATTCGCTTCTTATAAAGATTTCAATCTATATGACCTGAAAAGAGGTGCAGGAATAGGCATAAGGGTTGAAATCCCAATGATGGGAGTGCTCGGTTTTGACCTGGGTTATGGTTTTGACCGTGCCCAGCCCGGGTTTGAACCCCATTTCCAGATAAACCCATTTGGGATGTTTTAATTAATTACTGGAGGACCAATGCAAAAGATAAAACTTATTTTATTTATTGTAATACTGCCATTAATTCTTTTTGCAAAAGAACAGAAAGTTGGATTTGTTGAATCATCAAAAATTTTCAATCAGTATCAGGCAACTTCATCTGCCAATCAAGAATTCAATGAATATGTGGGTGCCTGTCGTGATTCTGCAGCAAAATTGCAATTGGCGGTTCAGAACTTAAAAAATGAATTTGATGCACAAAAGTTGATGTTGAGTGAAGAAGCCCGTTTGAAAAAACTCGATGAAATTGAAAAATATACCCAGATCTACAATCAATATCTTCAGGATGTATTTGGACCGGGTGGAAAAATTGAACAGAAGAATGATGAATTGATGGCACCGTTATTAAAAAAGATAAATGATGCCATTGCCAAAATTGCCCAGCAGGAGGGATTTTCAATGGTTATTGACTTATCTGAGGATATATTTTATGCTTCACCCGAATTAAACATTACTGATTTAGTTATTAACGAATTGAATCGTGAATATGGTATCGCAACAACCATTCCCAGTGCAATGAAAAAATACATTGGTATACTGCCTTTCAAAGAAGAAAATAACGAGGCAATTACGGAAAATCTTGGTATGAGGTGCCAGAATGAATTATACACAGTATTGAATAACTATTCCCAGACATATAACATTGTAACCAAAGGCACCATTATGGCTGAATTTACAAAACGGCAATGGGATTATAAGATGATTGATGAAAATCAGGCATTTCAGGTTGCTGGATTTGCAATGTGTAATTATATCATTATGGGAAAGGTAAGTAAAACAGGCACAAAGATTGATTATACAATTAGTTTGAGAGATGTAAGCTCAAAGGAAGAAATAGGTAGGCGTTCCAATACTGTAAATGATGATATAAAATTTTCTGAATCACTCAAAAATGATTTAATGATTCTGATAGAATCTCTTAAGAAAAAAGAATAATTCCCGACAATTGACTAAAAACTTAATTTGAATATAATTTATTAAATTTGCTAAATTTTTTGATAGGGTAAATATAAGGATTGGAGGGACAGTATATAATGGTGGTTTTTTCTAAAATTGCGCCCGTAGCTCAACTGGATAGAGCGGCGGACTACGAATCCGCAGGCTACGTGTTCAAGTCACGTCGGGCGCGCTATTATGATGAACAAAAATGATATGAAAGAAAAAGGTATTATGTCTATCAATGTAATCGATAACAATATCAAATTCTTTATGACAGAGGCACTCAAAGAGGCAGAAAAGGCATTTACTGAAGATGAGGTTCCGATCGGTGCAGTGGCTGTTTATAAAAATCAAATAATCGGACGCGGACATAATAGAACCGAGGCACTAAAAGACCCTACTGCCCATGCTGAAATTCTTGCTATCACTGCCGCGGCAAATACGCTCAATACCTGGCGTTTGAAGGATGTCGAAATATATACAACCATAGAACCCTGTATAATGTGTGCGGGTGCACTGGTCCTTGCACGGGTTAAAAAAATCTTCTTTGGTGCAAGGGATGAAAAGTTTGGTGGTTGTGGTTCAATATTTAATATTGTTAATGAAAAGAAATTGAATCATCGGATAGAGGTCGTAGAAGGTGTTTTAGAAGGCGATGCAGTTTTACTTATGAAAGAATTTTTTAAAAAGAAAAGAAGACAAGACTATCAAGAACATTTGCATGGTGCGAAATAAGTTTCTTTTAGGTGATTTACGAAATACGAGGGACGATACGGGCTTCGTAATCGTTCAACGATAAACGATCTGTTAAGGGGATTCGAGGTCTCCAAAAAGTATTGCTTTGTCCAAACTTTTTGGAGATAAGG
>DAIRCK010000013.1:0-71565 GCA_036796695.1 bacterium
GGATTCCTGGAGATCTTTACTTAATGGCCAGAAATGCATGTATATGGGATGATAATCCTAACATTGTATTTCCAAGGAAATTGCATAAATCCGATTCAACATATTATCAAACTTGGGGTTGGAATACACAATGGGTAGTATCCAGAATCTATCCTCTGAATACTACTGCCAAATGGAACCAAAAAGGCTGGCATAAATACAGTGCCTCTCAAGATCCCTACATTACCAATGTTGTTAAACAATATTAGTGCTAACCTGAATATTTCGGGGGCAAATATATTTTGCCCCCTTTGGTTTCTACAAATAACATTGTGAATAAAAGAATCAATGTGATTATCTTATGTATAAAGGTGGCGTACCTCCTATGTACATTTTCTTTTAGTACTACAATTCCCCACATGGATATTGGTTTAAAATTGACTAAATTCAATACTACATTTGTTATAGGCAGTCAGGGCAATGAATTGTATATCTTTGAAAATTATTTGGGAATGAGTGCCGAGGGTATAATCTGTTTTTTTGAGGTTTTATGTATTCGCACAGAGTTTATGGAAATTCGTAAATATGAATATACCAAGGATATGCAGTGTGTGATAATGTCAAATCTTGCAATGGATATTGAATTTTTAATTCCTATTGCCCGCCGTATAGAGCCCATAATTTATTTAGGGACAAAATATGGACCGTATGACTATCGTTCTCCTTCAGATACCATATTTGGAATAACAAACCGAGAATATCACTGGGGGCTTGGTTTGGCATACAATATAAAACATAAATGTAAAATAGTTTTTGAATCTCAAATATACAGCAATAATAAATGGTGGTGGGGTGATCTTGAAAATTTCGATCAGATTCAAACCTGGGGATTTGAGAAATTAAATTTAGGGATTAGATATGTATTATTTAAGTTTTAGAACTTTCAAGATGTAAGTGGCAAGCGTATTGTACGCGGTCATTACATTATACATTGATTTATTTCGGCCTGTGCTTTCAATGGAGGATTTGAAGGTAAGAAATGAGAACGGCTGGAGAGAGGCATTAACAAAATTATCCATTCATCAATTCGACAATTGTCGAATTGTCAAATGGAATGCTACAAACAAATATAAACCTATAAAAATCAACAAATACTAAAAATTTATCAAAAAATAGGCATATTTTTTAATATTAAAGTATTGAAATTTCAGCACTTTCAAGATGATACGCAATATTTTCCGCCTGCCTAAAAAATGTTGCCAAACAATATGGCATAGGCAGGGTGATAACAATAATCCTGCCTATGCTTTCATTATAACCGTCTTGACAACAACAAAGTATTCTGTATTATATTCCTGTGTCGTTAATTTATAACCAAATGATTGTCACCACAAAAGGCAGAATAGTTTATTATATTATTCTTTTTTTTACAACATTTACAGCGTTCACCTATGAAATTACTATTGTGCGTTTTTTTGCTGTCCTGTTTGCTAATCATTATATTTTTCTGGCGATTTCTGTAGCAATGTTTGGATTTGGAATCGGTGGCTTGATTGTTTCGTTATACAATTTGAATAATAAGGGATTAGATAAAATACTGGCTATATATAGTTTCACCTTTCTTATCCCTTTATTATTACCCAATTTAATACCAACAGTAATGGTTCATCCGCTCATTTTATCCCTTGTTTTTATCCCGACATTTTTATTTGCAAGTATTATTGTCAGCATCTTCTTTAAAGAGAATATCACAAACACAAACTTGATTTATTATACAGATCTGGCTGGCGCTGGGTCTGGTTCCTTGCTGGGGATTTTGTTCCTTTCAGTATTTAGGCCCACTGAGGTTTTAATATTATGTTCAGTCATAGTTTTATTGCTTAATTTAATAAGAACAAGAAAGATTATCTATCTTTTTTCATCTCTCATTGCAATAGTTTTTTTATTGATAGATATACATTATAATCTTACTGATATTCCTATATCTAAGGCGCCTTATATTTCTGAGAGTAAAGGACTGGTTAAATTAATTAAAGAAACATCTGTAATAGTAGAAAAAACCTACTGGAACAGTGCTTTCAGAACAGACATCGTAAGTTATCCAAGTAATGACCAATGCAAGGCAATATTTGTTGATGGTGGTGCCCCTTCAGTGATGTTTAAGGCTGATAGGGCTTTATCCAATCTTACCTGGTTAAAAGGGACAATCAACTACCTGCCGTTTATATTTATACCCCCCCCATACAATGATTTATTGAGCATTGGTCCCGGGGGTGGATTGGATATAATCCTTGGGAAACTTGCGAATTTCAAAAACATATATGCTGTGGAAATAAATTCTGATATCCCAAAAATTCTTTGTGATTATAAAGATTACAATGGAGATATACTAAATTTGCCTGAACTTTCATTTATAATATCTGAAGGTAGGACTTATTTATCGGCTCAAAATAAAACTTACGACTTGATACTGCTAAGCCTTTCATTAACTAATACATATGCGAAAATAGGGCATCCTTTCACTGAGTGTTACCTCCATACCATTGAGGCGTATATTGAATATTATCATGATTTAAAACAGTCAGGTATGGTTGCGGTATTATGTGAAACTGAACCATTTCTCTTGAGAACATTGTTAACGATGATACAGGCATCAATTCGTTGTGGAATAAATATAGCTGAGGCACATAGACATCTTGTGGTTGTAGAAAACTTTCTTTCTGATTCACCATACAGATATTTAATAATGTTTTTTGCAAGTCCGATTTTAGAGACAAAAGCATTGGCAATTCGTGAGGAGTGTCAAAAGCGCCATTTGCACATAAAATTCCTTCCATATTTTGAAGAAAGATTACCTATTAAATTTGATAATTTCCAGCAGATGGAAGATTTTATTAGAAAGATGCGTAAGGAATGCCTATTAAATGTTGAACCCGTCAACGACGAGAAACCATTTTTTTATGATTTCGGTATGAAAATTCCACGCTCTTTTATTTGGTTGTTATTAGTATTAGCAATATGTGCAGTTGTCTTTTTGTTTTTTTTACAAAGACAACATAAATCTACATTGATTTCAAATTTTTATCTGTTAGGCATAGGTTATATGATTATTGAAGTAGCAATTATTCAGAAATTCATTTATCTTTTTGGAAATCCGTCTCTGGTATTTGCCTTTGTATTATTTATTTTTCTAATCGCCAGTGGAATAGGTGGTTTGGTTTCACAGAAGAAGAAGGTGTGGACTAAGATCGCAGTTTTTTTACTTCCTTTTTTACTCCTGGTCACATATGGATTTATTAATGAATTAATCAATTATTTAAGGCAAGCGAGTGAATTAATAAAATTCTTTGTTAGCGGAATTATTATATTCTTTTTGGGGTATCTTATGGGTAAGCCATTTCCTATATCATTAGGTGCAATCGGTGAGGCAAACAAGATAGATATAGGGGTAATCTATGGTATTAATGGCTTAATGTCGGTTTGTGGAAGTATCTTAGCAGTGATATGTGCAAAATTTTGGGGATTCAATTATCTTTTTCTTATTGGATTCTTTGTTTATTTACTGGTTTTATTGAACCTGGGATTATCAGGAGCATTGAAGAAGTAAAAAAGTAATATTCAAGCAAAATTCTTTCCTGTGAATTTGTAATAAGTATCATTTCACTTATAGATTTTGGTGACTTTTTGAGATCAATAAAGGTTTTGGTTAGTTTGGGGTTAGCATATAATGTATAGTTGTAATAAGGGATGTTTCAATTTTACCAGCAAAAAATGTTAATTGATGAAAAAAACTGGTAGTTGAAAAAGTTGTTGAAGTCAAGTATACTACAACAAAATTGAATAGAAAAGGAATAAGATATGAAACCAGATGAACGAAATAAACGAGAAAGACAAAATAGACCAGAAAAACAAAATAGACCAGATAAACCAGAAAGACCAAATAGACCAATTTCCGGTTCCGGTCCTGACCCCTGTGGGCTGGTCGCATCTTTAAGATGTGTGATTGAATTGCCAGGCCATAGCGAGAAGGGGCCTTCAAAAAAGTCGTGCTCCTCGGGGGCCGGGGTGGATTTGATGTGTAAAAATTTACTGTTTTTGATAAGGAGGCAGTCATGATAGAGCTGAATTTTGAAAAATTAATGAACCTATTAACCGCAGATAATTCTCCAACTCCACTCGCGGGTTTCGGGTGTGGAGATGATTGTAGCGGAGTGGTCTGCGGCGGAACTTGCAATGGTGGCTGGTGTGGCTACAGCCAGTGTCCAACCACATAACTATATCGTCATCTCCCCCTCTTGTGAGGGGGAGATGACGGTAATTATAGGAGGAAAATGAATTCAAAATATTATCACCTAATTCGAGGGGACATGCAAAATATAATTTTCTTGTCAAATAGTTTTAAAATATTTAAAATTGTATATGGAATTGATTATCTCATAAACTTAAGAAAATTTGTTAATAATGAGATTGAAACGGAAAAATCCTATATAAAGTATCTTGGAGAATGCTTTAAGGATACAGAAAAAAGAAAAACACTTCACAGGCTTGTTTTAGGAATTAGCAACTTGTGCAATTTTAAATGTGAATATTGTTATGCAAAGCACGGTAACTATGGTGCAACAGATTCCTATATGAGTTATGCTATTGCCAAGTCCACAGTTGATAAATTGTATTCTTTATTCACAAAAATTGATATGATTCAATTTTTCGGGGGCGAGCCGCTTTTGGTTTTTGAAGAAATTGAAAAATTATATAATCATATAATAGCACTCTATAACAAAGGTATAATAAAAGATTTACCGCGTATCGGAATTACAACCAATGGAAGTGTTTTAAATCACAATATATTAAAGTTCTTAAAGCAAAACAATATTTCACTAACAGTTAGCTTGGATGGCAATCCAGAAATTAATGATATGCTCAGAAAAGCCAAAAATGGAGGTATAACTTCGTGTATTGTTGAACGAAATATTTGTAAATTAAAAGAAGCTGGCATTAAAATTGAAATAGAAGCTACGTTCACTAACTACCACATCGAAAAGCATATAGGTGTTTTTGATACTTTGCAATATTTTCGCAAAAAATTTGGCCCCGTTCCTGTTCACATCCCACCAGTATCCGCCCCTCTCTATGAAGCTCAGCGATGGCAAATTATCCCAAAATTTATGGACCAAAGCATAATGAGCTATTGGGAAGCTATTGATAAGTGTATCAAAACTTGGATTGAATCAGATTACCCGTTATCTTTTTCTTTTCTGGACAGATACCTGTTTGCCCTGCTAAAAAAGCAAAAGATGCCCTTCCTTTGCCCTGCTTATGTGGATACCCTTGCAATATGGTATAACGGCGATATCTACCCTTGTTTTATGTTCTTTGGTGATGAGCGTTATAAGATCGGCAATATTTTTACCGTCCCAATTGATGAATTACAGTTTTACAATAATAAATTTATTTACTTAAAAACTAAGTTTAATAGGTGTAAACACTGTTGGGCTAGATGGATTTGCTATACTTGTGCTGGAGGAGTAGTCTTTATGCAGGGCCAATTAGATAATTTAAACAAGGATATATGCGCGTTTAATAAAGCTATTATAGAGAGAATCATCTTTAATCTTAGTATGATAAGAACCTCTGAATCAACATATGCCAATTTAATTAAAAATTTAAGCAAGTTGAGGAAAATTGGTGAACAGTGAGAAAAAGATGAAAAACATTTTGAGTAGATTTCATTATCGCTTCGTTGAAAAGAGTGCTATAAAGAAAGCACGAATAGTAAATAAAAAAGGGTCTCTGCGCATAATTCGAAGTTCTTCTCAATTTTGGAAACAAAGTCGTCTAAGTATGAACTTATTTTTGAAACTTTGCAAACTTCTATTGACAATAACACACCTTTGCTTATAATGTTCCACTATAGAATCTTTTTGTGAAAAATTATTTTAAAGGAGCAAATTTATGGAATCAATTTTTACAGAAAGTAATCTCAAAGAAATTATAATTTTCTATATTCTATTTCATTTTACAATACTTTTCATAGAAGACAGAATCAAGTACGTTCCTCAAGTAGTTACAAAATGGGAAGAACGTGCCGGAGACGAGACATTCGTTAATTTCATAAAAAGTCTATGGAGGACTGCACTCTCTGCTTCTCTGTCTTTGATGATATTCTGGCTTTATAACTTTTTCAAATTTGGATTCCTGGTGTTTGGGCTGGAGACCACTGGAATTTTTAGGAAAGAAAAGGTTATACTCATTACAGTGTTGAACTCACTGATACCAATATATTTTTTCATTCTGATTAAATTTATATTTATACTCTTCCTGGGTAAAAATTTTGTATCTGATGCACTTTTGTTTTTTACTCCTCGTTCATCTATTCTCAGGTATTTTTTTGCCTCGCTAGATTTTTTTAGATTATTAGAATATGCCTTATTATATACGGGAATAAGAAAGAATATCAAGGTTAATCCTATTATACTTGTTTTTCTGCTTATACCTTTGTTTTTTGGTGAAAATTTTATAAACTTTACTTATCAGAAAGGTGGATAGATGTTAGAAGTAAAAAATTTATGGAAGTATTATAAAAAAGGAATTTGGGTATTGAAAGGAATAGATTTTACAATCCGAGAAGGTGAAATAGTTGCATTGTTGGGGCATAACGGAGCTGGAAAGACGACAACAATGAAATGTATAATGAATCTCATCTTCCCTCAAAAAGGGTCAATTCAGATACTGGGTATAGATAGCAAAAACCCTGATTTTAAGAAGTATATTAGCTATTTACCGGAAAATGCTTTTATACCACCGTATTATAGAGTGAATGAAATAATAAAAATTATTTGCGATTTAAGAGGTTTAAAATGGAGTGAAATTGAACAGGAGTATCTTAGGTTATTAGAGTATTTTGAGCTAACTGAATATCAAAATAGATACATCAATGAGCTTTCTAAAGGTTCACTCCAGAAGGTCGCACTTCTTGTATCAATAATATTCCCATGCAAATTATACCTATGGGACGAACCTGCACAGAATCTTGACCCAGTTACACGAAAAAAACTTGGTGACTTTATAAAAATGCAAGTGAAGACAGGATATTCATTCCTCATTTCATCCCATATACTCACTGAGATTGAAAGAATTGCAACAAGGGCAATCATATTAAAACAGGGCGAGATTGTTTTAGATGAACATATTGAGAATATAATAAAGAAAGGGAAATCCCTTGAGGATATTTATCTAAAAGTTCACAAATGCGTAGAATAGTTATCAAGGATACAATTTTAGAATTATGGCGAGGTAATATTTCGTATGTTATATTTATCATTATGGCGCTTGGCTTAATTCAGTCCATCTCCGCAACATATCTAATTAAAAACCAGACGTGGTTTCAAGAAATAGAGATAATAAATATAAAAAAATATTCTTATTTGGGTAGTTTATTCCTTTTTTCTTTTATATGGAAAGGCATTATTATTTCTATATTGGGTGCTTTTACATTTTCAAAATATTTTTTCTCTACTAAACTATCATTTTTATTTTTCTCTTTAAATAGATTAACTTATTTAGTTTATAGAATGCTTGGCCTTATTATTTTCTTATCAATTTTTTTCATTTTTTGGGATGTTGTCTTGGCCTTTTCGGTAGCCCCATTAAAAATTTTGTCTATTAAAGATACATTATTTTTTTCATTCATTGGAGACATCATCCTTTTTGCTTTCTTATCAATTCCACTTTTTTTGGGTCTCTATTTCTCTCCGACATCAACAAGTTTTTTGTCATTAGTACTCTTTCTTATCGGAGATGCGCATCTTCTTTTAACACCTTTTACTGGTATTCAAATACCTCCCAAATTAGAAAATTTGTTGCGCCAATTTCCAGATGTAATAAGTTTGGTTATGTTTTTACCCTCTAAATATTTAAATATTCCTTATGGGGTTTTAGACATATATCCCAATATTAAATTCCTTCTCATATACATATGCCAGTCCCTGATATTTCTCACGCTTTTTCTTATTTGCCACAAAAAAATAGAACTATGAGATTTGGAAGGTTAATTTTTTATCAATTTATTTCCATTTCCAGATTAAAACATTTAATGTTCAGTTTACTTCTGTTAATATTTTTCATTTTTCTAACTGGATATAAATTATTAAATAAACGGGTAGAACACTTTGAAATTCTATTAATGAGTAATATATTTGCTGTTTTTTTAATATTTCTAAATATTGATGTAATGTGGAGTTTTTTTAACAAACGATATGAATTCCGTTTCCTTAACAGTTTTCCCTTTAAAAGGGAACAGATATTTATTGCGAGATGGATTTCTACATTAATATTTTTCACTCTTTTTTTAATTATATTTTTAATAATTTCAGCACTTTTTTCAAAAAAATTATTCATAGAACCCTTTATTTTTTCGCTGCTCATATTGATTATTTATTTAAATATCATAACAATATTTTCTTTTTCATCTTTCTTACACTTTCCTATATTTGCACTTATCTTTTTCAGCTTTGTTGGCACTATGTTAAGAGCAAGTTTATTTTCTTATCAAGGTGATTTTAAATTTTTATTTATATTTATTGGAATACTACTTCCCCCGTTAGATGGTCTAACCACAGGTTCTTTATCAATTTATGAGTTGATGGGTATCGCTATTTATGGCATTTTATTTTTAATTCTATCAATATTCATTTCCAAGAAATATGAATTTCTGTAATAAATTATGTTAAAATTTTTAAAATTCCTCAAGCCCTATTGGCGTAAGGGGCTTTTTGCATTTTTCTTTATGCTTCTGTCTGTAGGTTTGCAACTGCCGATGCCATTTTTGACCAGATTTTTGATTGATAAGGTTATCATTCTCAAAAATTTTCAACTGCTCAATATTATCGGTCTTGTGATTATTGGTGTCCTTTTTATTCAGGCTGGTTCTACATTCTTAGAAAGATTTCTATTGACGATCTTTCGTGGCCGGGTCTTATTTGATATAAGACTAAAACTATTTGAGCATATCCAGAAACTTTCACTTGGGTTCTTTCATAAAAAAGAGACCGGCTATTTGATGTCAAGATTGAGCGATGATGTGAATGCAGTTCAAGGATTGCTTGCTGACACCTTGGTCTCTGCAGGGCAGAATATCTTAACCTTTATTGCCGGTGTTGCCTGCACAATTTATATCCATCCAAAACTTTCCTTAATCTGCTTTTTAATCCTGCCTTTTTATTTATTATCCCTGATGGTCTTTAATAAGAGAGTCAGAAGTATGAGTTATGAAGTTAGGGAGAGGTATGCTCTGTTAAATAAAGATTTGCAAGAATTATTATCCGGTGTTTCGGTGATAAAGGCATTTACTGGAGAAAAAAGGGCAACAATAAAGATGTTGGTCAAGATAAAAGAGGCAATAAGAAAAGAGGTTAGCCTTGATATCACTGCTACTATCGCCTCAATATCGTCTGTCATCATCTCTTCAGCCGGTCCGATTGTCTTAATCTGGTATGGCTGTGCCGAGATAATGCGGGGTAATTTGACCGTTGGAAGCCTCATTGCGTTCAATTCATTTATTAGCTATCTATTCGGTCCAACGCGTAATCTTTATAATCTAAACCTGAATGTCCAGCGCTCATTAGCAGCAGTAGAAAGAATTTTTGAAATATTAGATTTGACTCCGGAAAGAGAAAGCAAGAACGAGATAGAAATAAAACAGGGTGAAGTAATTTTTGATGATGTTTCTTTTTCTTACGATGGGAACGAAATCGTATTAAGAGGTATCTCATTCAGGGTAAATCCTAGTGAGATAGTTGCGATTGTGGGCAGAAGTGGTGTGGGTAAGACGACTTTGGTTTCTTTAATTCCAAAATTTTTTGAGCCGACTTCAGGCAGGATTTTGATTGATGGGGTTGATATAGGTGAGGTAAATCTTAAATCATTGAGAAAGCAAATCGGGATATGTTCTCAAGAGACATTTTTGTTTTCTGATACAATAAGAGAGAATATCAGATTTGGTAATCCAGAGGTGAAAGATGGTGAAATTGAAGAGGTGGCAAGACTTGCCTATGCGGATGTATTTATAAAAGATTTGCCTGAGAAATACGAAACAAAAGTAGGTGAGCGCGGTGTGAATCTATCTGGTGGTGAGCGTCAGAGGATTGCGATTGCAAGGGCTTTAATAAAAAATCCGAAGATTTTGATATTAGATGAGGCGACATCCCAATTGGATTCAGAGTCCGAAAAAATGATTCAAAATGCATTAAAGAATTTACTAAAAAACCGCACGACATTTATTATTGCTCATCGCTTATCAACGATTCAAAATGTGGATAAGATTCTGGTATTGGATGAGGGCAGAATCGTGGGGATTGGTAAGCATGAGGATTTATACAATTCCTGTGAGGTTTATAAAACTCTTTATGATGAGCAATTCTTAAAGAGGAAATAAGAGCGGATAGAATAATTGCTGGTGTTGTGCATCAGAGAGATAATTCAGTGGAGAGATATAGACAATTGATGGTATAATTGAACAAAAAGGCTCATGATGGCATATTTATCCATTCGTCAATTCGACAATTGTCGAATAGTCAAATTGAATGCTACAGAAAAATATAGGTCTTTTTTCAAAAGTCAACACCTTCCAGATAGGCTGGGAGATTTTGAAGAAGCAATCTCATTTGTTATCGCAAAGTTCAGAGATTGTCACGCAATGACATAAAGTATGAATAATCCGAATTAAGATGATGGAGATTGGATTGCGGGTAAAATAATGGTAAATTTTGAGCCTTCACGCAGTTTGCTTTCAACCTTTATCTCACCCTGGTGTAACTGGACGATATGTTTAACTATTGATAGACCAAGACCAGTCCCTCCCTGAGTCTTGGACCTTGATTTATCAACTGTATAAAACCTTTCAAATATTCGTGGAATCTCATCAGATGGAATTCCAATACCTGTATCTGAGACTGTGATATAAAACCTTTTATTCTCAAAATTGATACTGACCTCAACCCTGCCCCTATCAGTGAATCTAATTGCATTACTTACTAAGTTGATCAATAATTGCTGAAGCAGAAAACGATCCCCATAATATTCTGGTATCTTTGAGGGTGAAAATTCAAGTTGAATACCTTTATTTTCAGCAGTTCTGCGAAACAACATTATGACTTCGCTGGCAAGTTCATTCAAATCAATCTTTTCTGTCTTTAATCTTCTTTCTGGTCTTTCAACATCAGAAAGCAAAAGCAAGTCAGAGACGATATTCGTTAGCCGATCAATATTTTCCCGCACAATCTTTAAAAATTTTCTTCTATCTTCTTTATTTATATCTGGTTCTTCTATTGCCTCAAGATAACCTTTTATTGCAGTAAGAGGTGTCCGTATCTCATGGGATAGGTTTGTAATAAACTCTGACTTTATCCGCTTTAAGTTTTTTGAATCGGTTATATCATTGAAGAGATAAAAAATCAGTTGGTTTTTTTCAACATAAAATCGTGTTATTAAGAAGGATCTTCCCATCTCCGGGATATCCAATTCCAATGATTCAATTTTGTTCGGTTCAGGTTTACTTGTGCTGAATTCAATAAAATTCCTGTTTATCCATAATTCCTGAATCGTCCTTCCTGATTGGAATGGGGTCATCGGAAATATATCTTTTATCCTGTTATTGAATTTTATGATTTCTCCGTCCTTCTTTGTTATTACCAATCCTTCTTTCATTCCTTCAAACAGAATATCCAGCAGAATATCTTTCTCCTCCCAATCCAATCTCCTTGCCTCAAGTTTTTCAGTAAGGTTATTCAAATTTTCTATCAGTATAGCAAAGTTTCCCTTCTCTTTTTTTATAATAGGATGTGCATAATTGCCATTTAATAACTCTGTTGTGTAGTTTGTAATCTCTTTTATTTTTTTATCTGTTATACTTAACCTTATCAACAAAAGAATGATGATGAGTATTAGAATTGTGATTATTATATATGTCATTCTGCATCCAGTTTATAACCGACACCCCTGATGGTCTTGATAAACCTGCCTGCAGGTCCAAGTTTTTTTCGCAATTTTGTGATATGGACATCAATATTACGGTCAAGGATTGTCTTGTCAAGGAAATCAAGAAGGTTATTCCTTGTATATACCCTGCCTGGATGTTTTATCAAAGCAAGAAGAATACTGAATTCAGTTGCGGTTAATTCAATCTCCTGTTGTTTGAAATATACCTTGTGTTTATTTGTATCAACAACTAAATCTTCAAATTTATATAATTCTACTTGCTCAGATTCAATTGATTCTGAACGACGCAGGACTGCCTTAACCCTTGCCACAAGTTCCCTTGGGCTGAATGGTTTTATAATATAATCATCTGCACCTAATTCCAAGCCAAGAACCCTGTCTGCCTCTTCGGTCTTTGCAGTAAGTATTATTATCGGCAGATTTTTTGTCTTCACCTGACTCTTTAATTCTTTACAGAGTTCAAATCCATCAATATCAGGAAGCATTAGATCCAGTATCAGTAGATCTGAGGGATTTCTTAAAAGAAAATTCAACCCATCATAACCACTGGTGAATCCTTCGGTTAGAAAACCATTCTTCTGTAGATTATATATTACTAAATCAAGTATCGCCTGGTCGTCCTCTATTACAACTATCTTTTTTTTCATAAAATCACACTCGCCATTGATTCAGGAATTTCGGTCTCTATACCCAGGGATTCTATTCTTTCTTTCAATGCCACTGCCTCAGTGATCTCACCATGTATTAAAAAGACTTTTTTCAGGTGATTGTTTTTCACTTTTTTTACAAATTCAATCAGGTCATTACTGTCTGCATGGGCAGAGAGTCCTGCCATAAAATAGACCTTTGCATTTACTCTGAATTTTGTATCAAATATAAAGACCTCTTTATAACCATCAAGAATCTTTCTGCCTAAAGTACCTGATGCTTGGAATCCGGTAAGGATGATAATATTCTTTTCATCTTCAATAGAGTGTATAAGATGGTGTAATACCCTGCCACCTTCACACATCCCTGATGCAGAGATAATTATCATAGGCCCTTTTTTGTTATTCAAGGACTTTGATTCTTCTATATTTTTAATATAATTTATCCCGGGAAAATCAAATGGCTCTTCTTTTATGAATTTCTTGTAGGTCTCTTCATCAAAACATTCTGGATGATGGGTAAAGACCTCAGTGACACTTGTTGCGAGTGGACTATCAACATATATCGGAATATCCTTCAAAACACCCTCTTCATAGATTCGCTTTAACATTGTCACAAGAACCTGGGTCCTTTCTACGGCAAATGCCGGAATAACGATCTTACTCTTCTTCTCTTTACCTTCAAGGATTATCTGTTTAAATTCATCAGTCATCTGTTCAAATGAACTGTGAATTCTGCTTCCGTATGTTGACTCCAGAATTAAATAATCAATATCCTCTGTTATCTCTGGGTCTCTGATTATGGGCATATTATTTCTGCCAAGGTCTCCAGAGAAAAGCATTCTCTTGTCAGCGTATTCAATCAAGATCTGGGCAGAACCAAGGATATGGCCTGCATCATAGAAAATCACTGATAATCCATCAACTGGTTCAAATTGATTGTGGTAATTTACGGTCTTAAAATATTGTAATGTATTTTCAGCATCCTCTACAGTGTACAAAGGTTCTTTTGTAGGGAGTCCTGCCCTGCGTTGTTTTTTGTTAAAGTAGGCGATGTCATTCTCCTGGAGGTGTGCTGAATCAATAAGGAGTAGTTCAGCAATATCCTTTGTTGCTGGAGTGCAATATATCTCACCGCGAAAATTTCTCTTTACCAGGGAAGGCAGATTTCCTGAATGGTCAAGATGGGCATGGGAAAGTATTACAAACCCTATCTCCTTGGGCTTGAATGGAAATGTCCTATTTATCCTCTCTGCTTCTGACCTATGCCCCTGATAGAGACCACATTCAATAAGAAATTTTTTTTTGTTATACTCGAATAGATGCATTGAACCAGTCACAGTCCTTGTCGCACCGATGAATGTTATTTCCATAGTGAATAATAGCCAAAATTTCTTAAAAATCAATACCACATAACATTCTGATTTTCAAATATTTAACCTTTTATTATTATCATTATTATGTGATTGTCTAACCCTTGACTTTGAGGAGAAATGGGATATAATCAATAGCCTGAGTTTCATTGATTTTATAAGGAGGTATCTTTATGGGACAGAAAGGATTAAAGAATATCGGTCTATTCGGACATGCAGGCTGTGGCAAAACTACCCTTGCTGATGGAATTACATTTTTTTGTGGTGCCAATACAAGATTTGGCAAGGTTAGTGACGGAACAAGTATGTTTGATACGGACCCGGATGAACAGAAAAGAGGTTGCAGTCTTAATCTTGGACTTGCAACCTTTGAATATGAAGGAATAACATTTAATATAATTGATACGCCGGGATATGCTGATTTTATCGGTGAAATGTTGAGTGGACTTTATGCCGCAGATGTCTGTGTTGTAGTTGTTGATGCAACAACCGGCATCGCTGTGGGCACAGAGCGGATAATGAATGAGGCAGTAAAAAGAAATATGCCCATTGTCTTTTTTATAAATAAACTAAAAAAGGAAAATGCAGATTTTTATGAAGTTTTAAAGAGTTTGAATGAAATTTCAAAGAAAAAGATTGTGCCTTTTAATCTTCCGATCGGTTCATCAGAAAATTTTGAAGGGGTTGTCAATATAATAAAAGAAAAGGCATACATTACAAAAGATGGCAAAACAACTGAATCCGAGATACCTTCTGATTTAAAAGATAAGGTTTCAAAATACCAGGAATTATTTATTGAGTGCGCAGCAGATAGTGATGATAACCTGATGAATAAATATCTTGAAGCCGGTTCCCTTACAATCCAGGAATGTGTTCCAGCTGTGAGGAAGGCTATCATAGAAAATAAACTTGCACCCTGCTTTTGTGGTGAAGGGCTTGAACTTATAGGGATACAGGATTTTATTAATATGGTAATGGAATTTTTACCTTCTTATGAAGAACTCCCTGAACTCGTATTTGATAGCAATATCATAAAAAGAAGTGAAAATGAACCTTTTGTTGGATATGTTTTCAAAACAATAGTTGAACCCCATCTCGGCGAACTCTGCTATTTGAAAGTTCTGAGTGGCAAATTGAATATGGGTGATACTATAAATAATACAACGCAGAACACAGAAGAAAAGATTGCCCAGATATATTTTATAAAAGGTAAAGAGCGAAAAGAAAGTAATATTTTATCCGCAGGTATGATTGCTGGATTGGTGAAATTGAAAAATACCCATACCGGTGATACACTGGCAAAGACAAATATAAAACTACCACCAATTGAATTTCCTGCACCATCTATATCAATGGCGATTGTGCCCAAGGCAAAAGGTGATGAAGAAAAGATTTCTAATGGTTTAACAAAATTAAGGGCTGAAGACCCTACATTCAGTTTTGCCTATGACCCGGAGATAAAACAATTAATCATTTCCGGAGTCGGCGAGTTACATCTTGATGTGATATTATCAAGGCTCCAGAGAAAATATGGTGTCAATGTTGAATTAACCAAAACAAAAATAAAATACCGTGAAACATTCACAAAGAAGACAGAAGCCCAGGGAAAATATAAAAAACAGACTGGTGGACACGGACAGTATGGTGACTGCTGGCTAAGGGTTGAACCTCTCACAAGGGGCCAGGGAATTGAATTTGCCGATGAAATCTTTGGTGGTGCAATACCGGCTCGTTATATCCCATCTGTAGAAAAAGGTGTTCGTGAAGCATTGGAAAAAGGGTATCTTGCTGGTTATCCTATTACCGATGTTAAGGTAACGGTCTATGATGGTTCATACCATCCAGTTGATTCCTCTGATATTGCATTCCAGATTGCAGCCTCAATGGCGATAAAGGCGAATGCAGAAAAAGGTAATGTCGTCCTTCTGGAACCGATAATGGAGGTCGAAGTCTATGTGCCTGAAGAATTTATGGGTGATGTGATTGGAGATCTCAATAGTAGAAGGGGCAAGATAATGGGTATGGAGGCAATGGGTAAGATACAGGTAGTAAAGGCAATGGTTCCTGAGGCAGAAATGTATAAATATTCAACGAGTTTGCGCTCAATGACCCAGGGAAGAGGATACTTTACAATGAAGTTCCATCATTATGAAGAGGTGCCAAAAGAAATAAGTCTGAAGATCATAGAGGAGACAAAGAAAGAGAATAAATAGATGAGACCCCTCCTCATAAAATTTGACGGATTCGGGATACCAAGTTATGGCACGATGCTTGTTATATCATTCATCGTTGCCCTTTTTCTTGTTAAAAGAGAGGCAAAGAAACACAATATTGCTCCGGTCATAATTGAAAATCTGGCATTCTGGTTGATGATAGGAGTGATACTGGGTGGTAGAATCCTTTATGTGGCATTCCATCCATCTGAATTCCGTGATATAATAAGCATTTTTGAAATCTGGAATGGCGGAATGATGTTCTTTGGTGGGTTCATCGGTGCATTCATTGCTGGTGCAATATATGTAAAAAAAGAAAAATTATCAATCGTATTGTTAGGTGATTTGGTGAGCCCTTCAATTGCCCTTGGTGAATTCTTTACCAGAATTGGCTGTTTCCTGAATGGCTGCTGTTTTGGCAAACCAACAAAACTGCCCTGGGGAGTCCATTTTCCCAGAGGCTCGTTTGCCTATCATGCTGGTCTTGACTGTCCAATACATCCTACCCAGTTATACTCATCATTATTCGGTTTACTCCTCTTTCTCTTCCTCCAGCGTATGATTCATCAGAAACACCGCCCTGGAGAGGTATTTGCATATTTTTTAATATTTTACGGCGGCTTCAGGTTCGGCGTTGATTTTGTAAGGTATTATGAGGATACCGGCAATTTTTTAATTAATCAAATAATCTCACTAATAATTGTGCTCGCAGGTATAATACTTTTATTAAGGGCAAAAAGGGCTAATCTTTCATCCCAATAGTCGTCTTTATCCTTTCAGCAATCACCTCAGCCGGGATTGGATTCTCAAGATTTATAAAATAAAGTTGCCATAGATTCTTAACTTTTCTTGAAATGACTATCCTCTTTCCATCACTGCTCACCCTTGGATTCCAGTCTGGAACATCATTATAAGTCAATCTGGTCAATTCTTTGCTCTTTATATTAAAACTATATATCTCAAATTCTCCATCCATATTGGAACGAAAATATAGATTATCTCCGGCAAGGTGCGGGTCGGTCTCATCAAATTTTGTATAATATAATAATCGCTCATCAGCGCCGTTTGGCTTCATAATATAAATATCTTCGCTGCCATTTCTTTTTGAAGAAAAAACGATGAATTGTCCATCCGGTGTATAAGAAGGAAATCCATCCCAGAAATTGTTTTTTGTCAATCTGAATGCCTGTCTCTGGATGAGATTTATTTTGTAGATCTCCCATCCCCCATCCCGATTTGTAACATATGCGATCTCTTTTCCATCTGGAGAAAACACCGGTGAAAAATCTGTGTAATCATTAGTGGTGAGTTTTATAGTAGAATCGGTATTGATATCATAAAGGAATATCTCCTCATCACCATCAATGCTTGATACATAAGCGATCTTATCACCTTTTGGTGAAAATGCTGGATCCGTATTCATTCCTCTTTTTGTCAGTTTTTTTACGATTGTACCATCAAGTTTTATTAGATAGATATCCGCAATATCTTTTTTTGCGGCAGCAACTGCAAGCAATTCATTATCCGGGCCAAAACAACCCTTGAATTGATTCATTTTTCCCATTGGGATAGGGCTTGAAGAATATGGATCAATCATCAAAGACCTTGTCAGAAGTAATTTTAAATATATACTATCCTTCAAGGGCGATTGCAATTCAACGAGTTTTAGGAAATGCTCATATGCCTTCTGGGTTGAATCAAAATGGATATAGGCAAGAGAAAGGTTGAAATGGATCTCGGGATTCAGTGAATCAGTGTTTAAAGCAGATTTCAAGGACCTCACTGCCTCTATATATTTACCTCTTTTTATAGCCTCAGCCGCACCCTTTACATCTTCTTTTTTCCCACAGGATATAAAGATAATTAAAATGCATAATAAGTAATACAAAATCCTAAATCTTTTTAAAAACATCTTTCTTACCTCCTTTTCTGAAAATTTTTATTCCAATCTTTATTGCATTCACCATTCCTGAGGCATCAGAAAGATTTTTACCCGCAATATCAAGGGCAGCACCGTATAAAGGCGAAACCCTTATAACAGGAAGACCAAGGGTCCAGTTTACACCACCCCTTTCTGTCTTAAGATAAATGAAACCCTGGTCATGATACATAACAAGAAAGCCGTCAAACTCTCTATTGAATAAGGAATCAGCAGGAAATGGTCCATAGACATTTAATCCTTTATTCCTTGCGAGTTTGATTCCCTGTTCGATCATTTTCTCTTCACCTAAACTAAATTCATCGCCATGCGGATTAAATGCAGAAACCCCTATTCTTGGCTTTTTTATCCAGAAATATCTTTTGAGCCCATAATCAAATAAAAGTAGTTTATTAAAGATATCTCTCTTTTCTATCCTGGATGGAACATCTAAAATAGGAAGATGGGTTGTTAAAAACATAATCCTTTTATCTTTCAATATTCCTACCATAGCAAAATTCTTAACTTTAAAATACTCAGCAAGAAACTCTGTGTGGCCAATAAAATTTTTTGAAAATCTTTTTATCACATTCTTGACGATTGGTGCGGTGATGAGAATATCAGGATTATCATTCAATGCAGATTTTATTGAATCAATGGCGACCCTGCCGGTCTTTTCATCAGGTTTACCAAATCGAAAATTAATATCAGACACAGTATCAATGATAAAATCTTTTATTAGATGAAAGTTCTTTACGAGTTTAAGTTCTTTTGCGGTTCTTTGTAGAATACCTTTGTTGCCATATATAAATGGTCTAAATCTTAAAAATTTGGGTAAAGACTTCAGAACAAGTTCGGGTCCAATTCCTGAAGGGTCACCTATCGTTACTGCAATCTTCATAATATTGAGTTACCTCATTTTTCTTCACATTTCCCTGGGGAATATTCAAAACCCTGTATCTAACAATACCTTTTATTGTCTCTATCTCAATCACATCACCAACCTTTATCTCTTTTGATGGCTTTGCAATCACACCGTTTACCTTAACCAATTCGTTATCACATAATTCTTTTGCTGCAAACCTCTGCCTGATTATCAATGTCTTCTTCAGGAATACATCGACACGCATAGATTGATTATAGAATAAAAATTTCAAAAGTCAATATCGTATTGACTTGGTCATATTTTTAATTATAATCATTTACTGCAAAAAGGAGTTATAAAATGAAGGAATATAAGAATTTTATAAATGGCAAATTCGTTGATTCTAAATCAGGCAGGACATTTGAAAATAGGAATCCTGCGAACTGGGATGAAGTTATCGGCATCTTTCCAAAATCAAATGCTGAAGATTTGAATATGGCGATTGAAGCTGCAAAAAAGGCATATCCCAGGTGGCGTGCGATTCCATTACCAAAGAAGGCAGAGATAATGCGCCGGGCTGCTGAGATTATGATTTCAAAAAAAGAAGAAGCAGCGAGATTGATGACCAGGGAAATGGGCAAGGTTATAAAAGAGACAAGGGGTGATTATCAAGAAGGGATTGATACTGCATTATATGCTGCTGGACAGGGCAGAAGATATTTTGGATATTCGGTTCCATCTGAATTACCAAATAAGATATGTTTCACCCGCAGGGATCCACTTGGTGTCTGGGGACTCATCACACCCTGGAATTTTCCAGTTGCGATTCCTTCCTGGAAGATATTCCCCTGTATTTTGAGTGGCAATACGGCAATCATAAAACCTGCTACTGATACACCTGCATCTGCGGGTGAACTCGTCCAGGTTCTTTATGAAGCCGGACTTCCTGAAGGAGTATTAAACATCATCTATGGTGGTGGTGGTGAAATCGGTGAAGCAATGCTTAGCCATCCTGATATTGTGGGAATTTCATTCACGGGTTCTTCTGATATCGGAATGAGAATCGGTGAAGTATGCGGAAAGACCCTTAAACGTTGTTCACTTGAACTTGGCGGGAAAAATGGTCAGGTCGTCCTTGCTGATGCAAATTTAGATCTTGCCCTGGATGGGGTGCTCTGGGGTGCATTCGGCACAACCGGACAACGTTGCACTGCAACCTCCAGGTTGATAATTGAAGAACCTATATATAACAAATTTATTGAAATGCTCAAGGCAAGGGTTGAGAAATTAAAACTTGGCAATGGTCTTGACGAAACCGTTGATGTCGGTCCCCTGGTTAACAAGGCACAGAGAGATACTGTGGCAATGTATGTTGATATCGGCAAAAAAGAAGGGGCAAAATTATTGACCGGTGGCGAGCCATATACAGAAGGTGAGTGTGCAAAAGGATGGTTTTATAAGCCAACAGTATTCATTGATGTGCTACCCACAATGAGGATTGCCCAGGAAGAGATCTTCGGACCGGTTTTATCCGTTATAAAGGCAAAGAATTTTGAAGAAGCGATAAAGATATTGAATGGCACAACCTATGGACTTTCTTCAAGTATCTATACAAATGACCTGAACAAGGCACAAAAAGCAGCAGAACTCGCTGAGACCGGAATTGTTTATATCAATGCGCCAACCATAGGTGCTGAATGCCATCTACCATTTGGTGGAATGAAAAATACTGGGAATGGCCATCGTGAAGGTGGCTGGACCGCCTATGAGATATTCACTGAAGTGAAGACGGTTTACATTGATTATTCAGGGACACTCCAGAAGGCACAGATCGATACCTGGCAGGAGTAAAACCCCTACAGCCCAAAATGCCTGAATTCATAAAAGGCAAAGGATATAAATGAAAAAACCAAAGATCATAACTGAATTACCAGGACCCAAGGCACGGGAGTTTTTAAAAAGGGATTCAAAATTTATTTCCCCTTCATATACAAGGGCTTATCCCGCGGTGATTGAAAAAGGAAGTGGAGTATGGGTCACAGATGTTGATGGAAATGAATTCCTTGATTTTTCTTCAGGGATAGCGGTCCTTGCCACAGGGCATTGTCATCCTGTGGTCGTAGATGCAATCAAAAAACAATCAGAAAAATTACTCCATATGTCCGGGACCGATTTTTATTATCCTTATCAGATTGAACTTGCAGAAAAACTTGCTGAGATCGTACCTGGTGGAAAGAATAAAAAAGTATTCTTTGGAAATTCTGGCGCTGAGGCAGTGGAATGCGCAATGAAACTTGCCCGTTATCATACACGGAGACCAAGATATGTTGCATTCACCGGTGCATTCCATGGCAGGACATTTGGTGCACTATCTCTCACTTCTTCAAAGGCTGGACAGAGGCGATTTTTTGGACCACTCCTTCCTGATGTTACGCATGTTCCCTATGCATATTGTTATCGCTGCCCATTTAATCTCTCTTATCCCGGATGCAATCTTGAATGTGTCAAATATATTGAAGAGGTTGTCTTTAAGAAGATTGCCCCACCCGAAGAGGTGGCAGCAATATTCGTTGAGCCAATACAGGGAGAAGGTGGCTATGTGGTTCCACCTGATGGTTTTTTCCCGGCACTTAGAAAATTGTGTAATGACTATGACATAATCTTAGTTGATGATGAGGTCCAGGCAGGAATGGGCAGGACCGGTAAGATGTTTGCGATAGAACACTTCAATACCAAGGCAGATATGTATTGCATTGCAAAAGGGATTGCATCTGGACTTCCCCTTGGTGTCTGTGTTGCTAATAGCGGTCTTATGGATTGGCCACCTGGTGCCCATGCCTCAACATTTGGTGGGAACCCTGTATCCTGTGCCTCAGCATTAAAGACAATTGAATTATTAGAAAATGGGTTGGTTGAAAATGCAGCAAAACTTGGTGCGGTTGCAATCAAGAGATTAAATGGATTAAAAGACCGCTACGAATTTATTGGCGATGTCCGCGGAAAAGGACTGATGCTTGGAATAGAATTCGTCACAGATAGAAAGACAAAAACACCGATAAAAGATAAAAGGGATGGTGTCGTTTATGAGGCATTCAAACAGGGATTATTGATACTTGGGGCAGGAGAATCAACAATAAGAATAATTCCACCGTTGGTCATAACCGAAGAAGAATTACATACTGGACTGGATATAATTGAAGGTGTGATAAAAAAAGTATTCAAAAAACAAATATATACAAATTAAAAAATTATGTTTATCAGAGGAAAAAGAGTAATCAGGGATAAAAAGATAGGTATCTATAATCCGTATAACAATCAACTCATTGAAGAAATTGGTTTAAGCACTGAGAATGATGTTATTGAAGCAATCCAGATTGCGCAGGAAGGTTATAAAATATTAAAGAATATGCCTGCTGGAGAAAGGGCAAGGATACTTGAACGGACCGCAAAGATAATATCTGATAAAAGAGAAGAATTTGCCCGCACAATCTGCCTTGAAGTGGGAAAAACGATAAATGAGGCAAGGACCGAAGTTGACCGCGCGATAAACACGATAAAACTTTCCAGCATTGCAGCGATGAATTTAAAAGGTGAAACAGTCAGAATGGACCTGAGCAGTCCAACAAAAAAAATAGGATTTTATCTACGCGTCCCCTTAGGAATAGTCCTTGCAATATCCCCATTCAATTTTCCTCTAAATTTGAGTTGCCATAAGATTGGACCTGCAATCGCAGCAGGCAATGGAGTCATATTTAAACCTGCTACAAAGACACCGCTCTCAGGTTTAATGCTTGCCCAGGCACTTATTGAAGCAGGATTACCTGAACAGGGAATATCGGTCCTTGTCGGTCCTGGCTCAACAATTGGTATGGCACTGGTTCGAGCACCGGAAATAAGGAAAGTGAGTTTTACCGGTTCCTTAGAAGTTGGCGAAACTATTATGAAAAATTGTGGTCTGAAAAAAATAACAATGGAACTCGGTTCAAATTCAGCGGTTGTTGTCTTTAA
The DNA here is from genome assembly GCA_036796695.1 of bacterium. Classification (GTDB taxonomy): domain Bacteria; phylum Hydrothermota; class Tepidihabitantia; order SM23-42; family JAOAFX01; genus JAOAFX01. The sequence goes on from DAIRCK010000013.1 coordinate 22,998, forward strand.
AGATGCACCATTGAAAATCGTCGCAAAAAAGATTCGTAAGGGTGGTTATACACTTGCTGGACAGGTATGCATCTCGATCCAGAGGGTCTATGTAGAAGAAGGGATAGCCGATGAATTTTTAAGAGAACTATCGCTTGAGGTTGGTCAGATTAAATACGGTGACCCACTCTTAGAAGATACCGAAATGGGACCGATGATTGATGAACCATCACTGAAAAAGGCAGAAGAATTCGTTGCGGATGCAAAAAGAAATAAAGGAATATTGATACTCGGTGGTTCAAGGGTAGGCACGATTTTTCTGCCTACTATTATCTTTGATGTCGATGAAAATGCAAGGATAATCCAGGAAGAGGCATTTGCACCTATGGTTGCAGTTAATAAATTTAGAACCTTAGAAGAAGTAATTGAGAAAGTCAATAATACAAAATATGGATTGCAGACCGGCATCTTTACAAAAGATATAAACCTTGCTTTGAAATGTGCCAGAGAGATTGAATCCGGTGGTGTATTGATAAATGAGATACCTACATTCCGTGTTGATAATATGCCGTATGGTGGAATGAAAGGGAGTGGAATAGGCAGGGAAGGACCTGATTTTGCCATCAAAGAGATGACCGAAGAAAAATTGATCATCTTTGATGAGGTTGAATAGATTTGCATCTTATTATTGAATATCTTAAAAATTGGTTTGCAAAGATTCAGTTTGATTATGGTGTCAATCCCGTAATCTTTGCTGTAATATATTTTGGTGGTGCACCCTTCTTCTGGCTTGCAATATATAAGATTATCACCGGTTTAAAAAATAAAAAAATTGACCAGGTAAGGATATTTGGTATCATTCTTGGCATTACAACGATTGCACCATTTATATATGTAGCAATCTTTGGACACAATGTTCCATTCTGGTTCTGGATATTTGGCGGTGCGATTATCGTCTATACATTCTATAATGCAATGGTCAGAATAAAAAAGAGTCAGAGTTGAATATTATTCAGTAATTGAAGTGATCTGTCTAACAAATTCTAAATTAAGTTTGTGTGATGTATTTTTTGCCCTGATTTTTCCAAGTAATTTTTTTCTTAAGACATATAAATCTCCAAGCAAATCAAGGATTTTATGACGCACCGGTTCATCAGGGAATCTCAAAGGTTCTGAACTATAAATTTTTTCAGGGGTTATCCCTATTCCGTATGGTGGAAGTTTTTTTATCCTTGGATCAGATTCATCAGTGAAAACAAATGTGCGGGCAGGTGAAATCTCTTTAATATAATTTTCGATTGTAATCTCTAAAAAGATTTTCTGGATACCAATGTATGGATGGTTTAGTTCCATATCAATAAATAGTCCAGCATCATTGGGTTCAAACAGGATAAATGAATCATTCTCCTGGACTATGGCGTTTTTGCAAATCTTGAGGGCTGCCACATCCTTTTGACCTGGAAAATCCCTTAATAGTTTCACAAAATCCCTGCTTGAACCATCAAAGAATGGCAACTCATCTCCATACAGGTCGATTTTAACATTGAAGATATTCAAACCATAAAGGGTAGAAAAAAGGTGTTCAACAACCCTGACTCTTTTTTCTTTTCCAAACGTAATCGTATGGTTTTCCACAAGCAGATTCTTAAAATTAAGGGGGATTGATATTTTTTCTCTATTGCTATGCATATAAAATAGAAAGTTTTCTGCAGGGTTGAAACACAGTTTACTGCTGCCACCATTTAAACAAATTCCTTCAGTTATCCATCTCTTTCCCATATTATAAATCTTTATATAATCGGGCAAGTGCCCTGAGCACGGTATAGTGCTCCCGGGCTGGAATCCCTGAATATCTTTTATTGGCAGCAAGGTTTGAAAAAACTCCACTCTTTGCATAAACCACAACATTCTTGCCTATCGTCAAATGGTCGCTTACACCGCTCTGCCCGCATATTATTACATTATCACCAATCTCTGTGGAACCAGCAATCCCGGCCTGACCCATAATGAGACAGTTTTTTCCGATATGAACATTATGTGCAATATGGACAAGGTTATCTATTTTTGTTCCAGAGCCGATAACTGTCTTACCAATTGTAGCACGATCAACACAGACACAGGCACCTATTTCAACATAATCACCAACGATGACATAACCGATATGTGGTATTCTTCGGTATCCTTTTGATTTAATAAAACCAAATCCTTGTGCGCCAATGACTGAATTAGCTCCGATGTAAACATATTTGCCGATTTTTGTATTCCTGGATATTACCACATTATGCTCGATTGTGGAATAATCACCTATTATGACCCCTTCATCAACATACACACCCCTGCCAATATAACATCCTTTACCAATTTTTACCCTCTTTTTTATCACTGCATAATCTTCAATTGTGCAGGCATTTTGGATTTCTACACTATCTTCAATTATTGCCGTCTTGGCAATGCCAGGCTTTTTTTTGAAACCCGTAATCTTTTTTAGCAGATGATACATCGCCTTTTTGCAATCCTGCACCACAATGCAGTTCTTATTGTGAATTTTTACTTCCACAATTACTGCACCTGCCTTTGTCTTCAACCCGGGGTCGAATAAAAATGCAATGCTATCTTTATCTGCATCTTCCGGTGGCAAAATATTCTTTACTTCAATATCTCTGCCATATAATCTACCGTTGATGATTTTTGCAATCTGTCTCAATCGCATAATCTATGCTATCCAATAAACAGGTGAGTGTCAAGAGCAATGACCTGACTATTGAAATCTTTTATATTTTAGATAAAATTAAATATGAGGGTGATATATTTTGACCCGATACTCGGGGCAAGCGGTGATATGATTTTATCAAGTTTGATTGACTGCGGTGTTGAGATTGATTATTTGAAACAATCCTTAAAATTCATCCCTGATTTAAAGATCAAAGTTGAATCTATCGCTCATCAGGGGATTATGGCAAAGCAGATTGAATTTATTACAAAAAAGGTTGTAAAAGAAAAAGATTTTATTCCCCTGATCAATAAAAGCAATTTAAAAGATTCAATAAAAAATGATGCAATAAAGATTATCAATCGTATCTTTGATGCGGAAAAAAAAGTGCATGGTTCAAAACATTTACACCTTCATGAACTTGCGGATGTTGATACAATCCTCGATATAACAGGCACACTCATAGCCCTTGATTTTCTGAATATTGAAAAGGTATATTCAAGACCCCTTAAGGCAGGGACTGGATTGATTGACACAGTTGAAGGCAAGATGCCTGCTTTCAACCTTGCTACTGCTCAATTATTAAAAAATGCACCTGTAGAATTCCTGCCCATACCATTTGAATTTACCACACCCACTGCTGCTGCCATATTGAGCACAATTGCTGAATTCACAGATTTGTTAATAATTAACCGAATTGAAAAGATTGGTCTTGGTGCCGGGACAAAAAAAATAACCGGTTATCCTAATCTTTTAAGAATCTTTCTTGGTGAGATTGATACAAACCTGACGGACGAATGTCTGGTCATTGAAACGAACATCGATGACCAGAATCCCCAGGATTTTGAATTGATTCTGGAAAAATTATATGATGCTGGTGCGCTTGAGGTATATTATACCCCGGTAATAATGAAACATTCAAGGCCCGGGATTTTACTCAGTGTCATTCTGGATAAATATAACCAGAAGATAATAGATACGATATTCAATGAAACTACGACCCTGGGGATAAGAATGGATTATAAAAGACGCATTAAATTATATCGTGAGATAAAAAGGGTCAAAACACCCTGGGGCAATTTGCGGATAAAGGTCTCCCATTATAACCAAAATAAAAGATTTACAATAGAATATCAGGATTTGAAATCGATTGCAAAAAGGTTAAATAAACCAATAAGTCATTTAAGAATAGAGATTGAAAGATATGTCAGAGAAAAAAGACTCATTGATTGAACAGGTAAACGAACTAAAGACCCGTTTGTCTAAATATCAGAACCTTAGCGATGAAGAACTTGTCCATCTTGTTAAAATGGGTGAGGTTGAGCCGTTTGATGAACTTGTCCGAAGGCATGAGGTCAAGGTTCATAATCTTTGTTATAAGATGTTGAAGAATTATGATGATGCAAAGGATATGGCGCAGGAGACATTTTTGAAGGCATACCGAAATATAAAGAATTTTGATGGTCGTTCCAAATTTACGACCTGGTTATATCGTATTGCGGTTAATAACTGCATAAACTTTATGAAAAAAGAACACCCGCAAGAAGAGATAAAGGATGAAATACTGGAGATCCACGGAGATGACCCGGTTGAAAAATATAAACATAAAAAAATGAAAGAAATTATATATAATGCAATCGCAAAATTGCCCGAGGTCCAGAAGAGTGTATTCACATTGAGGGCGCTTGAGGAATTACCATACCAGGAGATAAGTGCAATACTGAATAAACCAGTGAATACTGTAAAGGTAAATTATCATCTTGCAGTAAAGAATCTAAAAAATTATCTAAAGGGTAAGATATGAATTGTTTTGATGTTCAGGAAAGAATCATTGATTTAATTGTCGGAGATATTGGACTTGAAGAAAAAGAATTAATACTTGAACACATCAATCACTGCCCGAGTTGTGCTGAAGATTTTTATTTTATTCGCCAGTGCATAGAAGTCTGTTGTTCCTGTCCTGATTTTGAAGAGAGAGACGAATACTGGGAAGAATTTCTCGTTTCAGTCCATGAACGGATATGTCTGACAAAACCCAAAAAACCTTTTCCTTTCCATATTGTGATACCTGTAGCAGCAGGTGCCTTGGGTGCATTCGGTTTAATATATTTTCTTTTCTTCCGGCCTGCACCCAAAGAGATCGCCCAGCCCCAGGCACCAGAGATAAATAATAAAGACCCGATCTATGAAGTCTATGAACTATCTCCTGAAGAACAGCAAGAATTTATAAAAATGGTAAATCAAAAATATTTTGGTGAATAGTCTATAATTTATATCCAATCTTTCTTAAAAATTTATACCTTTCTTCTCTTGCCTTATCGTCCTCTATACCCTTTGAACCATAGCCATCAATAACGCCAATAATGCCTTTTCCTTGCTCATCTTCTACATATAAAATTTCAACAGGATTTGCGGTTGCACAGAAGATATTTAATACTTCGTGACAATTCTTTATCTTATCAAGGACATTTATTGGAAAAGCATTTTTGATAAAAATAATAAAGAAATGTCCAGCACCGATTTTATAGGCATAATCTCTGGCAAGTTCAGTCAATTCTGATTCATTGCCTTCATAACGGATAAGGCAGGGACCAGATGCCTCACAAAAACCAATACCGAATTTTATCCCGGGGACTGAATTTACCAGTGCCTCATATAAATCTTCTGCGGTTTTTATGAAATGTGCCTGACCGCAGATGACATTCGTCCCTTCAGGTGGTTCAATTTTAATCTTTTTTATTTCCATAAAACCTCCCTGGTCAAATCATTAAATTACCAAATATTCCAGCAATTAAGCCAAATCAATATCCAAGTTCTTTTAAGAAAACTGGGTTTTTTCGCCATTTTTCTTTAACCTTCACCCACAAATCAATATATACTTCTCTTCCCAAAAAGTTTTCTATCTCCTTCCTTGCTTCGGTTCCAATTCTTTTTAATAGATTCCCCCCTTTTCCGATCAAAATTCTTTTCTGGGTATCCCTTTCCACATATATCGTTGCCCTTATATAGATCTTTCTTCCTTCTTGCTCTTTAAACTCCTCAATCATTACGCAGGTTGCGTAGGGGATCTCTTTTTTTAAATAGACGAATAATTTTTCACGGATTATTTCACTGACGAAAAACCGTTCAGGCTGGTCAGAAATCTGGTCCGGTTCATATAAAAAAGGACCTTCAGGGAGTTTTTCAAAGATCGTCTGTTTCAATGCCTCAACACCATCACCATTCAATGCCGAGATGGGAAATATTTCATCAGGATTGTATGCCTTTAATTTATCAATCAAAGGCAGAATGTCATTCTTTTTGACAAGGTCAATTTTATTGATTGCAATTATAAGTCTCTTTTCATCAAAAAATTTTAAAAATTTTAGTGGAAACTTTTCTGGTTTGAAGAATGGATCAACGAGCCAGATCAATAAATCAGCATCATTTATTGCCTCTTTCGCTGCATTGACCATCTTTTCCTGGAGTTCATAGGTAGGCTCAAAGATACCAGGTGTATCAATGAATATACACTGGCAGTCATTTTCTGTAAGAATTCCTAAAATTTTATTCCTCGTTGTCTGTGGTTTATCACTCACAATAGATAGTTTTGTATTTATCAGACGATTGAGGAGTGTGGATTTACCAACATTTGGTTCACCAATTATCGCAACATATCCACTCTTCATAATTTTTATCAAAGTAAAGGGTAATGGAAATTTGTATTCCACTACCCTTCAAGATTTTATGTTTATTTCAACTATTCTTTCTTTTCTTCTTCTAATTTTGTTTCAGTTTCTTCTTCTTTCTTGCGCTGTTTTTTCGCTTTCTTTTCTTCTTCCTTTTCTTCTGTTTTTTCTTCTACCTTCTCTTCAAAGGTCTCCTCTTTTATTTCAAGCAAGTTTTTATCGTCTTTCTTTTTTACAAGCACCGTAAATATAAGTGTATTCCCAGCATAATAGATCGAGCAGCCCAGCGACATCACGCCGAGAATTATTAAATAATAAATTATTCCGAGAATAAAAGAGGCAATGGCACCAGCCCAGGTCTCATAGGCAGATACATATTCAGGTGGGAATAACAGATTGGGCATACCAATCCATTCCATATATCCGGTGATAAGATTCCTCAGAGATTCAGGATAAAAATCCGGGATGACAAGTTTAACATAATATGCTGCGTTGGCAAATATGTTGCCGATCTTCTCTGCAGGAACGATAATACCGATTACTGTATAGCACAAAAAGATTGCCTTTGCCGCAAAAAAGCCGAGAATCGCCACACCGATTATCATAACAAGTTTCAACAAAAATTCGTAGGTAATAAAACGCCAGGGCTGGTCATTTATAACTGAAAATGATTCAAAGAGTGTATCAAATGTGTCATTACCGGTCGCACCAACGATTGATGGTCCAATAATCAATGCCACTATTGTAACAATTCCCAGATAGAGTATGAAGATGCAGACAAAGAATGCCGGTATAGCCATAATGGAGAAGAACAATTGACCGAAATAAGGAATCCAGGTGATCAATGCAAGGATAATACCCATCACAATGAGTGAGGCAATAAAGACTATAAGAACGAAGGGTGCGAGAATTGAAGACTTACCATTCTTCAATGCGAATTTAAATGCCTCTTTTATTTCATAAAATTCATCACCTTTGAGTTGTTCATAAGTGACCTTTGAAATTGCAACACCGGTGATCAAAATGACACAGAGCCACCAGATAATTCCAGCAATCCATAAAACCCAGGAGAACCAGGGAAATTCCATTTCCTGTATTAAAACCGGCATCAGACGATAACTTGACCAGATTTCACTTATCTCAAAACCTGCGGCGAGAAATGCAATATAAGATAAGATAGTATAACCAATGCCACCGATCAGCAAACCAAGAAAACTCATCCACATCTTCTTTGCACTGAAACCGAGTCGTCCAGCACGAAAGACATCTTTGAAATTAAAATGCAGATTTGTCACCATACCTCCTTTTTTAAATTATAGCGTATTATATCCATAGAAACTAAATTGTCAATAGCAAAATTTTGCAATCACCTCAATAAAATCAGTTTTCCTATCCTGATCTCATTTTTTTGATTACTGAAAATATAAAAATAAACTCCAGATGGCAAATCATTTCCATCCCATATGTATATCTTTTTATCAATCTTTCCAGTTCTATAGATCAACCTTCCCTGTGAATCATAAAACCTTAAATAACCTGCCTCAGGTAAAGTAAAATGGAAATCTTCTTTTTCAATCTGTGCAAATACAAATCGGTTTATTTCTCTGATTTTTATTTCATCCACAACACCACCTGCTGAATATTCAAATGCCCCTATATCAAATAAACCATCATCAGACCGATTTTCATATCTTCGGTATTTTATATACTGGTATATCACATTATGCTGGGGTAATGCCTGGGCTGCAAGGAAAGTTCCATTGTCTATACACTGAGATGTTGATACCAGATGAAAATCTTCGTCATTGAAGTCAACAAATCCTGGGTCAGAACCTGTTATATTACCTCCTGAATCAATGAATGTGCCCTGAAATGTACTATGGGAAATCACCCAGTTAGATTTGAGCCAGTTGTGTCTGCTTATAAGGAGTCCATATTCGGCAAGCATCGCCAGGCGGTTACCAGATGCAGTCACATAAAAGATATTATTTCTTGCATCACAGGATTCAAGATTTGTTGATAGACGGAATAACGTGGTATTACCGGAACGTTTTGAAATAATAGTATTATTGTAGAAATACAGTCTGCCATGACGATAATGTGTAGTATCACCACTATCACCACCATAATGGATGATCTGGCTATTACCTTCGTCCGTCTGCTCAATTAGAATATTGCCATAGACAAATGTCTTGCGATAGGTTGTATCATTATATATCTCTGGATAATCAGAATCAACCAGATCAAGCTGGCGATTTCCGCATTCAATCCAGTTATAACGAATAACACAACCTGACGAGCGGTCTTTGAGATTATTACCGAGGCATCCGGTTCGCAAATGACTGAAGTAATTATATTGAAAGATTATTCCCTGGGCTTCAGTATAATTATTGTGCTCATAGATACTATTCTCAATTCCATTGTCATATATATAGCACCCTTCAACAATTATATTTTTCGCCTGATGGGCGACAAAAAATCCATTGCCGCAATCGTGCAGGATACAGTTACGGATGATTATATTGCTTCCTTCAACAACATAGATCGTTGAGGCATTACTTGCATAACTTGCCAGCTGTCCCTGGTCATTATAAAATGTGTATGGTGTTCGGGCACTCTTTATTTCAAGGTTTTCTATGACAATATAATTCGGAGTCTGATTTGGAATGTTTGAACCACCAACATTTATTATTCCCCGGTTTTCAGACCAGTAATCAAGCTGGAGCCTGGTCACCGCATTCCTGCCGTCTATGACAGGCAGGTCGCCATTTACCGAAGGCACACCATAAAATACAATAGGTGCATTTGATGTGCCAGTGCGGGCAATCACCCATTTTTCATAATAAGGTGTAGGACGATAATAGATTTTGACTGTATCTCCAGGATTCAGTGATTCCAGAGGAACTGTGCCTATGCTATCATAAGGCATACCAGGTCCAACATTGTAGGTATAAGACCAGGTAAGGAATGGAGTAAATAACAGTAATATGAAATTATTTTTAGTCCACATATAAATTCCTTTATCTTATTAATTATATTTTTCTTTTTTTAAAAATCAAGATTTTTTATATCCTTGACTTTTTTTTAATTTTGATTAAAATTATATTTAAAAACAGGAGGTATTATGAAAAAATATCTTGGTGTTGCTATATCAGGATTGTTGTTTGTTATAATAAACTGTGTAAAAGAACCACTTGCCTGGTATGAGGATGTAGGTGTTGTTGAGGTCGTCACTGATACATTGCTTATTACATTCCATGTTCCAGATACTGATACAGGACCAGGTAATCCAGGCTGGAATCCCTGGGGTAGTGGTTCTGCATCCCAGGATTTGTCCATTACATTAAAAGAAAAGGCGAAAAAGGATGTGGCGATTACTTCTCTACGCTGGCAGTTCTTTGACATAAACGGGAATCAGGTTGCCAGCCGGTCTGAAAATTATGTGCCGCCGATTGATATTGATGGTGGTAAGGAATACTCATATACGGTTTCCATAATCGTTGATGAAAGAATAGCGGACGACCTTGATGATGAAGATGGTGCTAATAATGATTACTATGGCAGGGGCACGATAAAGTTCATTGTTGAAGGCTATGATTTGATAAGGGGTGAACATATCAATTGTATTTATTCCTACACACCGATTGAGGTGAGAAAGTAAAGCATACTAAGAATTTCAATAGTGTGGGATGTAAAAGTGGCATAAGGTTGAAAAAATTGAGTAATCCCCCTATAATTCCCCCTTTCATAAAGAGGGATATAGGGGGATTTTATTATTTGAAAGTGCAACAACTCTCTGTTGCGGAGTATTTGATTCTGGACAGAAAAAAATAAAAATGTGCTTTGTCTTTTATGAAATTTGAGGCAGTCATCTTTGATTTAGACGGCACAATCCTTGATACTATACAGGACATTGCGGATTCAATGAATACGGTTTTAAAAAAATTAGGGTTCCCAACATTTAAAACCGAAGATTATTATTATTTTGTTGGTGAGGGAATGGATGTCTTATGTAAAAAGGTCATTCCTGAACCCAATAATACACCTGAATTGGTAAAAGAATGTGTTGAAATGCTGAGGATTGAATATCAGAAAAACTGGTTGAATAATACAAAACCATATCCTGGCATTCCTGAACTATTGGTAGAATTAGATAGAAGAAAGATAAAAATGGCAGTCCATTCAAATAAACCTGATGAATTTACGAAATTGTATGTCCAGAGACTATTACCAGAGATTAAATTTTCAATTGTTATCGGAGCGAATTCAACCCTTCCTAAAAAACCTGCACCGGATGGTGCAATATATATTGCCAAAGAGTTAGGCATACCACCTGAAGAGTTTATCTATCTTGGTGATTCTGCAATTGATATAAAGACCGCACTTTCCGCAGGGATGTATCCAGTCGGTGCACTCTGGGGTTTTAGAACTGCTGAGGAACTTATCGCAGCAGGGGCAAAAAAGTTGATAAATAGACCAGAAGAATTACTGGAGATTTTGTATTAATTAAACGTAGTCTTACATCTTTATTCCCAGTTTCTTTATCTTTCTGAATAAGGTTGAGCGGTCTATCCCCAAGATCTTTGCTGCCTTACCCATATGCCCTTCTGCCTGTTGTAGTGCAGACAGTATATAATTTTTTTCCAGTTCATCTTTTGCAACATCAATATTATATTGGAGACTTGTATCCTTTTTCACCTCCTCAAGAATTGGGGCGATGTCATCGGTTTCAAGTTCGGTCCTGGCTGTCAAAATTGCCAGTTTTTCCATCAGATGTTTCAACTCACGCACATTGCCTGGCCAATGATATAATTTTAAATAATTGAGTGCATCTTTACTCAGTGATTTTACAGTCCGATTATTTTCAATACAGGCATTTTTAAGAAAATATTCAGCAAGTAATGGAATATCATCAATCCTTTCTCTTAATGGCGGAATATGGATTGTGAGAACATTTATACGATGATATAAATCTTCACGGAATTTTTTTTCTTTTATCAATTGTAATAAATTCTGATTCGTTGCTGCAATGATTCTCACATCAACCTTAATTCTCGATGTTCCACCGATACGCATTATCTCTTTATCCTCCATTGCGCTTAAGACCTTTGATTGTGCTGAAATCCCCATATCACCGATTTCATTCAAAAATAATGTCCCTTTATCAGCAAGTTCAAATTGACCGAATTTCCTCTTAAATGCACCGGTAAATGCACCTTTTTCATAACCAAATAGTTCACTCTCTATCAACTCCTTGGGTAGCGCAGCACAATTTACCTTTATAAAAGGTTGTCCTGCCCTTGGGCTTTTCAAATGGATATTATGGGCAACAAGGTCTTTGCCGGTTCCGGTTTCACCGAGGACCAAGACCGTGCTGTTTGTTGGTGCAGATTTTTCTATCAAATTCATTACTCTCTTTATCCCTTCAGATTCACCAATAATTCTGTATCCTTTCAGCATTTCAGATTTCAGGATGATACTCTGTTTTTTGAATTCTGCCTTTTCTAAGATGTTTTTTATTGTGACAAGAATTCGGTTTGTTTCCAGTGGTTTTTCAATAAAATCTTCTGCACCATTTTTTAATGCCTCTACTGCGATTGAAACCGTTCCAAATGCTGAAATCATTATAACCAGAATATCAGGGTCAAAATCCTTTATTTTTTTAAGCAGGTTTAATCCATCAATATCAGGAAGTTTTATATCAAGTAGCACAAGGTCAAATTTACCTTTTTGAATTTTTTTCAACCCCTCGGTGCCATTTATGGCAAAATCAGCTTCATATCCTTCACTATCAAGAATATCTTTAAGAATTTCACAAATTTTCAATTCGTCATCAATAATTAAGATTTTGAATTTTGGTCTTCCAGTTTTGGGTTCTAAATCTGATGGATTAATTCTCATTTTTTCCACACCTATAATGGAAGTTTAACAGTTACAACGGTTCCGATACCCATTTTACTTGATATTTCAATCTTGCCATTATGTGTTTCTATAATCCTTTTGGTAATCACCAGGCCAAGCCCGGTGCCATTTTTCTTTGTTGAATAAAAGGGCTTAAAGATGTTCTGTTTTTGCTCTTCAGAAAAACCCTTCCCGGTATCCTCAAAACTCACTTCCACATATCTTTGAATCATCTCCTTTTTATCAGCCTGGTATCGGGTGTCTTCTGTATCAATTGCTTCAATAACCGTAGTGCGCATACTCAACACTCCTTTACCTTCCATTGCCTCAAGTGCATTCTCTATGATATTGGAAAAGGCGGTAACAATCTGCCCTTCATCACACCTGACAAGTGGTAATTCCCGGGCAAAGTATCTATTTATTTTTACTTCCCTGGGTAGTATGCCTTCATATTTCTTTAATATTTCATCCAATAGCCCATTGAGGTCAACCAGTGTGAACTTCGGTGCCTCAATTGATAATACACGCATAAATCGGTCTGTGGTAGTTCTTAATCGTTCAACTTCTTCCAAAACTGATGCCACATAACTATCAATAATGTTCGCCTCTTTTCCAAATTTTTCTTTGCACAATTGATTCATTCTCTGCAGGGTTAGATTTATGGTTGATAGAGGATTTTTAATCTCATGTGCCAGGCGCTGGGCAAATCCAGACCAGGATATAATATCCCTTGCGGTCATCTCGGTAGTTCGGTCCATAACAACCATAAGTGTTTCAGATGCCACTTTTATGACATAAACATTTAGAAGTTTTTCATTATACTTTGTCTCTATCGCCTTTTTATCAATACATTCTTCAATCAATTTTTTTATCTTCGCAGTTTCAATAAATTTTATTAAATCTTCTTTTGTCTCACCAACAATTTTTCGGATGTAATAATTATAATAAGTAATCTTGTTTGAATGATTCAAAATAAGAACACCTGACGGCGTTTCATCAAGGAATCTGCGAACCCTACGACGATAAGCAATATTATTTTGTATCAAAAAGATTACCACAAATACCAGAACGATAATAATGATTCCTGAAAATAATCCGATTTTTGGCTTTATCATAAATGGAGTCTTAACAATCTGGTAGACAGTGAAAATTGAACTATAGGCCTTTGTTACACCCGTGATTATTCTGTATTCTTTTTTATTCTTTGCGAGGAAACAATTTATTATTCTACCCTGGGGCGATTTAAAACTGCAAATAACCTGGAGTTTCTCATTTAGTATCAATAATCTGCCATCCTGCTCTGCTAATAATATCTCCTTTCTACCATCGCCATCAAAATCGTTTATATGAAAAATTGTAACAGGGGTTCCGAGATCCTTCTCTTTTACGAGTTCAAGATTACAATCAAAAATTCTCAATCTTCCATCACAATTCCCCGTGACAATCTCTATTTTACCATCGCGATCAAAATCGCAAACCCTCATTCCAAGAAATTTCATGCCTGTCTGAATATATCTCTCAACTGCGCCATTTTCCGCATTCAAGACAAACAACTGGTTCGTATAATCTGATTGGGTATAGCCCTCTGTTTCACATACAATCACCTTATACTTATTAGTTGTATCAATGATACCAACATACACATCTGCCGCGAAAACATCTTCATTCAATTGTTTCTGCCAGAGTAATCTTCCTTCTGGACTCAAGGCGATTACCCAGGGATGGAAATCATCCACACCATTCTCCAATGCACCATTGCTTGATTTTATAGTCCCGAAGAAAATCTCTTTCTTATTATCATTATTTATATCAACACAAAAGAAATCATTCCAGGGATAAGGATTACAACCGATCCAGTAGTGCCAGAGTTCTTTATTATTTTTGTAATCATAGACAAATATGCCCCTTGGATATAGGTCAAAGCCTGTATTCACTAAACATACAACTTCATTATAACCATCACCATCTATATCAGAGGCAGCCGCATTCCATATTATTGCATCATAACCAGGATGTCCAGCCTTCACAATATCCTTACCAATAGTAACTATTACTTGTTTATGTTCATAAACATTTCTTAAAAAGAGTGTATCACCTCTGAGGATTGAAACAAAAAGATTGGCATCTAAACCATCTTTAAGTTTAAAGAAACCGAGTGGACAGACAAAGTCATACCTGTGTGAAGTAAATTGGCTTAAGATGATTCCATTCTGGTCTCTTATATATGTAAAACAGTCATTGCCTTCAATAATTTCATCAATTCCATCACCTTCAAAGTCAGATGTTTTAAGGTGCTGCGATTCTCTTTCATATATCGGTTTTAGTGTCCAGGGATATTGCTCTGTAGCATATGCAAAAGAGATGTAGCCAAAAATTAATACAAATATCCCTAATAATACTTTTCTTTTCTTCTCTCTTCTTTCTTCCATAGTTAATCTAACATAAAATTATAACCATTTCCCTTTTTATGTCAATTGTTAGATACATCAAAATTTTTGAGCCACCCAAAATCTTTTCTTCTTCCTTCCTTTTGCTTTGTTCTACATAGTCCGTGGATAAAAGCGGGTGATAAAGAGAAAGGATGAGATTGCATCGCCCCGACTAAAGTCGGGACTCGCAATGACAACTTGCTGTGTGCTACTTCTGTCATCTTGAGATACTACAAGAAAATCCGTTTACAGGTCTGGTTTTTTAAGTATAATAAATTTATTATGAAGAAGATGTTCGCTAAAATAAAAGAACCAACTTTAACTTACGGGAAGAAAAAACCAACGCTTGTTATTAGGGGACCGTTGATTTCGTTAATTCTTGCCAAAGATAATGATATGATTTGTGCTTATTGCCCAGAACTTGATTTGATTACGGAAATGCCATCAGAAGAAGAGGCACTGACTGATATCCTTGAGGCAATACGTGACTATGCCGAAGAGTATAAAGAAAATTACAATTTGTACCGCAAAAGTCCAAACCGTGCCTACCATTAGCCCTATATAAAGGCGATATTAGAAATTAAAGACAACTGGGAATTACGGAAATTGTTGGACATCCGTTATGGCGATATACACCTTCAATGATTTTCGCAAAGTTTTAAGAATCCTCGGACTGAATCCAGATCAATTCCGTATCGTGCAGGCGTAGTATTTGATCATTGTTATTTAAGAAACAAGTTCTTCTTCAAACTATATCACTCCCCTTCTGATAATGTCCACTGCACTGATTGGTAGATAGGGGAAGATGTGCTCAAAATTTTTTCTTGACGGGCAGAGGTTTTTTATATAATATCATTGTGAACAAAAAAGAACTGATCAATTATTGGATTAAAAGTTCAGACAAAGATTTTAAGACGATGAACAATTTGTTTAAGAGTCGTGATTATCATTAGGCACTATTTTTGGGACATTTGGTTATAGAAAAATTGCTTAAGGCTTATTTTGTGAAGAAAGTGAACAATTATCCACCTTACACACATAATTTATTACACATTGCCACAAAAGCGGATTTACCGATAAATGATACTCAGAGAGATTTTCTTGATTTATTAACCTCTTTTAATATTGCTGCACGATACGCTGATTATAAACTGCAATTCTATAAAAAATGCACAAGACAATTTACAGAATTTAACATCAGTAAAATTAAGAAATTACGGCTATGGCTAAAAAATATAATAAAAAAATAGTTTATGGAATAATAAACTCCTATTTAACGATCTTACGGAAAAATAAAATTTATCCAAAGAAAGTTTATATTTTTGGCTCTTTTGTCAAAAATAAATTCACTGAAAACAGCGATATAGATTTGGCAATTGTTTCAAATAAATTTAAGGGGGACATAATTGAGGATAATCTAATGTTGATGCGTTTGAGAAGGGATATTGATCTACGAATTGAACCGCACGCTTTCACGACAAAAGAATTTAATATAAATAATCCCTTTGTTAGAGAAATTATAAAGACCGGAAAAAGAATAATTTAGAGTAGTATTTTATGTAATTTCAGCAGGGCTTTTGCCGAAAAGGGGTAATTATCTATAGGGCAGTGACACTTGCTCCATAACGGGCGAGGAGGTCCCTGCTATGTTCATCAGAGGTAAAATAAAATACCTGATTCCCTTCATCCACAAATTTTTTTAATAATTCTGCAAGCCGGCACCGCCTTTCCCAATCTGCAAAGATAAAGGCATCATCAAGGAACAAGAATGTTCCAGCAGGAAAGAGTTTCTTTAAAGCCGAAAATCTGAAGCAGAGTAATAACTGGTCACGGGCGCCACTGGATAATAAATTGATCGGATATTCATTGTCATCTTCATCAATTGCAACAAAATCCTGATTTTCTACTTTTATCTTTTTATACTTTCTTGTGATTTCATAAAAATATTCACTCAAACTATCCTCACCTGATAAAATATTCTCAATGAAATTATCAAGTTCATTGCTCATCTGATTTAAAATCTCTTCGGCCTTCAGCACTGCCTTGAGTTCAAGGTCGTAATTGCTCAATTGTGCCTCAATCTCTGATATCTCTTTTAATGCCTGGTCTTCACTGGTAATACCATACTGACTCTTTTTAACACTTTCAAAGATTTTTATTTCACTTTGAAGTCCATTGATTTCTTCTTCTATATTTTTTACCTGTTTTTCAAGTTCATCAGCAATTGTAATATCGTATTCCCTTTGGGTGGGTGGAACTTTCTTCTCATCAATCAGACGCCGCCATTTTGTCTCATCCCCTTCCCCCAGATGGGAAAATAGTTTAGCTGATATTACGTTAAGTTCATCCTGAATTTTTTTCTTTTCAAAAAGTTTTTCCTTTAATTTGCCTATTTCACTACAACCAGTTTTATTCCGATGTTCCTCAATCTGTCTTTCAATCTCGTCAATAGGAACTGAGTTACTCAGAGATCTTAGTCGCTCATCCTTTGCTGATATGAGTGTTTCAATCTTAATTTTTTCCTCCTCAAGGGAGTCTATTGTATCTTTAAGCTCATCAAAATCTTTTATTCTTTTTTCCAATAATAGTTCTGCATCATTCAAAATCTGTTGATTTTTTAAATGCGCTATTTTGATTTGCGATTTTTTTATTGCAACCAAAGTAAAACCAAAAATGCTTATCAAAAATATTATCAAAGATATGAGAATCGAAAAGTTAAATCTGAAACCCAAAATTAGAAGGATAAAACCAATTAAGAAAATCAATAATGGATAGAAATAATTAGGCTCTTTACCGATCTCCTTCTTTTGGTAAATTCTTTCTTTTATTTTATATCTTTCTATCAATTCAATTTTTCTTGATAACGCAGTTAGTTCCTTTCTCAAATTTTCGGTCTCACCTGTTAATTCATCCCTTTCCTTTGTCTGTGCGGCAATACTCTTTTTTCCCATTTCAAGTTCCTGCCATTTGTGCAGGTCTTCTTCAGTATACCTCTCATAAAAAGATAGTACATTCTTTTTATCTAAATATTCGTCATATAATCTCTTCATCTCCTGGTATATTTTGAATTTTTTAAAGTTTTCAATGGATTTTAATTCCTCACTCAACCGCATATATTCCTGGGAAAGTTTCTTTAGTTCCTTCTTCTTGTTTTCAATCTCACCAATCTCTTTGATAAAATTTTTTAGTTGCTCAAGCCTTTTTCGGGCATTCTCTATCATCATCCTCTTTTCTGATTTCCATTCATTCTTTTTCGGTTGATACCCGATTTCTTCCCTCATATCTCTTATGATTTCTGAAATCGGAATTTGTGGTCCTGTTTGACTGAGCATAGATTTCAAACTATCCCAGAAATTTGCCTGATCTTTTTTTTCATAAAGTTCTGATTCTGATGCCCGAACATAAAGCAAACTTGCGATTTCTAAGTTCTGAATAAAATATGGAAACTTCGCTGGGGGCAAACTTAATCTCTTCTTTTCAAACTCCATTTCAAGAGTTATATCATCAGGCTTACCATACCGTGTTTTGCCCTTTAATAAAACTGATATTATTGCTTCAACGAGTGCAGTCTTTCCTGTTTCATTGGCACCATATATCACATTGAACATCTTAGGTTCTAAGAAAAATTCTTTTATAGGACCATAATTTTTGAGTTTAATCTTATTTATCTTCATCATACCATCTCGTCAAAATGGGGGAAGATGAGGTGAAAGATTTTCATTCTTAATTCATCAGGGAGGTTCTGCGTTCTTTCAACAAATTTTCTCACAAAAGGATTTTTTAATACTCGGTCCCAGGACTGAATGTCATTGCAATCTAAATTGATTATTGTAAATTCTTTCAAGTGTTTTTCTTTTATTCTTCCGATTTCTTTTTTAAATTCACCCTCATTCCCAGCAATAAATCCTTTAACAGTTATACTCGGCAGTATATTTTTACCCGCAAAACCATTTAACTCCTGTTCTATTTGATTTAAGACTTTCTCTTCATTGCCAGGAAAAACAAAATAGTTCAATTCCTTCCAGAATGGAGCAATCTCAACCTCAATAGAGTTTACTACAATCTTTTTCTTATTAATTTCAATGAGTGAAATCTTCCGTGGGGTTCTGCATTTTGTATTGAGGGCAATTGGGGCACCTGAATATATAACCCTTGTTGTTTCATATTCCAATTCAAGGTGTGCTGAATGGATATGTCCAAGCAGGGCAATACGACAGAGATTTTTCAAATCGCCAGGATATATTGGCATATACTCAATATCTTCAACATTTAACACAGGCAGGATAGATAAATCATAGAGTGTTCCATGGGCAATAATGACATCGGTTTTCTCTGATAAATCTGTTACACAATCAGAAAATTTTTGAGACTGGAATGGAACACCTACAAAGGATATATCTTCAATTGTAAATTGCTCAAAAGGCCTTTTCATTATTTTACGCACATTTTCCCCATAATCATAATTTATACCGTAAGATTCTACATCGTGATTCCCGGGTAAGAGGAATAATTTTGAAGAAGATTTCTCAAAAATCTTCCTCACTTCAGACCTCAAAATTGTTGCCTCAGTATCAGAATCAAAGAGGTCACCAGCGATAATTATAGAGTCAACTTTATAATCTTTTGCCTTTTCCATAATCCATTCAAGGACCTTCAACCTTGAAGGTTCTTTACTGGTCAAATGCAGGTCTGCAGTATGTAATATTAACATGGATATTTTTTATTGAAATAATCTTCAAGGATTTTGCGATGGTCAAAGGCAATCTCTTCAGGCAGATTGTCCTTTGTAAAGACTCCGATTTCCATCGCATCATCCTTCGCCTGGGGTACGCCTCTTCCCTTTGCAACAAAGACAATGCTTATCGTATGAAATCTCGGGTCCCGATTCGGGTCAGAATAGGTATGGAATTGTCTCAAATCTGTGATTTCTAAATTGGTCTCTTCCTTTGCCTCCCTTAATGCTGCAGACTCTGCGGATTCTCCATAATCAATAAAACCACCCGGGATTGCCCAGCCATAAGGAGGGTTTTTGCGTTTTATCAGAATGATTCCATCTTTGAGTTCAATTATTATATCCACGGTCGGTATAGGATTTTTATATTGCATAGAAAATTATATTTAGATTTTTTGCCAAATCAATGGTCAGACTGGTATTTATCCTGACGGTTTGCTCAGCATAAAAAAGTCAGGCAAGATTGAGCGCTCCAAACAAAAACATTCGGACAAAGAATCTCCAGAATTTGAGACTAAAGTCCCTACTCCATATTTTTCTCGCTACTTGCTACTCTCTACTATCTATAGAAAACCTATCGGCGTTAGAAACGCCTCCTACATTATTTTTCCCCTGCTTGTAGGAGCGGTTTCCAACCGCGATCCAAAACAGGAATAGCCGATAAACCCAATCTCCTGCATTCCCCCTTTCGTAAAAGGGAGAAACAGGGGGATTTTTTTCTACCCGAGCAATCATTGACGTATGACGATACCCGCCACACTTCTTGGCGGGCCGCAAAACCGTTTAACCATCAACGATCCTAATGCCCTATAATCACCCTTTATCTCCCTTAATAACCCTTGCTTGTATGAGACACTTACAGCGGTTTGATGCCTTGACATCGTGCGAAATTTGGATATTATTGGATAGTTTTTATGCCGGTGTAACTCAGTGGTAGAGTAGCGGTTTTGTAAACCGCAAGTCGCCAGTTCGAATCTGGCCGCCGGCTCAGAATGAAAAGTAAAAAAACTATTAACTTTTAACGATACGGCATCCAAACCCTGTAGCGATAAACGATCTCTTAGGGGCAGGTACCCAAGTGGCCAACGGGGGCAGACTGTAAATCTGCTGGCGAAAGCCTTCGGAGGTTCGAATCCTTCCCTGCCCATCTGCTTTAAATTCTAAATCCTAAATTCTAATTTCTAAACAAATTCTAAATTCAAAGGAATCATCTAATTAAGATTGACAAACCGCAGTTTTTGACTAATATTATATCGATTATGGCAAAAAGACTTCCATTTTTGATGCTGGCAACTATACTTTTTTTTACTGTGTGTGCACCATTCAAAGCACGGTTTATGAATGTTGAAGAACGTTCTGCTGAATCCTTTGAACAGGGTAATAAATATTTTAAGGCAAAGCAATATGAAAAGGCAATAGTTGAGCTGGAAAAAATTGTTCGGGACTATCCAAAGACCGAGGCATATGAACCTGCACTATATTTATTAACCTTTTCCTTTCATAGAATAAACAGTTTTGAACGGGCAGTCTATTATGGTGAAAAATTTATTAAAGAGTTTCCCTATTCTAATTACTTAACAAAAATACTTGGAATTCTCGGTGAGGCAAATTTAAAACTTGTAAATGATTATAAGGCTGCATTTTACCTAATAAAGTTCTATAAACAATCAACTGAAGAACTGGAAAAGGAATCTGCATATAAAAAAATAATGCAGTTACTCTCTGAGATGTCTCTTGAGAATCTTGAAAAACTCCACAGGAATTATCTTGGTGAACCAATCGATGAACAAATATTATATTATTTGATAAAACAAGAAATCAAGGCAGGAAAGGATAAGGATGCAGAGAGGGATTTCAAAGTTTTAACCCGAAGATTTCCTGATACTGTATATGCCGAAGAATTTACAGATTTTAAAAGGCTTACCGAGCTTGGAACAACCACAGGTAAGGCTGGAATATTGTTGCCTATAACTGGAAAATTCAGTCGCTATGGAGAAAAATTGAAAGAGGTTCTAAAAATCCTTAACAAAAATAATTATCTTTCATTTTCAACAATCTTAATGGATACAAAATCTGACCCGGTGGACGCAATCCTTGGCGCGAAAGAACTCATTGACGAAAAAAAGGTTGATTTTATTATCGGTCCGATATTTTCTATTGAAGCATTGGGGGTTGCAGGTTATACAAGTGCAAGAACTATTCCACTTGTCATTCCGACAAATATTGAATTGAAACTCAGTAATCTACCAATGGTTTTTACACCTGCTCAGACACTGGAACAACAGGCACGGGCAATTGCCCGGTATGCCACAAAACAACTTGGACTTGTTAGATATGCCATTCTCTTCCCAGAAATTCAGCGTTATTCAACCCTTGCTGGAATCTTTGCTGAAGAAGTTAAAAAGTATGATGGTGAAGTTGTTGCAGTTGAATCATTTAATTCAGATTCTGTTACACTACGATATGAATTAGAAAGAATAAAAAAGAAAAAACCCGAGGCAATATTCCTTGCAATGGATGCGGATATGATTATCAACACCGCACCCCAGATACAATATTATGGTCTTGAGAATGTTAAGGTACTGGGAACCGAGGCATTTGATAATGAACGTGTGGTAAGACTTGGTGAAAAATATGTAGAGTCGGCGGTATTTGCAACATCCGGAATTGATACTACTATAGCCCAGGAATTAAGAAAAAATAATATTGACCCGGATGACCAGGTGACAACGAAGTTTTTCCAGACCCTGTGGGCACTGCGCCAGTTATCTGATTATGAACGTGTAAATTTATCCAGTAAATTATCTGAGGTCCTATTGAAAGAGAGGGGTTATAATATCAAGACCATCAAAAATGGTGAGTTTTTAACATTAACAGAATTAAAGATTGAATAACGGAGGTCTTTATGGCAAAAAAAGAGAAGAAAGAAAAAAAAGAAAAGAAACCTGAGGCACTGATTGAAGTGAAATTTACAAATAAGAATTATTTATTCTTTGGTGCTGGACTTGTCTCTTTAATCATTGGTTTTATTCTTTTAAGAACCGGTGATATTATTCTGGCACCAATCTTATTGGTTCTGGGCTATCTCGTATTCTTTCCAATGGGTATTCTCCTTAAGTGAATTAAAGAGCATTCTTTAGATTACAAGCCACTCTCACATTTAAGTGCTTGATTCAAAAGGAATAAAAGAGAAGGCGCGGGAACTGGGAATAGAAGTAAGGATTGCTTCTGCCCAGCCATTCTTAGAAGAGGCAGAAAGGATAAGAAATCAGCGGTTTAGGGGATTATTTTTAAAAGACAACTACTGGTCAGACAAAAATATAGAAGAATTTTGTAATCCCCCATCGGTCCTTTCAGGTGCAAAATCAATAATCGGTTCTTTCTTATTTTATCTCACACCAGATGAACAGGACCTTTCAATACCTGGTAAACCCTATGGTCTCATCGCCCGTTATACAAGGCGTAATTATTATAAAGAATTAAAAAAAAGGCTAAAAAAACTTTCAAACTTTCTAAAAAAAGAATATGGTGGAAAATATGTCATATATTCCTGCGGGCCTATTGCAGAAAAACCTATTGCCCAGAGAAGTGGAATTGGTTATTATGGAAAACATAGTATCATTATAAATCCAGATTATGGGTCCTGGATTGTCCTCGGTGAGATTATTACTGAACTCAATATCGAACCAGATGAACCATTAAACCTTGATTGTGGTGATTGCCATAAATGTATAGATGCCTGTCCAACCGGTGCAATAATTGAACCATATATCATTGACCGTAAGAGGTGTATTCAGGATTTGACAAATTGGTTAGGGATTATCCCTGATGATATTGCCCGGGTTTGGGGAAATCGTCTTTATGGATGCACAACCTGTCAGGAAATATGCCCTTTGAATAAAAAGATAAAACCTGAATCACCGAAGACCGAACTTGGAATTGTCGGCGCATACATTCCCTTAATAGAGATACTACAGATGGATGAAAAAACTTATAGAAAAAGTTATCCCGATAATCAAATCACTGCTTACTGGATAAATTTTGCTGCAATTAAAAGAAACGCCCTTATCTGTCTGGGAAATATCAGGGATAAAATGACCATACCAGTTCTAAAGGGATTTACAAAAGATGCAAATCCAATTCTAAAAGATACTGCGATATGGGCGATAAACCAGTTTTAAATGGCTAATTTATCTCAAAAATTTCAGGTTGCATTATATAATTTAGAAAATCTTGCTGGAATTCTGCTCCATAAAATTGGTTCCAAATTCAGTTATTATTTTTTGAAAGATTATGCCTTACCCCCTGAGACAGTAAATATCTACCCGACATTCCGGTGTAATCTAAGATGTGAGATGTGCTTTGAGAAATTTGCAAAGGTAAAGGAGGAATTGATTCCAGAGGATTGGATAAAGATAATAAAAGAGATTAAAAAATTTTATCCAAGGATACATCTATCAGGTGGTGAACCATTTATCTTTAAAGATATTTCAAGGATAATTGAGTATATAAAAAATAATAATCTCTATCTCCATATCACAACCAATGGCACATTCCTTGAAGAATATGCTCAAGAAATTATCAGATTCAAGGTCAATAGAATAGATATTTCAATTGATGGGCCAGAGAATATTCACGATACAATTAGGGGAATCAAAGGAACCTTTAATAAGATTTTAAAAGGGCTTGAGAGATTAAAGTCTTTAAAAAAGAGCGGATTACCAATAATAAAAATAAATTCAATAATAAATCTGAAATCTCCAGAGACAATGAAAGAGATTATCAAGATTGCCCAGGATTTTGATGTTTCAATAGTTCAGTTCATCTATCCACTCTATCTTGAGGAGGATGCAATTATAAGGTATAAAAGATTCTTAAAAGAAGTCTTGGGTAAGGATATCAATTACTGGTCTCAGGCAGATAATTATAAACCAGAACCAGGTAATTTTTTTAATATCCAATCCGTCCTTAAAAATTTTCCAAAAAAGGAAATAATGATTGATGTCTTTCCAAGATTCAATGCTGAACAATTTGAGGCATATTATAGACATCCAGAGATATTTAACAAAGTATACACAGGAAGGTGCCGGGCAATGTGGAATACCATAACCATTCTACCTGATGGCAGTATTGAATCCTGCCCGGACTATGTTGTTGGTAATATCAAAACCCAGAAAGTCCTAAATGCCTGGAATAATCAGACAATGGTAAAACTTCGTAATATTATCAAAGATAAAAAGTTCTTCCCGGTCTGCCGTGCCTGCTGTTTCTTTTATCAATAAAACTATTCAATCACTGTGATACGGGCACTCTGATTGCCAGCCTTAATGAAATAAATCCCTGAACCAACTAACCTGCCATTTCTGTCTCTTAAGTTCCAGTTTATAGTATTTGTATTGTAGCTGCTGATTGAGTTGATGATTTTTCCAGTAATATCATAAATCTTCACCTGCCCGGTCTCAGACATTCTTATTATAACATTATTGCTTTTATGGACCAGATTGGGCATTACTGTAAGATTCTCCAACTTTGGTTTGGTAATGTTTTCTTTTATCCCTGTTCCTCTATCTATGGTCAATTTCACATAATTACCTGTATTCTGTGTGGTTCCAGTTGTCGCACTATCACTCGTCATATTATAAACCCTTCTTGGGATCGTTTCATTTGTCCGCCACATCGGGACTCCAACACCATTATCGCCATTCCAGCGAATCTCCACAAGCAAATTTGAATTATTATCATAATCAAAATCTACAGGCCATTCAAGCCATTGATTTGCCGGACCACCAACCAGAAAAGAAGAGGTATCAATCTGTATTTGGGGCGTGTTGCCAGCATAATTGTCATCAAAAGTGGCACTCAACTGATAGACACTTGTAGGACAGAAATAAAATCGGAAATTATTATAGGTTCCGATGTAATTATCCGAGGGCTGGAATGCAAACTTTATTATCTTGCCCGTGGTATTTATTTCATTCTGGAGGAATAAGACCTGGAATCTGCAGGCGTCATAGGATTGTCCCCAGAATGGGATATAATTGCCGATATATGGCGTTCCAATTACGACCTCTATCGTATCGGCACGGGATAAAATTACTGAAAAGAACAGAAAGATTAAAAACTTCTTCATCAAACCTCCTTTTCTATTATATTATACTCAAAAATTCTCTTCTGTAAAGATACCCTGACTAATTAATCTTTTACTACCTTTGCTCTGTCTTGGCCTGCTTTTATAAAATATACACCCTTTGGTAAATCATTACAATCAACCTTGATATAATGGTATGGTAATGGATTATCAATCCTTACACACAATTCACCCGTCACATCAAAAATATCTATTGAGTGCACAGGTTTTAATAAAACAACATAAAGAATATCAAAAAAGGGATTGGGGTAAACATAAAATACCCGGCTCAATCCTGCCCAGTGATTTTCATAAACACCGGTTTGGAGATAGAAATTTAAATTGGTTACAGGGTCTGTGCAACATAATTGTTGAGTTATCAAATTTTCAGGCAGATACCCATCAGCAGATGCCGCTACCGAGTATTTGATGGGCAGGAGGCTATCAATCGTATAAAAACCATCATTTGCGGTATAAGTTGTGCAACAACTGTAGTATGGAGAGGGATTAACAATGTAGGCGGATGTTCCATAGAAATACTCTTTGGCAATAATCTGTGCGCCAGAAATCGGGGAGCCGTTGCCGTCATATACATAACCAGAGATAAAACAACCTGGATAATCATCATTAGGCATTCCAAATGTTGGTGTATAATCAATATACCAATCTTTAACTGTAAAATATGGTGAAAGCGGCCAATCCGGGTCATAAGCCCAGCGATAGAATTTTGCTGCCGAGCAATAAATTGGCGGCGCAGGAGAATGGATTGGATTAGCGTTAGCATTTCCCGGATAATAGATTGAGCCCCAATCAATCCACATATTATTATAATAGTAATATACTTTTATATAACCGCTATCATTGGGGAGATAGAATTGACCACTTAAGAATGAACGGTCAATGGTAATATACTCCTGGGCAGAAATATAAATCTCGGTATCAATATAAGATGAGCAACTATTACCTGGTGAATAGATATCGGGGATTACAAGCATCGTTCCGAACAGGTTGATACTGTCGGTTAAAATGATCGTATCGGTTGAAGGCGAATGGAGATATCTGAATTCTACCCGTTCAGAATCTGTTGGTGCAGTCTGGAATTCATTGATAACATCTACCAAGATCGGATTAGATTTAAGTAGAGCAAAAATAAAAAGAGAAACCAATAATTTCTTCATAAACTCTCCCTTTATAATTATAATTTTTTAATAATATCTGTCAAGGGTCAGAATTTTAATCCCTTAGAATACACTCTTGATTTTATATTCAAAATTTATATCATTCTATATATGAATCAATTTTATAAAATTTTTACCCGCAAAAAAATTCATTATACAATACTGATATTGATTCTTATCCTCGGTGTCTATCTGCGCTTCAGCGGATTTGATTGGGCGATACCAAAGAAGCCATATTATCGTGCAGGATTTCAGGACGAACCATTTGTTATAAATATAATTCTGCAAATGAAACCGAATGATTTAAATCCCCATTATTTTATCAACCCTTCTTTTCATTATTATACATTGCTCCTGGGAATAAAGATTGGACACCTGATGGGCTACATAAACAATTTCTCGTTACCCACAATGACAAATCTAATGGGCCAACCCGTTGAAAAAATGACGCTTAATGATTATCAAAAGATGTATGTTATTGGAAGATTGATAACGATGATAGAAGGAATTTTGACCCTCATTTTTATATTTTTAATTGGCGCAAAACTTTATGATAAAAAGACTGGTTTGATTGCTGCATTTATTTTTTCCATTCTGCCCACCCATGTATTTCAATCACATTTTTTTGTTGTAGATAGTCCTGCAGTCTTCTGGTCTATGGTCTGTTTATATCATCTCGTTACTGCATTTGACAAAAAAAACCTCCAAAAGGGATGGTTTGTTCTTAGTGGTATCCTTCTTGGTCTGGCACTGGGAACAAAATATATGAATATTTTAATGATATTTCCATTTCTAATGATATTCTTTTACAAACATCGTAAAACAGGATGGAAATATCCATTAATGATGGTAATAATAATGATTGTGGTATTTTTTATAACAACACCTTACAGTTTAATATCGCTACGGGAATTTTTATTCGGAGGTCCTGATGGTTTTGGAGGTATCTTTGGCGCGAAAGGTCTCTTTGCGTATAATAAATACCCTGCAAATCCAATTAAACCTTTTCTTTATGTAATATATCACTCGCTTAGATTACCCCTTGCATTACTGGCATTCATTTGTATTGGTTTTGCAGTATATCGTAGAAACATATCAGATAAAATTCTCTTTTCTTTTTTGTTTCCATTTTATATAATTATGGCAATCTCTCCATCACCCCATTTGCGTCATTCATTGCCTGCCCTTCCATTTATTACAATCATTATCGCCAGTGCAATCACTGGTTTGCTTAAATTTATAAAAAACAGATTTCTTTCATATGGCTTTATCGGTTATATAATCATCTCTTTTATTTATACATTTTTATTTACTGCGGCAATAGTTGATAGAATGCGTCATCCTGATACCCGTGATGAATTTGCCGACTGGATTTTCAAAAATATTCCTGCAAAGACGAGTATTGGGTGTGCAACTGTGATGCCATTCAGGTATACTCCGCCGGTTGAATACCCAGGTTATGATGGAAATAGTTTTGGTCCAACCCATGAAGAAACTATGGCTAATCTATATTACGATTTCATCAAAACAAATTATGATTATTATTCATTACTATATTTTGCACCAAAATATTTTTTTATCACCCAGATAGAGATTGAGGAAATCCCTTATAATGAAGTGGGTGAAGTAAATGGTCGTAATTTTATTCGCCATCTTTTTAATCAGAATCACTATCAACTTATCAAGATATTTGAAAGAAAGTTTAATATCTTAGGGTTTGAATTTGAACCTTCATTCCCCAATTTAGACTGGAATCCTGTAAGTCAGAAGATTTATTTCTTTAAAAAGAAGTTTTGATTTGTATTGACAAGATGATTAATTTTATTATAATAAAAAATGAAAGAATTTAGAATAAAACAGGGTCTTACATTTGATGACATTTTATTAGTTCCCCAGTATTCTGAAGTCCTGCCCCGTGAATGTGATGTGAAAACCAGATTTTCAAGGAATATTAAATTGAATATTCCCCTGGTAAGTGCCGCAATGGATACCGTGACTGAATCAGCAATGGCTATCGCCATTGCCCAGGAGGGCGGTATTGGTGTCATTCATAAGAACCTTCCGATTGAAGAACAACAAAGAGAGGTGCGCAAGGTAAAAAGGGCAGAAAGCTGGATGATAATAAATCCAATAACAGTAACTGAGAATATGCGTGTTCGTGAGGCAAAAGATTTAATGGAGAAAAATGGTATTTCCGGGGTTGTGGTTGTGGATAACGAATTTCACCTTGTAGGAATGCTCACAAACCGTGATATAATCTTTGAAGACAATCTCAATAAAAAAGTAAGAGAGGTTATGACTAAAGATAGACTCATTACTGCACCTGAAGGCACAACACTGGAGCAGGCGCGCAAGATTATAAAGAAACACAAAATTGAGAAACTGCCCATCGTTGACCGCAACGGAAAATTGAAGGGGCTTATCACTATTAAAGATATAGTAAAAAAAATGGAACATCCAAATGCAATAGTAGATCGCTCAGGAAGATTACGTTGTGCCGGGGCAGTTGGTGTTGATAAAAGGACACTTGATCGGGTATCTGCACTTGTGGAAGAAGAGGTTGATGCAATTGTTGTTGATGTTGCCCATGCCCATTCCAAAAATGTTACAACGCTAATAAAAGATATTAGAAAAAAGTTTCCGGATATTGAACTTGTTGCCGGCAATATCGGTAATCCTGATGCTGCACTTTATCTTGCAAAACTCGATGTTGATGCAATAAAGGTCGGCATTGGACCGGGTTCAATATGCACAACAAGAATCATCGCGGGAATTGGTGTTCCCCAGGTTACTGCTATAATGGAATGTGCCCGGGTGGCGAAAAAATATAATATTCCCATTATTGCAGATGGTGGAATTAGGTATTCAGGTGATATCGTCAAGGCACTCGCCTGTGGTGCTTCCTGTGTAATGATCGGAAATCTTTTTGCCGGCACAGAGGAAAGTCCAGGTGAAACAATCCTTCTTGAAGGAAGGAGGTATAAAGAATATCGGGCAATGGGTTCTTTATCAGCAATGAAGCGTGGCTCAGCAGATAGATATTTCCAGGAAGCGGCAAAAAAACTTGTGCCTGAAGGTGTTGAGGGCAGGGTTCCTTATCGTGGTTATGTAAAAGATGTAATATTCCAGTTGATTGGTGGATTGAAGTCAGGGATGGGGTATTGCGGGGCAAAGGATATAAAAACCCTTCAGCGCAATGCCCAGTTCATAAGGATAAGCCCTGCTGGACTAAGAGAAAGCCACCCCCATGATATAACGATCACAAAAGAAGCACCAAATTATGAAATCAGGGGATTTTAGCCCTCCATTTACAGAAATTGCACCATACTATGATAGATTGATGTCTTTTGTAAATTACCGTTCCTGGGTAAATTACATAGAACGGATAATACAGATGCACAACATTGAAGAAAAAGTCATTCTTGATATTGCCTGTGGCACAGGGATCTGTATTGAATTATGGCTGGATAAGGGTTATGAGGTCATAGGACTTGATGCCTCAGAACAAATGCTTGAAATGTGTAGAAAGAGACTTTCCCCCCAACTATTTAAAGAAGGTCGGGTCAGATTGATAAAAGGTGATTTGAGAAATTTTTCTTTGAATGAAACTGTGCCTGTGATCACCTGTCTTTATGATAGTCTAAATTATCTGCTCACACCCAAAGAATTGCTCAGTTGTTTCAAGGCAGTCCATTATAATTTAAAAGATAATGGGGTTTTTATTTTTGATATGAACACAATCCACGCACTCCAGGTCGAATGGGGAAATCAGACCTTTGAGAGAAGAGATGGACCAATTTATTCAATATGGAATAATACATTTAATCCTGAAACCCGGATATCGACGCTGAGACTCACCCTGAATGTTTATGAAGATGGTAAGACAATTACAATAAAGGAGATGCATCAGGAAAGGGCTTATCCGATTGATGAAATCAGTAGTTTGATTAAAAACGCAGGTTTTGACATTACATTTTATCGCCATCTCACCTTTAACCCAGCAAGTGAATTTGATACAAGGATTATGGGGATTGCGAGGAAGATATGATGATTGCTGATTTGCATATTCATTCAAGATTTTCCCGTGCTACATCACAGGAAATGTCGGTCCCAAAAATCACTGAATATGCAAAATTGAAGGGTATTGGTATGGTGGGCACAGGAGATTTCACCCATCCTGAATGGTTAAAGGAACTTAAGGAATACCTTCAATTCAAGGATGGGGTATATGAATATGCAGGAATAAAATTTGTGCTTACAGTTGAAGTGAATAATATATACACAAAAAATGGAAAACTGCGCAGAATTCATAACATTATATTTGCCCCGGATTTTCAGACCGTAGAAAAGATTAACAGCTATCTCGGTCGCTATGGAAAACTTGAGGTTGATGGCAGACCCACCCTTTCACTTGCCACCGATGAAATGTTAAAGGCACTCCTTGATATCTCTGAAGAAATTTTTCTTGTGCCATCCCATATCTGGACCCCCTGGTTTTCTCTTTTCGGTTCGAATTCAGGTTTTGATTCAATTGAAGAGTGCTTTGGCCCATTGAGTGAAAGGGTATTTGCCCTTGAGACCGGCTTATCATCAGACCCGGCAATGAACTGGCGCCTTTCTTCTCTTGATAGATGCACACTGGTCTCTAATTCTGATGCCCACTCACCAAATAGATTGGGGCGTGAGGCAAATGTCTTCACTGAGGAACTCAATTATCAGGGTTTAAAGAATGTGCTTGAAAAGAAAGACCGAAGTAAATTTCTTTACACAATTGAATTTTATCCTGAAGAAGGCAAATACCACTATGATGGCCATCGTCGGTGCCAGGTAAGACTTTCACCCAGGGAGGCGCGGCTGAACAATAATCTCTGCCCGGTCTGTTCAAGGAGCATAACGATTGGCGTTTTGCACAGGGTTGAAATGCTTGCTGATAGACCAGAAGGGTTTATACCGGAAAATAGTATACCATATAAAAATCTTATACCCCTTGAAGAGATCATTGCTGAGGCACTGGGTGTAGGAAGAGAGACTGTGGGTGTAAAAAATGAATATCAGAGGCTCTGTAAATTATATGGCAGCGAATTTAATATTCTATTGAATACACCGATTGAAGAATTAAAGAATAATACCCAGGAAAAGATTGCCCTTGGTATTGAAAGAACACGCATGGGCAATGTTATCATAAATCCGGGTTATGATGGTGAATTTGGAACGATAAAACTATTTGAGCAGAAAACATCTTCTGAGGCACAGCTCGGCTTGTTTTAAAATGTTTTTCCCAGATTCCAGATAAATATTCAAGTCAAAGGGGAAAAAGCAGAGAGAAAAAACATTCTATTTGCCACTTGACAAATGAAAAATATTGGATAAAATAGTAAGATTATAAAGGAGGTATGATGAGAAAAATTCTTGCTATAATGGTGGTTGCTCTTTTATTTGTTGCCTGCGACTTTGCAAGGGAATCGGTGAAACTAAAACCGGATATAGAGGTAACTTTTATTGACCCTGTTGCTGCACCGGTTGACGCAGGTGGTTTTGCCGATATTGCTGAGATACATTTTGTTGCAAAGAATTCGGTTGATTGTACGGTAAAAGAGATGTTATGGGAATACTATACTAAGGATGGGACGAGATTCTTCGGTCCATTTGAGATTCCCCTGTATATGAAGGTAAAAGGAATAGTCGACCCAACAAAAGCTGACACCTCCATACTTGCAAATGTGCCTCTGCCGATCGATACAGTCCTCACCTATCTCATAAATACAAATACCTATGAGGCGAAGGCTCAACTATATTTTATTGCCTATGATGACTATTATGGCACCCGGACCGATACTGCAGAATTTCAATTTGGATTATATAGAAATCCATAGGATTGAATAAAAAATTGAAAAAGGGGACTTTCAAGTCCCCTTTTTTGTTAGGTATAACTGATAATCTTTACAATCCCCTTCTTTCCTGGGCAGGTATTGAATAGAGTATAAAAACAGCAAGGATTGTTAAACATCCTATTATTAAACCCGTGAACCGTAGAATTGTAAATGGCTTTAAAATATTTGAAATCAAACCAATCCCTGCTGCACAGATAAGAAAAGCAGAATTTATAATGAATTCCTTTGTTGCAAATATCCTACCCCTGATTGACTTCAGAACATCCTCCTGCAAGATCGTATCCTGGGCAATGCCCACAAAAGAGAATACCATACCAGAAACAAATGCGATAAAATATAAAAATAAAGGTGTAATGAAAAATGGACCGATAATAAAAAATAAAGCCAGAGTTATCATACTGAAGATGATTATCAATGGACGATTTAATATCCTGCCAAAAAACCCCATAAATATTCCACCGATAAACATACCAGCACCGATGATACCACCAAGCCATCCCACACCAGCAGTTCCCATATTAAATGTTTGTTGAATGAGATAGATAAGCACAGTATATGCAATCGCTGCAGAGAAAGGCAGGACAAAGACTGAAATCATCACAAACATAACAACGCGATCGTGAATCAATAGAACAATCAATTCCCTCAAATCAAATAAAAATAATCTTAATGATTCTTTTAATTTCTGTTTCAAAGATATCTCAGTCTTGGCTGAGGGCTCAAACAATATTCTTGCACCCATTCCTAAGGCAAGACAACCCGCAATAAGATGTGTGCTTGCATCAAGATAAAATCCCAATCTCCAGCCCACCCATTTTATTAAATAGCCACCCCCGACCATTCCCAAAAATGTGGCAATGCGGGCAAGCGTGATAACAAAAGAATTTGCTGAAACAAGTTCATTATATTCAACAAGGTCAGGAACGACTGCATTCTTTGCGGTATTGTTAAAAACATCAAGTGCAAAAAAGACAAAAACGAGTATCCATATCGGAACCAGGCTATCAAATAATATAACAAAACTTGGTGTCAAAAATATCAAAATTGCTTGGAACAAATGGCAGCGGAACATTATGGTCTGCCGATTCCAGTGGTCAACAATAACACCAACAAATGGTGCAAGTATTATTACGGGTAAAGAAAAGGTTATGGCAAATTCACTGAATGCAGATACCTTACCTGGATATTTTGCACCGATGAGCGTTATTATCACCATATGGGTCAATCGGTCTCCTAACTGGGATACCCCATTTGATAATGCCAGAAATAGAATACCCCTTTTCTTA
The DNA here is from genome assembly GCA_036796695.1 of bacterium. Lineage (GTDB taxonomy): Bacteria > Hydrothermota > Tepidihabitantia > SM23-42 > JAOAFX01 > JAOAFX01. The sequence goes on from DAIRCK010000013.1 coordinate 56,899, forward strand.
AAAAGGTTAAACATAGTGAAGTTTATTGATTATTTGACAAAAGTCAATTATGCCTTGACAGAATCCGATTTTTGGATATAATTGCCCTGATGAATAATAGATTTAGCCCTAACTTCCAGATTCTTTCCCTGATTTCCATATTGGTCATAGTTATTCTTTTAAGGAGGCTGGGTCCTGTGATGCCTTGAAGGATTTATTCAGGGATCAAAGGGCCCACCATAATGGTGGGCTTTTTTATTGCCTTTTTTAGAGATGGGTAAAAAGAAAGGAGGTAAAATGAACCCTAAAAAAGGTCAAAAAAGAAAAATGAATAGAAGAAAAAAGGAGCGATGGCATAAAAATAACTGGAATGGTCTAATTAAAAAGCGGTTTCCAAAAAGAAAGGGATTTTTGGATCTCTTCACACCCGAAGGTATTCCTGTGAGTTCACCCCTGAACCTCGGTATCAGTTTTACGACCATAGACGCCTTCTGAGTCTATCAGATAGCACATATGCTCATCAAATAAACAGTAGTTAACATAAAACCCTTGAAATATCGTATGGTTTTCTGGCACGGATTTTGCATTTATATAAGGTGATGAAAATCTTTAATCTTAAAAAACTTCGGATAACGGCCAAGGTCATATTATATATTATCACCATAATAGGATCTTTTATCCTTATACTGGGTATTATTTCAGAGACGATATTGAATATCCAGTTTCAGAATTTGAGTAAACTTCATATTATCAGGGATATAGAGTTGGTCCACAAACTCTTAGAAGCAGAGATAGAACGACTGGCTCAGTTAAATAGGGACTGGGGTGCCTGGGATGAAACTTATGAATTCATTCAAGATAGAAATTCTAAATATATAGAACGAAATTTAATTCCGGAAAATTTCACAACAATGGACCTGGAGTTGATAATTTATTTTGATCTAAATGGCAATGTTGTCTATGCGGGCAAATATGACCCTGAGAAAATGGAGATATTACCCCTTGAAGAAACTTTAATAAAAAGGATCTCGGAAAATCTTTATAATAATAATCTGCGCCCGTATCTCAATGCCGGGACCATCACAATCTTTAATAACCAACCCTATATCATATCTGCAGAATCAATTTTAACAAGCACACACCAAGGACCATTAAAAGGCTGGCTCGTGATGGGAAGGCGCTTGAATCTTAAACCCTTAATAAACTTAACCAATCTATTAATTGATATCCAACCTTCTGATTCAGCAAAAATCTGTGCCCTAAATTTTAATCCTGATGAACACATCCTTTCTATCGCCAGTACCCATAGTGATACACTTTGCGCGACCCACAAGTTTTATGATGTCCTCAGTGAGCAGATGATAGATGTGAATATAGCTGAAGAGAATGAAATTGTTAAACAGGGTAAAAAAGTAAGTATCTATATAATCCTATTAGTAATTATTTTCGGACTGGTCATCATCATTATGGCATCAGCGAAGATAAATAGTCTCATCCTGAAGCCCTTAAATGAAATTTCCCAGCAATTAAAAGGGATTGATTTAGAAAGGGTTGAAAATAAAATAGTCATACATAATGCCAGTGCTGAATTTAATGAATTGGTCAGTGCATTCAATAATATGCTAATGACAATAAACAGACAGAAAGAACAGATTTTACAGAGCGAAGAGAAATACCGTGACCTTGTTGAGAATGCAGAAGTTGGGATTTTAATTGATGATGTAGATGGGGATGTAGTATATTTTAATGAGAAACTTGCCCGGTTATTCGGGTATAAAATAAATGAATTTAAAAAATTAAAACCAGAAGATTATATATTACCTGATGATTTAAAACTCATCAGAGAATATCATCGGCGCAGGATAAGCGGTGAAGATGCACCTCCACGGTATGAGATAAGGGGTATTCATAAAAATAAGAAACTCATAAACCTTGAGGTCCATACAATTCTGCTAAAGAAAGATGGTAAAATAATTGGAACCAGGAATTATATAACGGATATAACCGAACGTAAAAATGTAGAGGACCGGTTAAGCATCCAGTCAATGACCGATGAATTGACCGGGTTATTAAACCGGAGGGGATTCAAATCCCTTGCCCAGCACCAGGTTGAACTGGCAAAGAAGATAAAGAAGGGATTCTATCTTTTCTATTGTGACCTCAATGATATGAAAAAAATAAACGATAGATTTGGGCATAATATGGGTGATAAGGCATTAAAAGAAACTGCAGAAATTTTAAGGAGTAGTTTTAGAAAGACTGATATAATTGCCCGGGTTGGCGGTGATGAATTTGTCATCCTGGCACCTGAGGCAATATCTGAGAGTTTAAATGTTATGCTCAATCGTTTGAATAACAATATTGATAAACACAATTTATCAAATAATACTTTTAAAATCTCTTTAAGCATCGGTTATGCATACTTTAATCCTGATGATTCCAAAACCCTTGATGAGATAATAGAGATCGCAGATAAGATGATGTATCAGGAGAAAATTAAATTAAAAAACAACAGGCATTGACTATAATCAAAAATTCTGTATAATAATTGTATGGGTCTTACAGTTGTGAAATTTGGTGGCACATCGGTTGCAAGTTCAGATTTGATCTTAAAGGCTGCCCAGCGGGTTGCCCGCATTAAAAAGGATAATGATGTCATAGTCGTTGTCTCGGCAATGGGGCATACCACAGATGAGTTAATTAACCTTTCAAATAAGATTACAAAAAATCCCCGGGCACGGGAGATGGATATGCTTTTAACTGCAGGCGAAAGAATCTCAGTTGCATTATTCACAATGGCATTACAAAGATTGAATTTAAAGGCGATATCATTTACCGGCTCACAGGTTGGTATTATCACGGACAATCGCCATACTGATGCACGGATTATTGAGATCAAAGGTGAACGTCTAAAGAATGCATTGAATCAGGGTTATATTCCAGTAGTATGCGGATTCCAGGGTATGAGTTTTGAAAAAGAGATAACAACCCTGGGCAGGGGTGGTTCTGATACAACTGCTGTCGCCCTTGCTGCTGCACTCAATGCCCGAAAATGTATTATATATACGGATGTGGATGGAGTCTTTACTGAAGACCCGAATAGATTCCCTGGTGCGAAGAAGATAGATAAAATTTCTTATGAAGAGATGCTGGAACTTGCCAGCAGAGGTGCAAAGGTTTTACATCCCAGGGCAACCGGTATCGGTGCAAGGTTTAATATACCGATTGAAGTAAAAAATAGTTTTAATAATAAACCAGGAACACTCATCACCCATATCAATGGTATGGAACATCCTAAGCCAAAGGCAATAACCCATAGTGAAGGCTTGTATTTGATAACCCTTGTCCAGGTGCCAAAAAATCCAAAATATTTATCCCAGATTACGACTGAATTGACGAATGCCGGTGTCCATTTGAAATTTTTCTTCCATGGTATCTCTGATGCACCAAGGTTTGACCTTTCCTTCATCACACCGCTCGAAGAAAGGCAATTGATTAAAAAAATAATCGGAAAACTTACAAAAAAATTGAAGATAAAAGAAATAAAAGAGTCTCTTGATATCTGTTCATTGAGTATCATTGGAACAGGGATTGGCTCTGAACACAAAACCCTAACTGAAATATTTAAGGAATTATCAAAAACAAAGACCCATATTGAGGCAGTAACAACATCAGAATTATCAATCAATATATTTTTAAAGAAAAAATTCCTTGATAAGGCAGTCAATTCCCTCTTAGGAAAATTCCAGTTAAAAAAATAAAATTATTATACTACAACTAAGGCCGGGGAACGATTGGAGTTTTCTTTGTTTCAACCTTTTTTTGTATTAAATCCACTTCTTCAAGAAGGACTGCAGGGGCAATGACTGATACTGGATATTCATTACCGAATTCATCGCGATAGATAAAATTATAAATATATTCCTTATCACCGGTAGAGATTATATCTTTCAATATGCCAGGCGAGACCTGGGAGAAATCAAGACCATTTATCAATTTTATAGAGTCTGTCTTTATATCAAGTTTATAGATATTCACCGGTGTTGATAATAGTGGGACCTGTTTTCCCCTTGCCTGATACAGCCTCCGATACCGTTCCATAACATTCTGAGGCATTGTGCCCTGCAATCTTGTAATAATAATTGCATAATCATTCCCATAATCCTTTGCAAGTTCTTTCAATCTTTCGATTAAATTCTCTTCAGAATCTGTATTTCTGGATTTAACGAATAGATTGGCAACAAAACCAATATACCTTGAATCATAACCCTCATCACAATACCTTGCATGTCCATTAGTCTCCCTTATCTTGTTAACCGGTGCCCTGCTCATAAGAAAGTTTACCAATTTTCCGTCTTTTACAAGATCAACCCTTTCTGACTTTACGCCCTGGTCATCTATTGAAAAACTACCTATCAATGGTCTTCCGTTATACACCTTTAAATTTGGCTCATCAAATACTGAAATAAATTCGGGCAATATCCGTTTGTGGAGTTTATTGGAAAGTATTCCAAGATTCTGTTTGGGCAGATTCCTTTCAAGCATTTCGCTCTCAACCACGGGTTGTCTTACGCCACTAACACCTTTACCAAGAATCTGAAAGAATAATTCACAGGATGCCTGACCCAGAAATAAGACCGGGCCTGAATAACCTTCTTCTTCATTCCTGGTTTTAACCTTAATCATCAATGTATCTGCCCAGGCACTGATTGATTTTTCTATCTCAGAAAAATCTAATTCCTTTAACCCATTACCATAGAAACTTATAAAATCTTCAATCATTTCACCGGTCTTTGCCTGTGCCTTTGCCTTTACTTCGATCCCTGCAATCATTTCCTGCCTTACATTCTTTGCTCCATCACTATCAAGAAAATACTGATTGCCGTATCTCAATATTAACCTTACATTTGATTCAATGATTGAGCCATAATTTCTTAAAATTCCTGAAAGTTTAGCAATTTTTTTATTCATTTCGTTTTTATCAAATTCAACATAAACAATTGGTTCAATCAAAGAACAGGGTTTTGCCTTTATGAAATCAGGGATTGTATCAACTATCTGTTTATTCTGGTAATAAGCCTTTTTACGTGCAAGGGTCTCTAATGCCTTCTTATATGTACCATCAGTCACGCGCCATATTACATAACGCAAAGCAAAATACTGATTTTCAATTGGTAAATCGGATTTATCTGCCTCAATGATTCGTGAACCTGATGTCTGGCATACGAAATTGCTGTTGTCCAGTTGATAATCACCAACCCTTAAATCAACAAATAGCTCACGATTTTTTGATTCATTGCTTGATAACAATCCACCAAAAGAACCATTTATTTCAATCTCTTTTAAATCCTTCACACGATATGCAATATAATAAGGTTTTGCCTGATTCTCCAGTTGTAATTCTGTAATACTTCTCTTCATCTCATCCTGTAATGCAAGAAAAAGTATATCCGTCTCTGCTAATTCAGACGAGAGAGAAATCTTAGAAACACTAAACATAATCAGTGATAATATTAGAATCCCAATCGACCGAAAATTATTCTTGATATTTCTCTTTTGGTTTATGAAATTTACGATTTTCATTTCTTCCTCCTATCTTGAAGATTTCGCAGGTGCAGGTAAGATTGGTGGTCTATCCTGCCCTTTTGCCTTTTTCTCAACCTCAATCTCAGAAACAAGGATTGAAGGCGCAATTGCAGAAACCGGGACCCATCCTGATTCTGCACCACAAGTTCCATTGAAAACATCATAGTCATTCCCAGTAAGTATTATCTTTGAAAGTGAAAGCAATGGTGTTCCCACGATATCAACACCCCTCACAACCTCATCAGATCTTCCATCAACATAGACCCTCTTTACCAGTAATGGGATGACCTTAAAGGTCTGGGGACCCTCCCTGCCAGTTGTGGTAAAACCACCAGAGATATCATAAAATACCAATCCATAAGGTTTATTCTGCTTTTTACACTCTTCAATCAATGCATTCCGTAATTCATTATAAGGAACTTCATTATTTGATTTTATATACAGAATGCCCTGACGTGCTACAACCTTCCTTCCATACTGCCTTCTGCCATGACCATTTGAAAAAGGAAAACTGGCAATCGGTGAACGACTCATTAAAAAACCTTTTAATATCCCATTCTCTACTATTGTTGTTTTCTGTGCCCTTACCCCCTCATCATCAAATAGATAGTGTCCGTTCAAATCCCTGTTACCAAATTTCTCCATTGTGGGGTCATCATAAACCGAGATAAAATCAGGCATTATTCTTTCGTTTAATTTTTTTGTGAATGTCTGCCCTTCAAATTCGCTCTTCTGTCTGTGCCCTTCAATCCGGTGTCCAAAGATCTCGTGGAAAAATACACCGCAGGCACGATTCACCAAAATTGCCGGACCAGAATACGGCTCAACCATTGGTGCATTTTTTAATGCATAAAGATTCTGAATCAATGAATCAGCATAACTCTTAAGAATTTCTTCGTCGGGAAGGTTTTTTGCATCCTTTGCAAATACCGGGTATGAAAGATAGAGTTCCATTCCATCATCTGCCATTGTCTCAGCATAGATATTTATTGAATAACTTATTTTGTTCTGTCGTATCTTTGTTCCATCAGTATTCACAAGATATTTTGTCAAAGAATTCGCACGCAGCATTATCCGGGAATTATATATCCAGGGATAGTCTTTAAAAACATTTGACAATCTACGAAGACGCTCTTTCCATTGTTCCCTATCAAAACGAATTGTATCAATACTACCTTTATAAACAATTTTTGGTGCGGTGCTGAAATCAGGTGATGTATCTGATTCCAGGACCTTTACCTGTCTTTCATTGAGAATCTTTATATATCTTTCCTGAGCAGATTTAAAATTCTTATCAGTCTCAGACCAGAGAATTAATCTCAATGCCTCAGAATTGTTATCAATCGGCACTTCAATTGGTGATGACCACCAATCATAACTCTCAGCGCCTCGTAACTCATGTGTATTATCAAGTCTGTATGAACCGACTCGAACATCGACATCTAAGTATCTCTTCTTAATTTCACTATCATCGGTTATTGCTCCAAGGTTCGCGGAAATAATTACCTGGTGTTCATCCATAATCTCATACTGGAGAAAATACAATGGATAGGGCTGAATTTTACTAAGAATCTTATAAGAACGATTTAACTCCTGAGACATCGTCTGGAGAACATCACTATGTAAAAAATTACCAAAAACAAAGATTAAAAGGACTAAAAATCTCTTCATAAAACCCCCTTTAAATATTATAATTATATTTTCTTTATTTTATAAATCAAGGATTTTTAAAAGCGATTTAATATCTTCAGGGCCACTCACTTCGTATATATTCATACCCTGTTCTTTTGCAGGGGCAAGGTCTACATAGTAGCGGTCTCCAACCATCAGACACTCTTCTGGTTTTACATTTAATTCTTTTATAATAAGTTTAAATATCTCCGGGTCGGGTTTTATCAATTTAAAACTTTCATAGGTAAAAATATAATTAAATAATTTATCAATACCCAGTGCCTTTAAAATCCTCTGGGTTTGGATTCTATTATTATTTGTAAAGACTGCGAGTTTATACCGCTTTTTTAATTTTTTTAAAACATCTTTAAGAATTTTATCTTCGCTTAGATAATAACCTGCATTGAAAAATTTTATATTCTCTTTATGCCATTCTTCTATTGAAATTCCAAAAGATAAGAGGGCAAGGGTATAAGGGACAGAATAACCCCGTTCCTTTTTCATCTCTTCACGACGTTTTTCAAGAATTTCCTTTGCCTTTTCAATTGTTGTATTTTTTATTTTTGCATATGTATGATAGGCAGCATCAGCAAATTTTTGATAGACTTCAGAACTCGTATAAAGAGTTCCATCAAGATCAAAGAAAATTATTTTAAGCATGTTTTATTCCCTCCTCCCTTAAAAAGGGAGGAGGGAATTTTGCACTTTATTCACTACTACGTTTTAAAAGTCTTTCCCAGATTCTATCTACCTCTGCCTGAAATTCTTTTATAGGTGTCTGGTCTTTTAGTTTAAAGAGGTGGGTAAACCTGCCCTGGAGTTTTAAGAATTCTTCAATCGGTTTTTTATCTTTTGGTTTTACAGTAATCCGATATTTACCGTTTTCATATTCATAAAGGGGCCAGACACAGGTTTCAACTGCAATTCTTGTTATCTCCAAGGTCTTTTCTGGTGGATATGCCCAGCCCAGTCTGCAGGGTGAAAAGATATTTATGAAAGAAGGTCCATCTGCATCCAGTGCCTTACGCACCTTGGTCACAAGGTCATTCCAGTAGCCAATCGTTGCCTGGGCAGCATAAGCAGGTTCGTGAGCAATAACAATTTCGGTCAGGTTTTTACGCGGTTGTAATTTACCAGGAATCACTGTGCCGGCTGGTGATGTTGTGGTATGTGCTCCATATGGTGTGGCAGAAGAACGTTGGATACCTGTGTTCATATATGCCTCATTATTATAGCAGACATATAAAACTCGATGCCTGCGTTCAATCATTCCGGATAGTGCCTGTAATCCAATATCATATGTGCCCCCATCACCACCAAATGCAATGAATCGCAAATCCTTATCAATCTTCCCTTTTCTCTTCAATGCATTATATGCTGCTTCAACACCAGACATTGTTGCCGCAACATTCTCAAAGGCATTATGTATATAAGGAACATTCCAGGCAGAATAGGGGAATATCGTAGAGACAACCTCAAGACAGCCGGTTGCTGCACCGACCACAACCGGATACTGTGCCGCAAGCAGAACCTGTCGTGCTACAATCGTTGCCCCACAACCAGCACAGGCGCGATGACCACCTAAAAATTTTTCACCCTGTTTTGCCAGTTCTTTTAAGTTTGCCATTATTCCCCCCTTACTCCATAATAAACAATATCTTTATCAATTTTCCCGGTCTCTTTTATCCTCAGCAGTTGTTCAAAAACCACTTCTATCTCTTCAATACTGATATCCCTGCCACCGAGCCCATAGATATAGTTTTTCAACAAAGGCTTTTTATCCGATTCATAAAGGATTGAGCGACATTCATTATATAGATGACCACCAAGCCCTGAGAATGTGTCAGCACGGTCCATTACTCCAACAACCTTTACTTTTGTAATTGCCTTAAGCATAATTTCTTTTGGGAATGGTCTATATACACGGCAGCGAATCAAACCGACCTTCTTGCCCTTCTCGCGCATTCTATCTACTGCGACCTTACCCGTTCCACCTGTAGAACCCATTGCAAGGATCGCAACTTCAGCATCATCCATCTTATATTCATCAACGACAGGATAATACCTGCCAAATGTATCACCAAAATCCTTCTGCACCTTCTCAATTATGGGCAGGCAATTATTCATTGCCTCAATCTCCTGGCGCTTATGTTCAAAATAATAGTCCTGTAAATCAAGCATTCCAAGGGTGATTGGATTATCAACATCCAACAGGGTGTGCACAACCTTTCTCTCACCGAGCCATTCTGGGACCTTTTTGTCATCAATTAGTTCAATCCTTTCCATCCCATGGCTGATAATGAAACCATCTGTCGTAACCATTGCCGGAAGCATAATCTCTTCAGCCATCTTTACTGCCATAATTGTAGTATCATATGCCTCCTGGGTATTCTCAGTGAATATCTGGAGCCAGCCTGAATCCCTTGAGGCGAGTGAATCTGAATGATCACAATGAATATTAATCGGACTTGATAGGGCACGGTTCACAAGGCAGATAACAATAGGAAGCCTCATACCACTTGCGATAAATAATATTTCGTGCATCAAAGCCAACCCTTGAGCTGCGGTTGAGGTCATTACCCGTGCACCAGCAGCGGATGCACCGACACAGGCACTGAGTGCTGAATGTTCGCTCTCTGCAGGCACAAACTCAGTCGTCACCAGACCATCTGCAACGAATGAAGCAAATATCTGGACAACCTCGGTTGCAGGTGTTATAGGATATGCGGCAACCACATCAGGATTTATCTGTCTCATTGCCTCAGCCATTGCTTCATTACCGGTTCTTGCAACTATCATTTTTCCTCCCTCACCATTGTAATTGCCTTTACCTTTGGTGGGCATTCTTCAGCGCAGATTCCACATCCCTTACAGTATTTGTAATCAATCCCCTGGACCTTACCATCTTTTATGATGATCGCTGAATCCGGGCAGTATATCCAGCAAATTAAGCAATGTGTGCACTTTTTTTCATCCCAGATCGGTTTATCACTACGCCAATCACCGGTTTCAAATTCCTTGCTTGAACCTGATTCCCAGGCAAGCCCTATTGGTAATTCTTTCCAGTTCTTTTTCTCTTTCTTCATTCTTTAACCTCCTCATAGGCACGAATTATTGCCTTTATGTTTCCTTCAACAACATCAGGCCGATTAGGAAATTTATGTTCCAGTCTTTTTCTCACTGACTCAAGCATTGGTTCAAATTCAAGAAGTTTGGAGACTTTTATCAGGGCGCCTAACATCGGTGTATTCGGAATATCCCTTTTTAGAATATCCTTCGCAATCTTGCTTGCATCAACAACATAGACCTTCTGTTTTTTAATCTTCAACTGTTCTTTAATCTCCTGGGCAGTCTTCTGGGTGTTAACCAGGATGATACCATCATCAGTTAATCCTTCGGTGACATTTATTGTCTCCATCAAAGTTGGGTCAAGAACAACAACAATATTCGGATTTCTAATACCACAATGTTGAAGAATGGGTTTGTCTGACAAACGGTTAAAGGCAAATACTGGTGCACCCATCCTTTCCGGACCATATTCAGGAAATGCCTGAATATACTTTCCGGTCTCAACCGCTGCATCGGCAAAGAGCAGGGCAGCAGTCTTTGCACCCTGACCACCCCTGCCATGCCACCTAATTTCAAGTAATGCCATTATTCACTCCTTTTTCAATAATTATTTAACCCTGGTCTATATCTTTTCAGGGTTTGAATAAACAGAAAAAATGAATTCTGATTATCTCGCCGTATTTAATCTTTTGATTATTATTATATCTATTTCTTGGTGAAAGTCAAGATTTATATAAAAGGGTATTGAAATTTATTATAAATTGGATATACTTTAAAAAAGGAGGCTATAAAAATGAAGAAAATCATAATTTTTGTGCTATTAGTTGTCCTCTTTGCCCAGGCAAGGGGTGTAAAGAGATTGAATTATTCAAGATTTGAGGTCGCACCAAAGGCAAGCCTTTATATTGGTGAAGATGCCTATTTTGGGATTGGTGCAGAGTGCGTGGTCAATCCAGTAAGACAGATTGGCATACGATTGAATATCACTGAGGTAACATTCGGTAATGGAACACACTTTTATTTAAATTCTGGTGCCTGGGCTTTAACTGGCCTTTCTCTGGATGGATTGTTCTATATTCCAATGACCGAAATAGAGCCCTATGTCCACGGTGGTCTCGGATTTGAAATCTTTGACCCTCCTGGAGCCGGAGACACACATACCTTCTTCTCTTTTAGATTTGGTATGGGATTAAATTATTCAATAAATCCAAAGACAAAAGTCTTTGTTGAACCTGGTATAATTATATATGATGCTGGGGATACCGAAGCAGTATTCAGGCTTTCCTTCGGTGCCCGATTTGGGGTTTTGTAAAAATGCTTGATGAGACCATCATTTCTAAGGCAATAATTGAGACATATCTTAAGGACCTATTAGAATACATTGAATCCGATGTAATAATTGGTGGTGCAGGTCCTTCGGGATTGTGCGCAGGATATTATCTTGCAAAAAAAGGATTTAAGACGGTTCTCTTTGAGAGTGCACTCAAACTTGGTGGTGGTATGCCGGGTGGTGGTATGATGTTCAATAAGATTGTGGTCCAAAAACAGGGATTAGAGATTCTTGAAGAATTTGGTATCAGATATAAAGAATATGAGAGCGGTTATTATGTTGCAGATTCACTTGAGGCAACTGCCTGCCTCACTGACAAGGCAATAAAACAGGGATTGAAAATTTTTAATCTGATAAAGATTGATGATGTAGTAATTAAAGATGATAGGGTCTGTGGTGTGGTTGTGAACTGGACCAGCGTGGATCTGGCAAATTTACACATTGACCCGCTCACATTTAAATCAAAGGCAGTTATTGATGCAACAGGACATCCCAGTGAGATTGTTCATATTGTAGAAAAAAAGAGTGGTGGAAGGTTATTGACTACAAGTGGAAAGATAGAGGGTGAAAAGTCTATGTGGGCTGAGGTTGCCGAGAATATGACAATAAAAAATACCCGCGAGGTCTATCCCGGGCTTTATGTCTGTGGTATGTCTGCTAATGCAGTCTTTGGTGGACCAAGGATGGGTCCAATCTTTGGTGGTATGTTATTATCTGGTAAAAAGGTTGCGGAGATATTAATAAAGAAACTGAAATAAACATAGATAAAACCCTAATCAACATAATACAAAATCCTTCCCAAAAAATAACGAAGGCGATAAATGTTTATCGCCAGAATCTTAAACTTATCTCCCGCAATGCCTGGTTATTTCTTGCTGGAACTTTTTTTATGGGAATGGGCTTTTCTGGATTTATGCTTTTGTTTAATCTTTACTTAAAAAGTATCAACTTTGGAGAGGGAAGGATTGGTAATATCATCACTGCCAGCACCATTGGAACCCTCATTATGGCGATACCTGCCTCCATAGTTATAAAAAGAATCTCTATCAAAAAGATTCTATTATTTTCTACACCGGTCTCTCTGGTCTGCTACCTCATCCAGGTATCAACTCTCAATTATTTGACCATTATCTGGTCAAGTTTGGTCTCTGGTATTGCATCGGTATTCTTCCAGGTGACCGCTGCGCCATTCTTTATGCGCAACTCCACACCAAAAGAAAGACCCTATCTATTCAGTCTTAATTTTGCCTTTGCACTTGTTGCCGGGGTTATTGGTAGTATCCTCGGTGGAGTTCTGCCCGGAATTATTGAAAGATTTGGATTATCAGCAGATATCACTTATCGTTATACATTATACATATTCGGTGGTCTGGTAATGGTATCATTTATTCCCTATCTATTGATCGATGAGAAGATAGAGATTCATACTGAACCAGTTGAAAAGGGTTTTAAATTTAAAACCAGAACCTCAATAATCGTCAAATTGTTCTTACCCAATCTCGTCACAGGTCTGGGTGCAGGTTTAAGTATCCCGTTTATGAACCTTTATTTCAAAGATTGGCTTCAGGTACCAACCAACTTGATGGGTATATATTTTAGTATTTCCCAGTTTCTGATGATTACCGGGCTCCTCATTGCACCATTGTTTGCCGAGAAAATAGGCAAAATCAGGACAGTCTTTTTCTCCCAGATATTTTCCATCCCATTTTTAATATTTATGGGTATCACCAGAAATATCTCACTTGCAGTTATTTCTTACTGGCTTCGTGCCGCACTTATGAATATGGCACAGCCATTATTTACTAATTATGCAATGGAAAGGGTCCATAAGGATGAACAACCCCTGACCAATGCCCTTTTAATAATTGCCTGGACCGCAGGCAGGGGATTGAGCGCAAGCATTGGTGGTTTATTGATTGAACACTTTTCTTACACACTACCTTTTTTTACTACAAGTTTTCTCTATTTAATATCAAGTATTCTTTTATATACATTCTTCCGTTAATTTTTGGCATAATACTGTTGGATAATTATTCCAAGAATGATACAGAATAAACCAATCACTGTTGCCGGCAGAATCTGTTCACCCACGGTCAATCTTATGACAAGAAGGGATAAAAAGGGTACAAGATAAACCATATTTCCAATCCGTGCAGTCGTCTTTGAAAGGCTCAATGCCTTTAACCATAGAAAAAATGCAATACCCATCTCAAATATGCCGATATAAATCCCACCCAAGATACCATAGAAATTGGGAAAAAATCTCTGGTGCAGGATAATCATCAAAAGAGATATAAATATTGTGCCAAAGATAAAGTTTGTAAAAAGTTTTACTATGGGCTCGCGTGAATCCTTTACATTATATATCCAGTAAAATGCCCAGATAAATGCGCTGCCCAGGGCAAGTAATACACCAGGGAGATTTGTGAATTTGAAATTCGTTATCTCGCCACGGGTTGATATCAGAATAACTCCAATAAAACTGATGAGCAGGGCAAAGATGCTCTTTATTCCAATCTTCTGTTTTAGAATGACCATTGACAATACTACAAGTATTATTGCCCAGGTCTGATTCAATGGTTGTGCCTGCTGGGCAGGTAATAGTGAATATGCCTTGAAAAGGACAAGATAATAAAGAAAGGGATTCAAAAATCCAAAAAATAAGGAGTTTAACCAGTATACTTTTAATGTCTTTCTAAAATCTTTTAATCTTTTTTCAACAAGGAGTGTAAGAAAGAGTGTAATTGTTGAGGTAAAAGACGACCAGAAGACAAGCTGGATAAAGTTTAAATAGCGCAAGGTTATCTTGAATGCAGAGGCAACTGTTACCCAAAAAAGAACAACGATTAAAGCAAATATATATGCCCTTTTTTCATTCTCCATTGTATTATTTTACTGAAATAAAAAGATATATCAAGGATTAAATGATTTAAATTAGAAGAAAGTAACAAGTAGAGAGAAAGAGTGGAAAGTGCTTAGAAATAAAAATGATTGACTGAAATCAAAAAATGGATATAATTTATTTAAGAATT
>DAIRCK010000014.1:0-69598 GCA_036796695.1 bacterium
CGTGAGGGTGGTAAGACAGTCGGTGCTGGTGTCGTAACCCAGATAATTGAATAGGGTTGGATAATGAATAAATTGAGAATAAGATTAAAATCTTATGACCATAGAATTCTGGACCAATCTGTGAAATCAATTGTGGAGACTGTTAAAAGATTTGGCATAAAGATATCAGGACCGGTTCCTCTACCCACTGAACGCTCGTTATATACGGTGCTTCGTTCTCCCCATGTTGATAAAAAATCACGGGAACAATTTGAATTGAGAATTCATAAACGTCTGATTGAACTGAACGATGTAACCCCTGATATCATTGATGCCCTGAATAAACTCGAAATTCCTGCTGGGGTATATGTTGAGGTAAAGGCAATATGATAGGATTGATTGGCAAAAAGATAGGAATGTCCCAGATTTTTACTGATGATGGTAAACTTATAGCGGTCACCAAGATAGAAGCAGGACCCTGCCCTGTTGTTCAGGTAAAGGATGAAAAGAAAGATGGCTATAAAGCAATCCAGATTGCATTTGGACTAAAAAAGAGAGTGAACAAACCACTTGCCGGGCATTTGAAAAAGGCAAATTTGAAATCAGCAAAATGGCTTGCTGAAATTAGAACTAACAACATAGAAAAATACA
This sequence comes from bacterium, assembly GCA_036796695.1. Taxonomy (GTDB): domain Bacteria; phylum Hydrothermota; class Tepidihabitantia; order SM23-42; family JAOAFX01; genus JAOAFX01. The sequence goes on from DAIRCK010000014.1 coordinate 631, forward strand.
AACCCGGCGATATAATTGATTCAAAGATATTTGCTGTTGGCGATAAAATAAAGGTGACCGGTTATACAAAAGGGCGTGGTTTTTCAGGTGGAATGAAGAGATGGGGATGGAAAGGTGGTCCTGCATCCCATGGTTCAATGTCACACAGAAGGATTGGTTCTGCTGGTCATGGACACTCTGACCCAGGAAGGATACTGAAGGGAAAAACAATGCCCGGGCATTATGGAAACGAACGTGTTTCTTTAAAAAATCTCAAGATTGTAAAGATTGAAAATAACATAATCTATTTGCATGGGGCAGTACCAGGTCCAAATAATGGTTTATTATTATTAACCAAGGAAGAATAGATATGGATACAAAACTATATAATCAGAATGGTGAAGAGATTGGCAAGATAGAATTATCAAAGAAGGTCTTCGGTGCCCCGGTAAATAAAACTTTGTTGTGGGAAGCAATTACAATCGTATTAAATAACCAGCGCAGGGGTACTGCAAAGACAAAGACACGTGCTGAAATCAGAGGTGGTGGTAAAAAACCCTGGCGTCAGAAAGGCACCGGTCTGGCAAGGCATGGAAGTATCCGTTCACCAATCTGGCGTAAAGGTGGTGTTGTATTTGGACCTAAGCCAAGGGATTATTACAAAAAAATGCCCCAGCAGAAAAAAACCAAGGCACTTCTTTCAGCGCTCAGCGTTGCTGCACAGGAAAACAGAATACGGATAATCGAGAATATGGATATAGAAAAACCGAATACTAAATCGGTCTATGAATTATTAAAGAAAATAAATATAAGTGGCACCAAAATTCTCATCAGCCCGGACAAAATTAGCAAAAATCTTCTGCTTTCAGTCAGGAATATTCCAAAAATAAATTTAAAACGCTCAATAGATATAAATTGTTATGATGTGCTTTGGGCTGACTATATATTGTTTACAAAGAATGGTTTATCCGAACTGGAGAAAAGATGCGGCCAGAACAAATAATTATCAGACCAATAATTACAGAAAAAGCAGACCGTCTCAGAGAACTGAATTGTTATCAATTTTTAGTTGCAAAGAAGGCAACCAAGCAGGTGATCAAAGAATCGATAGAAAAATTATTTGGTGTAAATGTCCTTGAAGTGCGGACTGCAAATTTCCGTGGAAAAATGCGCAGACTCGGACGGTCAGAAGGTTATCGTCCTGGTTACAAAAAGGCATCGGTGTGGATTAAACCAGGACAGAAAATTGAAATAGTAGAAGGTGTATGATGGGTATCAAAGTCTATCGTCCTTTAACACCCGGTCGCCGTTTTTATACAGTAAATGTTCCACCAATTACAAAATCAAAACCAGAAAAGAAACTTGTTATATCAGAGAAAAAGACCGGTGGCAGAAACAATCTTGGCAGGTTGACTGCACGCCATCGCGGTGGCGGACATCGTAAAAAAATAAGAATAATTGACTTCAAAAGAGACAAAGATAATATCCCTGCTGTGGTAACTGCTATTGAATATGATCCTAACCGTAGTGCATTTATTGCCCTGTTAACATATAAAGACGGTGAAAAAAGATATATTATCTGCCCGGAAGGATTAAATGTTGGCGATACAGTGATATCAGGTGAGGATGTGCCGATAAAAATTGGAAACTGCCTGCCTTTAAATAATATTCCGCTGGGTGTGGAAATTCACAATATTGAAATTGCACCGAAGAAAGGTGGTGAACTTGTTCGCAGTGCCGGACTTTCCTGTCAGATTATGGCAAAAGAAGGAAAATATGCCCATATCAAACTTCCCTCAGGTGAAGTGAGGCTTGTGGATCTGCGCTGTCGAGCAACAATTGGTAAGGTGTCGAATGCTTTACACTCAAGTGTATCAATCGGTAAAGCAGGCAGAACAAGGCATATGGGTATCAGACCCTATGTGCGCGGTGTGGCGATGAACCCAATTGACCATCCATTGGGTGGTGGTGAAGGAAGGGCACACGGTGGCAGACATCCAACCTCGCCCTGGGGCTGGTTGACAAAAGGAAAGAAAACAAGGAAAAAGAAAAAGGCTTCAGATAAATTTATAGTAAAAAGGAGAAAGTAATGTCCCGTTCGTTGAAAAAAGGTCCTTATGTAGATCAGAAACTGTTAAAAAAAATAATGCACCTTATTGAAACAAAGGAAAAGAAAGTGATAAAAACCTGGGCAAGGAATTCTACTATTCCACCTGAATTTGTTGGTTTTACAATCGCTGTTCATAATGGTAATCGTTTCATTCCTGTCTATATCACAGAAAGAATGGTTGGGCACAAACTCGGCGAGTTTGCACCAACAAGAACATTCCGTGCCCATTCTGGAACAAGAAAAGCCGAGAAAGAAGGAGAGTCAGAAAAATGATGGCGCGAGCGGTTAAAAGATACGAAAGGGCATCGCCTTTAAAGGTGAGGAAGATTTTAAAAGAAATTAAAGGTAAAGGTGTTCAGCAGGCACGGGCAATATTGACACTTCATCATTCCCGGACAAAAATCCCTATTTTGAAAACACTGAATTCAGCAGTGGCAAATCTAAAAAACAAGGTCGGTGCAGTAAAGGTTGAAGACAAAGACCTATATGTAAAAGAAGCAATTGCCAATGAAGGACCACGGTTTAAACGTCTTCGCCCCGGTTTCAGAGGTAGTCCGACGATAATTAAAAGACCAACCTGTCATATTACTATTATCGTTGATTCTTATAAACCTATACAAACAAAGAAAGGAGAGTAATGGGTCAAAAAACACATCCAATAGGATTTCGTCTCGGGGTAACAAAGGATTGGAAATCGAAATGGTTTGATGAAACTTCATATGCAAAATTGGTTATAGAAGATTTTAATATCCGTCGCTATTTAAACAAACGTCTTGCTGATTGCATGGTTTCTAATATAGTAATAAAACGAGTATCAAACAAAGTGATTATCATAATTTACACTGCCCAGCCAGGTAAAATCATTGGCAAGGGTGGTGAGGAGATCAAAAAACTTCATGAGGAAATCAAAAGTCTTATAAAAAATGAGGTCTCAATAAACATAGAAGAAGTGAGAATCCCTGAACTTGATGCCAATCTCGTTGCCCAGAATATAGCCAGACAGATTGAACAGAGAATATCACACCGCCGGGCGATGAAACGTTCGGTAATTTCAGCAATGAAGATTGGGGCAAAGGGGATTAAGGTAAATTGTGGTGGAAGACTCGGCGGTGCAGAGATTGCGCGGAGTGAATGGTATCGTGAAGGTCGTGTTCCTTTACAAACGCTTAAGGCAGATATTGATTTCGCACGTGCTACTGCATTCACAATTTATGGAACCGTTGGGGTAAAGGTCTGGATATATAGAGGAGATGCGCAATAATGTTAGAACCTAAAAAGGTAAAATACCGTAAACAACAAAGAGGTAGAAGAAAAGGAAAGGCAACAAGTGGTAATACAATTGCCTTTGGTGACTATGGACTTATGGCACTTGAACCCGCCTGGATAACTGCACGCCAGATAGAAGCAGCAAGGGTTGCCATCACCCATAGTATGAGAAAAGGTGCGAAAGTCTGGATCAGAATATTCCCGGACAAGCCAGTGACGAAAAAACCGGCAGAGACCAGAATGGGAAAAGGAAAGGGAGCACCTGAATTCTGGGTAAGTGTTGTAAAGCCCGGTAGAATTCTTTTTGAAATTGAAGGGGTTTCCAATGAAGAGGCAAAAGCATTGTTCCGCGTTGCTTCAAGTAAGTTACCCATCAAAACAAAATTTGTCAAAAGAGAAGAAGGAATAAAATATGAAGGCTTATGAACTGAGAGAAAAATCAAGAGAAGAGTTGATTGAAATGCTTAACGGATTATATCGTGAGCTGTTCAATCTAAGAATACGTCACGCATCTCAGCAGTTACCCAATCCCCTGAAATTGCGCATGATTAAAAGAGACATTGCAAGGATAAGAACAATACTGCGCGAAGACGAATTAGGAAAAAGAAAATTAATACAGGCTAAACAGGTCCAGACCAAGACAAAGGCAAAGAAAGGAGAATAATGCGTAAAACCAAGGTTGGTGTCGTGATAAGTGATAAAATGCAGAAAACAGTTATTGTTAAATTTGAAAGGTTTGTTAAACATCCTCTTTATAAAAAATACATCAAAAAGGCAACAAAAGTTTATGCACATGATGAAAAGAATGAATGCAAGATTGGTGATAAGGTATTGATTGAAGAAACCCGTCCTCTTTCTAAATTAAAAAGGTGGCGGGTATTAAAGAAAATACAATAAAAATGTTTAATTTATTAAAGATTAATCAAATGATAGTGAGGTCCAGGTGATTCAAATCTATTCAAGATTAAAGGTATGTGATAATACAGGCGCACGGGTGGCAATGTGTATACATGTTACTGGCAGCTCAGGAAGGCGCTATGCCTATGTGGGCGATATTATTAATGTTACAATAAAGGATGCCTTACCCCATGCACCAATTAAAAAAGGTGATAAGGCAAAGGCAGTTATAGTCAGAACAAGAAAAGAAATCAGAAGGCCTGATGGTTCTTATGTGAGATTTGATGATAATGCCTGTGTCTTAATCAATGAGCAAAAAGAACCAAAAGGAACAAGGGTATTCGGTCCTGTTGCGCGTGAGTTGCGCGAAAAAGGATTCACTAAAATACTTTCTTTAGCGAGTGAAGTCGTATGAAAGAAATAAAAAAACATAAATTTGATATAAAAAAGAATGACCTGGTTGAGGTCATTTCTGGTGAAGAAAAAGGTAGAAGGGGCAGGGTTCTTGAAATAGATCGTGAAAAAAGAACGGCAATAGTTGAAGGGATCAATCTTGTAAAAAAACATCAGCGTGCCCGGTCCCAGACTCAGCCATCCGGCATAATTACTAAACCTGCACCAGTTCATATTTCAAATCTTATTCTCATCTGTCCAAAATGTGGCAAAAAAGTCAAAGTAAAAAGAGAGAAAATTGAAAAAAGAAGGGTCAGAATCTGTAAGGAATGCGGGGAGATAATAGAATGAAAACAAGTTATAAACCACGATTAAAGATTTTTTATGAAGAGACATTAAGGAACTCATTATTAAAAAAATTAGGATATAAAAATATTTATCAGGTTCCTCAATTGAAAAAGATAGTGATTAATGTAGGCGTGGGTGAGGCAGTTGCAGACCCAAAGATACTTGAAATCATAAAGGAAGACCTTGCAAAGATAACTGGACAGGCTCCTGCATACACACGGGCGAAAAGGCCTATTTCTAATTTTAAGATTCGCAAGGGGATGATAATCGGATTAAAAGTGACATTAAGAGGCAACCGGATGTATGAATTTTTTGATCGTTTTATCAATTTTGCTGCACCAAGGATAAGAGATTTTAAAGGCTTCAAGAGGGATTCATTTGATGGTCGTGGCTCTTATAACCTCGGTCTTAATGAACAAACTATATTCCCTGAGATAGAATATGATAAGGTAAAAAAGGTATTTGGGATGGATATTGCCCTTGTAACTTCAGCAAAAAAGGATGAGGATGCCCTCGCATTACTTGAAGGCTTGGGTATGCCTTTTGAGAGAAAAAAATAAAAGAGGAGGTTAATTGGCAAAGTTATGTTTGGTTATAAAAGCAAAAAGACCGCCAAAGTTTTCAACCCGGAAGTATAATCGCTGTCAGAGATGCGGAAGGCCCAGAGGTTTTTATAGAAAATTTGGGTTATGCCGTATCTGTTTCCGAGAACTCGCGCTCCAGGGTGAACTTCCCGGGGTTAGAAAAGCAACCTGGTAAAAAACTTAAATTTCTTTTTTACTCAGACTCTCAATCTTCTTTTCTAACTCGTCAATCTTTGCCCTCAATTTCTCTTTTTCTGCCCGTGAAATTTTCACCCGCACACGAATCAAAAGATAGATAGTAAGCAAGAGCACAATCACCTGGAAGATACTTACAGGTAGAAACTTTTGAATTATAGAAAAAATCAAAGAAACAAAAGAAAAAATCAAAATGATTATAAGAACTTCAACCATAAATCTCCTTTTCTCATTATTTTGACTGACTGATTTTTATAATCTGACCAAGTTTATCCGTGGTCACAATCAAAATCTTATTCATCTTTATATTATCTGCCATCTTAACTTTTTTCACAAATCTAAAATTGAATACAGTGCGTGTTTCCCTGGAAACCTCAAGGGAAAGTTTTTTGTAGACTGCCTTCTGAGGTGGTATCTTTTTCTCATTGACCTCGGGTTTAACACCCTTAAATTCAGGGAACTGCTTCCCAACCTCTTTTGTTATTTTTTCTATTATCTTCTTCTCAATCATTTAACTCCCCTGGACTTTTGTCCATTAAAATAATTTTAATAAAGGATCACCATATAACACAAATTGCAGCAAGGTCTTCTGGTCATCATCATCGAGAAAACCATGGCGTCTTATCATTTTACGGGCAAAATCGATCTTGGCATTTTTAAATGCCTCACCAACTGATAATCCCTGTTTTAAATATTCAAAAAGGTATTTCACAATGAGATCCGCCTCACTTGAAGGTGGGGCTGGAGGTCCATAAGCAATGGTTGTCGAACCACAGAATCCGATTATGTCTTTCTGGTCCAAAAATTTCAATGACAATGCATTCTTTTCAGTTTTATTAACTATATAAGCACCATAGCATGCCTCTGATGCTACAAAACCAGTCGCTGATAAAATATTTGAGGGCTTTAAGGCAACAGGATATTCATTACCCTGCTGTCCATACCAATTCTCTGATACTGCACTACCATGTAAATTAAAATATAAAAAATCCTTGTTCTTAAGCCATTCCGAATTAAAATTTTCAGATGTTGTGGGTGGTGAAATCTTCAGTTCCTTTATATCACCTATCTGTTTGTAAACATTCTTTGATGCCTCCCTCCACACTGCGGCACTCATACCAAATGACTTATTAAACCTGATGAAAGATTTATTCAATTGCTTAATAATAAAATCTATTCTTTTATTATCCGGTATTCTTGCACATACCCTTTCAGGAATTAAAAAATCATCATCCCTTGAGGCATATGGATTATCAGACAAAACACTTGCATCGTCATCATCACAGGGGTTAGGCAAACGGTAGAATGGCACGACCCTATCCCCACCTATGATCAAGACTGTCTGGATATTGCCCCATTTTTTTTCAATCTGATTGATGAATCCCCTTATATCCTTTGGTTTTTTCTTTACTGGTTTAATACTGAATATGTTATTTTCATCAAAAAAGACAAATTTTATCTCATAGTTTTTGTTTCTCTTTTTATATCTTTCTATCTCTTCTCCAAGTGGTTTTAAATCACCAACCTCTTTTTGTAACAAACTTTTACAACTCAAGATTAACATCCGCATAAAGAATTATAATAAAAATTATCTAAAAGTCAATCCTGTATATAAAAATTTTTCAAAAATCTTGTTGCAATGTTGCACAAATGATGTTGCAATTATGCAACAATTTCATATTTTGTCAATTTCGTTAAATTCTACCGATTTTTCAGAGGTTTTAAATTATTTTAGTTCTATAGTAAATCTATTGGAAAAAATGTTGTTGCAAACCTGCAACATATTTTAAAAAACCGCAATTATTTGAAATCTATTTAAATAAAAAGTTGCGAAATTTCAAAGGTTTTTTATGATTTTAAATAAATATGAACAGGCACGAAATTTGCATATATATTTTTGGGGTAGAGTAAAATAGGGCGGAATGTGGAGAGGGTTTTGTAGAAAAAAACTTAGGCACTTCCGCCCTTATATTAATTCTATCTATTAAGGAGAATTAAAAATGAAAAAAGGAATTAATGAAGCAATTCCTAATATAAAGGAGATAAAAATTAGGGCTGAGCAAAAATATATAATAACAATTTTGAATACCGTGAACTGGCATATGACTGAGGCAGCGAAGTTGATGGGTATAAATCGTTCAACTTTATTTCGGAAAATGAAAAAATATGGTATAAATAAAAGAAATCCGGATAAGGTCCTTTTTTAATCTATCAACTCCAGATATCTTTTATTTTCCTTTAACTGAGGATAAGAAAAATATATAAAACCGCTAAATTTTGTTTTTCTTATCATTTCAATCTGTCTTTTTATCGTCTCGGGATTAAGATTGTAAATTCCCAGCCCAATCATAATTTTTTTATGATCTTTTACATTATTTAATGTTTTATGTATTATCCCTTCAATATTTTTTGAATATGCCATAAGACATACAAAATCAATATAATCATTGTTGACCCAGGTAACCCAGTCCTGATAAAATTCAATCCGGGCAATTGAATAATCAGGTTTCACTGCAGCAGATAATAAACAACCAGGATTTTTAGATTTTATTCTGTTTTTTATTTGAATCAAAAATTCAGTAAGATCATCATTGATAAATTGCCACCATATTCTGTTTAACTCGTCAATACCATTTATCCCAAGCTTTAGCCTGAGTGAGTCACTATCAAGGTCCAACGGGTCATAAAAATACCTTCTCTGGAATTTTGTCCGAAGATGTATATCATATACAAAATTTTCATTCGGATATCTTATATAATCAAGATGGATACCATCAAAATCATAATGGCCAAGTATTTCTTCAATCACATTCAATAAATAAATCCTTACACTCGGATTTGCCGGTGCAAGATAATAACCCTCTATTTGCATTTTTTTTAGTTCATCAACACCATAATCACAAATCGATCTCTTGTCTCTATCAAAAACATACCAATCAGGTGCAAAGTTGATCGGATGCCGGGCATTCTCTATCCTTGGACCATAACCCCAGGAATAAAAGACATTTATCCAGGCAGAAACTTTAATTCCCCTTTTATGAGCATTATAAAGGAATTCTTTCAGCCATCGGTCATCATTTATTCTTACTGGTGCAATCTTTGATGGATAGTATGCCTCACCATTCCCGAATATCTGTAAGAATATATGATTGAATTTATTATCAATCAGTTCAAATATCTTTTGATTATCCTGTATCGACCATCTGGGAATCCATAATCCCCTGAAATCACAGGCAACTATAATCAATAATAGCAACACATAAGAATTTAACCAAAAAAAATTGTAAGTCAAGATTATCCCTATTGACAGAGTCAAAAATTTATATAAATTATTATATGCTCATTGAACAACTTACTTTTAGTTTTTTCTGCACCGTTTTTTTATTATCATTGGGTTTATTCTATCTTTACTTCAAAAATCAGTTTGATAAAAAGTTTTTTTATGCTGGATTTTTCTTTCTATTTGGTTCAGGATTTTTACTTTCCAGTTATTTTATGTCCACTCTGTCATCAGCAGATTCAAATCTTATCTTCTGGAATAAATTTATGTTTTCCTGCATCTTTGCCTATTTTTTTATCTTCCCCCAGTTTGTTTATAATACAATTGGAAAAGGTTATTCAAAAATTTTTTGCTGGGTCTCCGGGTTCTTTTCGATTATACTAATCACTTTAACACTTTCCACTGATTTGTTCATAAAAAATGAACTTCTAAGTTTTGCTGGTATCCACCGACCTCTAAAATCAAATATTACATATCTTCTGGTCCTTCTCCTTGCAATCTGGGCAACTTATATATTTATCGATACAATAAAATATTATAGAAAGAACAAACCAAAGTTGATTGATATCAGGCCAATGATTATAGGTATTATTTCTGCGGTATTATTAGGATTGATTGATATTACCGGAACCTTTTTAAATCGCGCATTGATACTACAAATAAGAGACCCCTTTATTTTTGGCATCTTCATCATAATGTTAACCTTTGCCTGGTCATTCCTCTCACAATATTCGATGGTCTTTGCCAGTTTGAATAAATCAAAAGAGGAAATTGAAAAATTGATTGTAAAGTCCAACAAAAACTTTATTGAATTTGTCCAGCTGATTGCAAAAACACTCGATGCCAAGGATGAGTATACTGCTGGTCATTCACTACGGGTCCTTGATTATGCCCTGAAGATTGCTGAAGAACTACGACTTTCTGAATCGGATAAAGAAATTTTAAAGCAGGCCTGTCTATTGCATGATATTGGAAAGATCGGTATACCTGATGGAATCTTGAACAAAAAAGGTGCACTTTCAGAAAAAGAAAAAATGTATATCATTAATCATCCTATCCTGGGAAAGAAAATACTCGGAACTGTCAGCGAATTTAAGCCCATCCTTGATATTGTCTATGCCCATCATGAAAGGATTGATGGAAAGGGTTATCCTGAAGGGCTTGACCGTAATAAGATTCCACTCTTAGCACGGATAATTGCTGTGGCTGATACATATGATGCAATGGTCTCAGAAAGACCTTACCGAAAGGCAAAATCAAAACAGGAAGCAATTGAAGAATTAGAAAATGTTAAAGACGCCCAGCTTGATGGAGAGATAGTTGATTTATTTTTGGAAATTATTAGTAAGAATGAAAATTAATCTCTTTTAATTTTCCCCTGTCAATTGTATAAATAATCCTTGCTATATCCTTCAAAAAATGAATATCCTGTGATATTACCACATATGTTAAATCGCTATTATTTAGAATTTTAACCACGCTCTTTAAACCAGAATCATCAAGCCCATTAGTTGGTTCATCCAGAAGCAGAATTTTTGGTCTCATTGCAAGGATTGTTGCGAGCGCAAGTTTTCTTTTTTCACCCTCGGATAAATGGTAGGGTGCCCTTTCTTCAAATCCTTTTAACCCAACAATTTCAAGTGACTCTTTTATCCTTTTCTCAACCTCTTCCCTCGGTAGTCTATAATTTAAAGGTCCAAATGCAACCTCTTCCCTTACACTCGGACAGAATAACTGGTCATCCGAATTCTGGAATAAAAAGCCAATCATTTCACGCACCTTCTGAAAATCTTTTTCACCATTTATAACCCTACCTGAAATCTCAATTATCCCTTTTACAGGCTTAACAAAACCCATTATTATATTAAATAAGGTGGTTTTACCACAGCCATTTGGTCCGATTATCCCGACACGCCCTGCTTCAGGAAGAAAAAAATCAAGAGAATCAAAGAGCAATGGTTTCCCATCATATCCAAAAGTGATACCTGTAAGTTTTATCATATATTTTTCTTTCATCAGGCAATTATAATCACAATGTTGCAAATGGTCAATATTATGGCACCAATTATATCTATGAATCTGAATTTGAAGTGGTCTATCAACCAGAATTTCCCGACAAATCCCCTGCAGACCATTGCCCGATATAAATTTTCAGCACGGTTATAACTTTTTACCAGAAGACCACCAACTATATAGCCGATTGTCCGATAGGTATGGATAGAGTTTCTGAATTTGAAACCCCTTGCCTTTATTGCCCTTTTCATCCTTTCGTATTCATCCGAAAGAAGCCAGATATAACGGAACATAAGGAAAAACAAAAACACCAACTTCTCAGGAATCCTGAGATGTATCATACTATGAACAATATCAAAAATACTTGATGTGGCAAGAAAGCAGATAAGAATGAGCATAATCGCATTTGCCTTAATGGTCAATACCAGGGTGAATAAAATTCCCTGGCGAGTAAAATTAAGACCAATTATACTAAATAATGTATCACCAGGATAACTCCAGGGAAGAATGAGCCATAACAGCAAAATGAATTTATCGACCACAAGCAATCTTCTTAATATCTCTTTAATTCTTATCTGGGCAAGTAGGGTGAGTCCAATACTAATAACAAAACCTGTGATTGCAGAACCGAAATTATTCTGAAGTGCTATAACTAAAGAAAAAACAAGTGCATAGATTAGTTTTACCCGGGGGTCAAGTTTGTGGATTATTGATTTGCCCTTTATCTGTTCTTCAAACATTCTTTTTTTTACCCATAAAATAAGCGAAAATGCCAATTATACCGAAGATATAACCAATACCACCGATGATATCTGTAAATCTTACCCGCTCTTTCTTTTGTTCGGCAATAAGTTTTATCACAGAATGGAATTTTCTATCAAGGGCATCTTCAATCAATCTCTTAATCACAATTGTATCAATCTCAACATTGGTAATCACGGGAGATTGAACTGATTCTTTTTTTGGTTTGAACTGTGTCTTTTCCAACTTAGGGTTATCTATTTCTGGTAAATCCTCAGCTGAGATAATGGTCTCGGCCCGATGTCCCATTCCACCAATGACTACAATCTTTAAGTCATCCTTTTTAGGAATATTAAAAGAGAATTCACCCAGTGAATCGGTTATTCCTGTGAGAATTTTATTACCCGCCTTATCATAGACCTCTATGGTTCCACCTTTGATCTTTACGCCATCGTTCGCATAGGATTGTGTAAAAATTTTGTTTCCTTCCACTGTGGCAAAGATATTGATTTTATGGCCGAAGATGAGGCAGGGTAAAAGAATTATTAAAATAAAGCCTCTAATATCTCGGGTGGTCATTAAACCTCCTTTCACTCCTTTTCTAATTCAGTAATTCCGGTTTTACCTTTTTCAAAAATAATACTACAAATCCAGAAAGAATTCCCTCAATAATCATCACCGGGATATGGACGATTACAATCATCTTAGCAACTGGTATGAAAACCTCGCCACTCAATGATAGTGATAATGCAACAAGCAAGCCAGCGATAAATACACCTGCAAATCCTGATAAGAATCCACCAGCAAAATTCAATAACTTATTTGGTGATTTTACCAATCCCTTAAAAAGCAAAAAACAAAATACCGATGATGTTGCCATCGTTGCTGTATTCACACCTAAGGCAGTAAACCCACCAAACTGGAATAATATTGCCTGCAGAAAAAGACCAAGGAGCAGGGCTGGGAAAGAAGCCCAGCCCAGTATTATTCCACAGAGTCCATTGAGAATGAGATGGGCACTTGTAGGACCAACCGGAATATGGATAAGCGAGGCAACGAAGAATGCCGAAGAAAGGACCGCAATCTTGGGCATATCCTGATACTCTATTTTTTTTAGGCCGATTGCAGTTCCAGCGGTTGCAACCGTCGCACCACCTATCAATACTGGTGCAGAAAGGACTCCTTCAGCGATATGCATAATTCACCTTATTTCATTTCTTCACATTTAACCCATATCACCGCACCGATCTCAACTGGATATTCTTTATTGTCCTGTTTATTTAGAAGTTTTGTCTCCCTTTCGCTCAATGCAGCAAAACCCCACCATCCAGGTTTGGGTATTGCATAAACAAAGACACCCTGGGCATCGGTCTTTATTACCTGGGTGATATATGGTTCCTGGGGTGCGTTGTATTTTTTATCCACATTGTAGTATTCAACCTCTACATTAGTAAATGGTGCTGGTTTCCCATTTACCTTCACGATTCCACAAAAAACATTGCCTGCATATAATCCATAGGGCCTTGTCAAAGGTATTATCTCAGTCTCTAAACCAATCTCAGCATCCCATCCTTGTTGTAAGCTAAAGCCATTGACAATAGTTTTTGTATAATGGACAATAAATTTCTCTTCTGCAGGTTCCCAGTATGGTGCAGGCTCAACATAGAAGACATAATCACCGGGTTGCTTTATTTTATAACTTGTAGACCAGGCTGAAAGGCCATCTATCTTCTTTTCAAGAATTGTGCCTAAAAGATTTTCTCTTTTCTCACCATTTATTAAAACCCCAAACTGAACAGGCTTGACCATATTGAGCATCTCCTGTTCAAATGGATGGCAGAAAAGGAGTTCAAGGTTTATTGTTGCTGATTTCTGGTCATCTACAATATTAGCACTTGGCAGTATCATCTGGAAGTGAGCATACAAAGGAATTCCGAGAAAAAGCCCAGCAATTAGCCCAATTACTATTTTATTGTATTTCATTTTTCCTCCTTTATCATATCAGTCTATATCAGATCCCTCTCCCCTTGTGGGAGAGGGTAAGGGTGAGGGGTAATCAATCTATTCACCCTATCTTTTTGCATTAGGGACTTCAGTCCCGTGTTCAAAATTCATAATGGAGCCCAAAAGTAGCGATTTTTTCTTCAAAATCAAGATCACCTGTAAAACCTGCATCAACCATCAATCCTTCTTTCATTCTCCAGCGTCCACCAATAAGAAAACTCTGGGTCTCTTTGTCACCAAGAACTTCACCACCTATGGCAAGATTTCCAATACTATAGATTATTGCACCTGCATAGTTGATACTTGAATCGCCTGTAACATATCCAAAATTCGCATCAAATTCCACTGGACCAAAACAACGGGTCAGGATACCATTGAGGGCATAAGAAGAACCACCGATTTCAGCAGTAAAAGATGTGGCAAAAAGGTCTGGCAAAAGGGCATACTTTAAGCAGAGTTCTGAGGGTGTGAATGAATTTTTGGGCACGGTTACGAGATTGAACCCAAAACCGATACCAATGTCCATCTTCCCAGTCAGTCCATGTTTGAAACCAAGACCCAGAGTGCCGATTTCACTCCATAAGTCATAGCCGAGCTCCAGTTCATAGGCACCAGATGATACTGTGCCCGCATCATCGGTTCCAAAAGGACGGGCACCAAAACCTATACATACCATTATTGTTCCAACCATCATTATTTTGTTTAGTAGCCTTTTCATCAATTACCTCCTTTTGTGCTACTAATATAAAAAAGGTAACACATATTCTTAACTTCATAGTTTCTTATCTTATACATTTTATTTTGTGTAACAGTTAAGAGACCATGCCATAGCCTTAATTTATCATTGCGTCTATGAGAAAAAGTCAATGACTTTGAGAAACACCCACTTACCCTTAATCATTTCATTATGCCAGTCTCTTGCCCGTGCTTGTCGTGGTCAATTGACCATGCTTTATGCCTTTTGTGCTTAAAAGCCTGTCTGCAATCTTTTTGACTTCCTCTGCCCTACCCTTTATTGCCAGTATCTCAAGACAATTATGTTCGTCAAGATGAATATGCATCGCAGATATTATCTGTTTATAATATTTATGCTGCATCTCGGTCAACCGTTCGGTCAATTCCCTTACTTCATGGCTATATACCATTGTAATCGTTGCGACAATCTCTTCTTTTGAGGATTCCCATTCCTTCTGCACAAGTTTTTCGCGGATTAGTTTTCTTATCGCTTCAGAACGATTCTTATATCCCTTTTCCGAAATCAAACGGTCAAAATCCACAAGCAACCTTTTGTTCATTGAAACACCAAACCTTACCGCATCAGCCATTCTTCTCCTTCTGTAAAGAAAAGTATCTGTTCTTCTGATTTCCTGATACTCTGGTATCCTTTTTATAATTGAGTGCTACCTTTTTCAAAATCATAACACATTATATTCAAAAAAAGATGTTTGTCAAGGTATAAAAATCAACCGTTGACATATATGTATTTTTGGATATAATTATTATAAAAATACAAGAGCTACAAAGGAGGCATTAATGAAAAAGCTCTTATACGCAACAATGGCAGTGCTATTGCTGGTTTTAGGTTGCGGGACTGAAACAGCAGTTGACCATATTACGGTAACACCAAGCACCGCCACAATCGGCACAGGTGAAACCCAGCAGTTCACTGCCCGGGCTTATGATGCTGATAATAATGAAGTAGCAGATGTTGACTTCACCTGGTCGTCATCTAACACTGCAGTTGCCACGATCAATAGTAGTGGACTAGCAACTGGTGTGGCTTCAGGAACCTGCACAATCACTGCAACCGCAGACGATGTATCAGGAACTGCCACCCTGACGGTTACAAGTGGTCCTACTCATCATAGCGGTGCGATAACTACGGATGAAACCTGGTATCCAAGTGCTAATCCCCATATAATTGATAATGATGTCTGGGTAGAAAATAATGCAACCCTCACCATAAAGCCGGGTTGTATTGTCAAATTCAACCAGGGGGTTGAACTGTATGCTGGTTATTCATCAACAGCAGGTGCTATTGTGGCAAATGGAACCGCGGATTCTACAATTCTATTTACTTCAAATGTTGCGAGTCCATCTCCAGGCGACTGGTTGAATATCGGACTTTACGATAATGCAATGAATACCTCCAGTTTCACTTACTGTATATTTGAATATGGTGGCGGTAGCACATCCTGGCCCGGTGAATTTTATGCCCAGGGAATTACCTTTGTAAAGATTTCAAACTGCACATTCAGGAACAGTGGTAATTATGGTGTGTATCTAAGCAATAATGCAGGATTCAATACATTCACGAATAATACTATTACCAGTTGTGGCTCATATCCACTTCATATCAATGCAGAATATGTGCGGACAATCGGCACCGGTAATACCCTCACCGGGAATACGATCAATGCTGTTGAGGTAACTGGCGGAACTATACATACCAGTGGCACCTGGGTGAATCCTGGGGTCCCTTATGTTATTACTTACGACATTGACATTGGAGACAATGCGACCAATCCAGTAATAACGATTGCACCAGGCAATATAATAAAATTCCAGCCCGATGTTGAAATGTTTGCAGGATACTCAGGTTCAGGTGGTCTTATTGCTGATGGCACGACTGGCAGAATAAGATTCACCAGTAATGTTGCTTCACCATCACCAGGTGATTGGTTCAATATAGGTTTTTATGACCTTGCCATTGATGCGTCATCCAAACTTATTAATTGCACAATTGAATATGGTGGAGGTTCTACGAGCTGGCCTGGAAATATCTTCATTCGGAATGCAGTTCCTACAATCTCTGGTGACAGCATTGGCCATAGCGGAAACTGGGGAATATATCTTGATGGAACACAGTATCCAAATCCCAACGACCTTCTCAACAATAATACTTTTTATGATTGTCCAAGCGGTAATGTACGTGTGCCATAAAATAGACGAGAATACAAAAAAGGGGGCGGCAGAGCCGCCCCCTTTTGTTTTTTAAATTTTTTTAACTCCCTGGCTTTGCCTTTTCTATCTCAAAATCAATGAAATCACAATGGTGAATCAAGATTGCCTCAGAAGAACGATTCACCTTCTCCCCTTCTTCAGAATGGGCACAAACGATATGGGCAATCTCTAAAGGCAAGCCTGCCTCAAGAACAATATGATAACCCGAAACTGGATGGCGGACAAGTCTACCATAAGCACTTTTAATATATTTCCCATTCTTGTATTCGTATTCAAGCAATTTACCAACATCATGGACCAAACCACCTGCCACAACTATATCGTAGTTTAGGTCATCCCTAATTCGGGCAATTGCCATTGCCATTTTTGTTACCGCACGGGTGTGTTCAATTAAACTCTTACTTGTATTAACCAGGAGTGTAAATGGAATATTTTCAATATCCTGCCATTTTCCTTTTTCAATTGCTATAAACCAGGCATTAATAACACCTTTTCTTATTTTTTCCTCTTTTATTTCTCCTATCTCTGGAAACAATCTTTTTATATAATTCTCATCCATCCCTTATCCTACTTTTGAAGATTTTAAATAATTGAGTAAACCGCCTGCATTGATGATTTCTTTTTCCAGTTGGGAAATGGGGTCAGCGCGATAAGTTTTGTTCTGGGTTAAATTCTTTATCTCACCGGTCTCAACATTCACCTCCAGAATATCGCCCTTTTTGATCTCTTTTGCTTCTTTTAATTCCAGAATGGGCAAGGCAGTATTAATACAATTGCGATGGAATATCCGGGCAAAGGACTCTGCAATAACAATATTAATACCAGCCCTTTTTATTGCAATTGCCGCATGCTCCCTTGATGAACCACAACCAAAGTTCTTTCCTGCCACGATTATATCACCCTGTTTTACATTCTTTAAAAACTCTTCTCCTCCATCTGTTCCTTCCATCGCATGTTTAGCCATCTCAGCCTTGTCAGTGAGGGGTAAATATTTTCCTGGATATATCTGGTCTGTATCGATATCATCACCGAATTTCCAGACCCTACCTTTAAATGTGTTATTCAGAATAGACATATCATCACCCTTTCAGAAAGAATTTATTGCCATAAATCCAGTGGTGAAGTTATTTCACCCTTTACCGCACTTGCCGCTGCAGTTGCTGGTGAGGCAAGATAAACCTCTGCGCCTTTTCCAAGTTTACCGATAAAATTCCGATTGGAGGTAGAAATCATTACCTCACCAGGGGCAAGTATCCCTGGATGCCCGGTTGTGCACAATGAACAACCAGGATTGACCACGACTGCGCCACTATGCAAAAAGATTCTATATAAACCTGCTGCCTCTGCCTGTGTTGCTACCTCCATCGTTGCCGGAACAATGATCAACCTAACATCTTTGTGAATCTTTTTGCCCTCAAGAATTCTTGCCGCAATCTTCAGGTCCTCAAACCTTCCATTTGTGCAGGAACCAATAAATACCTGGTCAATCTTCCTGCCCGCAATATCTGCAACATCTACAACATTATCTGGTGAATGAGGGCAGGCAATCTGTGGTCTCAAATTTGTAATATCAAATTCATAAAGTTTTTCGTATTCACTATCTAAATCCGCACTTATTGGTTCTACATCGTCAGCATTATGTGTCCTCAAAAATTTAAATACTGTTTCATCAGGTTCGATGAAACCAACATCACCGGACATCTCAGTGACCATACTTGTCATAGTAATCCGTTCGCTAAAATCCATCATCTTTATCGCCTCACCATAAAATTCAATAGCACGGTTCAGGGCACCGCTCGTTGTCAGATTCTTCAGGATATAGAGTATCACATCCTTGGCAGTAACAGGAAATTTTAAAATTCCATTGACCATAATCTTTATTGTCCTCGGCACCTTGAACCATAATTTTCCATTATACAATGCTCCGGCAATATCGGTTGTGCCCATACCAAAACCTGCTGCACCAACCGCACCAAGAAGATTCATATGACTATCAGTCCCGATGATGATACTCCAGGGTTTGACCAGTCCATTTTCCAGTAGAATATGCTGTCCAATACCTGTATTGACATCAAATAATCTTATTCCTTTTTCCCGGGCAAACCTTCTTAGAATCTGCTGGTTTTGTGCAACCTTCTCATCCCTTGGTGGGATATGTAAATCAAATGTAATCGCCACCTTTGTATTATCAAAAACCGGCGCATCAGAAAAATTCTCTTTAAATTCCTGGACTACATTAGGACCACCAAAATCACGCATTGCAACAAGGTCTATATTTGCCCATATATACTCATCAGGTTTGACCTTCCTACCTGTAGCCCGTGAGAATATCTTCTCAATTATTGTCATAATTTTTCAGCAATTGCCCTCGCCATATCAAGGGTTGAACTACTTCCACCCATATCATAAGTCTTAACTTTACCCTCTTTGATAACCTCTGCGACTGCATTCTCAAGTCTCTTTGCAAGTTCTAATTCACCCAGCCACTCAATCATCATCTTAGCGGTAAGAATTGTAGCAATGGGATTAACCTTATACATCCCTGCATATTTTGGTGCAGACCCATGGGTTGGTTCAAATACCGCAAGCCTTTCACCAATATTTCCAGAACAACCAAATCCCAGACCACCTACCATCTGTGCGCACAAATCAGATACTATATCACCATATAAATTCGGTGCTACAAGCACATCATAATTATAAGGATTCTTTAATAACCACATCATTATTGCATCTACATTTGCATCATCCATCTGGATATCAGGATATTCCTTTGCGATTTCCCGCGCTGTCTCAAGGAATAAACCATCGGTTGTTCTCACAACATTTGCCTTATGAATAATCGTAACTTTCTTTCTCTTATTCTTTCTTGCATATTCAAATGCCGCACGGATAATCTTTTCTGATCCCCTTCGGGTATTTATTTTGCAGGAAATTGCAAAATCCTTTAGACCTAAATTTTTAAATGGTTCAAAATTTTTTGAAAGATTGCCAAGCAATTTTGATAGTTCTTCAGGTACCGGATAAAACTCAACCCCAGAATATAAATCTTCAGTATTTTCACGAAAAACAACAAGGTCTATATTTTCTTTATAATTCAATGGATTCCCAGGATACGCCTTACAGGGCCTTAAACATATATATAGATCAAATAATTGACGCATTCTCACAATCGGCGAACGATATACAAGACCCTTACCTTTTAGTTCAGGGACTAATTCCTCCTCAGCCTGTTTGGTGGGTTTTGAAGTAATTGCACCGAATAGCGCTGCATCTACATTTTTTAACAATTCAATTGTCCGTGTGGGTAGAGCGTCGCCTTCTTTACACCAGAATTCCCAGCCAATATCACCGTGTATATATTCAGCATCAAGACCTAATTTATCAAGCACAATCTTTGCTGCATCCAGAACATCTTTACCAATTCCATCCCCTGGTAGCCAGGCTATCTTATATCTTGCCATTATACCTCCTTTAAAATTCTTATTAAAAACTGCTATATTCTACCCAAAAAAAAAGAGAAGTCAATAAAAAAGAAACTTAATCTTCGTTAATCAACCTTGACTTTACCAACTTTTTATATATCATTAGTCATATAAAGGGGGTAAAAATGGAGAAAAGATTTACAGCACTGCGTGTTGTCTCGGTTATCTTTAAAATCCTTGCTTGGATTGTTGCGGTTCTAACCGTGATCGGATTTATAGTTATGCTCGTTGGCGGTGCAGCAATGAGCAGTATGATGAGCAGAGGGTATGGTGGATACGGTGGTATGGGCGCACTCGGTGTATTTGGCGGAATAGGTATGGCATTCGGGATATTGATCTATGGTGCATTTATGTTTGTAAGTTTGCTCGCGGCTGCAGATATGATTCTCGTCGTCCTTGCCATTGAAGAGAATACAAGGGCATTAAAACCACCACAAACTAATGCTTAGTTATTTATTATTTACGCCGGGGGCGGAGTCATCCGCCCCTTTTTATTTTGTAAACAAAAAATGACAGGCAAGAGTGAACATCAACATCGTCATCGTCAGACGAAGATAGGTTAAAGCAGCAAGGCCGAATAAGGCTTTTTCTGGCAGGAATAACCGGGCGATTATAGCAAGAACCATTGTGATAATGCTTATCCCAAAAGCTATATATTTTAGATTTTTCATTTTGCCCCCTCTTTCTATATATAAATAATAAACAAATTTTTTAAGTAGTCAAGATGGTTCTTTAAAATTTTGATATAAGAATTATTTGTTCGCTAAAAACTTCTACCGTGCTATTATAAACTTCTCAACCTTCTTATCAATCCCTGAATTTCCCTCAGCAAGAATATGGACAAGATAGACACCATTGCTCAAATCATCTCCGGACCCATCCCTGCCATCCCAGAATTTCTGATTGTAACCTGCCTGGCAGGGAATATCTGAGAAAACCTTGACCAACCTACCTGCAACTGTATAAATCTTTATCGTTGCCTTTGCACTCTGAGACAGAACAAATGTAATCCATATACCGTTATGATTTTTAACTGGATTGGGATATATTAGAATATTTTCTATTGAAATCCGCTCATAGATATTAGCATTCAATAGAATCTTTTCAATCGTCTGATTAAAACAATTATCACTCACATAGACCGTTATAGATTCCTGTGGATTATTAAATGTGATTTCGGTTTTGAATTCGCCCTCAGAATAGGAATTTTGATTGTAGATGAAACTATTACGCAAATCAATACGGTTAACGACATTGTCTTTTCCCACATAAATAAAGAAGCCGCGTGCGTCTTCTTTGGAATTCAAAAGATTGATTCCGCTCTCATCAGAGACAAGACCTGTAAGTGTAAAGGTTTTATCCACCCGGTCTCCATTTTTTAATTGTCTCGCACCATCATAGAATGATACCTTAGGTCCATCCTGGTCCGTGATTGGCAACGCACTCCCTCTTACTTTGATTGAATCAAACACAGCACTTGAATGGTCTTTATAACCACTCAACTTTATTATCGGAAGATGGCTCGTTGATATATAAGGAACTGTAAATTGCGCTGTATCAAATCCCCAGTATCCCTGATAGATTTCTTTTCCTTCTATTCTATAATCAAAAATGACTGTATCTGCGAGACTATCGCTTTTACGCACAGCCCGCCTTATATGACTGCTGATTTTATTTATTGTCGTGGGATCAATCCATTTAATAGATGTTGTATCCTTAATGTAGGCGGTGAGATAATAAGGTTTTTTATCAGAAATAACTTTTAATCTCTCCAGCGGCCTTACCGAATCCTGTATCGCCTGGAAATTGAAACTCTGTTTTACTTTCCTTAAATTTGTCGCCGGGTCTCCAAGCATCAAATATGTAGAGATACCAAATCCACTGTGTTTGGCGATGTAATAACATTCACCCATTGTTAGAATCGTATCAGGATTTGTGAAAAGTCTGAAAAGTATCATACCGATAGGTTCATTCGTGCCTGTACTTGAAGCTGCATGTGCCCCCATTGTTCCGATCGCACCACATTTCATACGCACAAATTCCTCAGCGATACATTCATGGTCAGAATCATTAAAACGACCTACTGTGCAGGATGCAAAGTAAAAGAAGAAAAATCTCCTTCCATTATTCACTTTTGCTATATCGGTTTCATAGAATAATTTTTCATGTGCAAGTTGATGGGTATTTCCATGGCCAAAGAAACAGCCAACCAAAGCACCTTTATTGAGTTCCTTAATAAAATCTGCAGTTGCGAGTGGTTTCACAGTATTATCATCATGAGGTGGAAACGGCAAATAACTCAACATATATACCTTTGCACGGTCATATAATGACTCAGGCACAACATAACTTACTGCCTCACAAGCTGCAGTATGTGAAATCCCTTCCCAACCTTTTGCATATTCATCATCTGCAGAGAGGATTATTCTTTTATTCCAGGTTCCATCAATATCGCTTTTTTCATATGCAATTAACTTATCAATAAAATCACGCACTTCCTGATTATTGCGAACCGTTATTCTACCCATAACCATCGCCTCGGTTCCGAAGAAATTGGCATATTCACCTTCATATATATAATTGGGTGGAATTCCAGGATTACCTGAAAGGGTTGTCCCTGTTTCATACATTGGAACATAATTTGGTGGATTCTCCTTTTGAAGATTATTTTTGTAATCGTAAGTAGCATCGCCCACGATAAAAACATATTTGGGAACAGTTGTCCAGTGATTATATGCATGATAAAGAAAATGTTTTATTGCCAGTGGGTCATATTTCCCATAAGAAAAATCATCAAATATCTGGTCAACAGTAACAACCTTTGTAGTATATTCCAGTTTCCGATAATTTACCAGAGGCATTATTGAATTATAAAAATTCTTGTGGGTAATGATCAAATATTCACATCCATTATCTATGGTTCTCAAACGGCCTGAATTCGCAGGAATCAACTTAACAGCAATGGCTGATTTTAACTGTGAGGCATATAATAACTGGAAAGAATCACAATCGCCGGAAAAAATGATTTCCTTTCCCGAGGTTGTAAAATTCTCAAACATTTTTGGCTGGCGCAAATCTGTTATATCAATTATAAATGGTTTAGAAGTAACATTACTACATTTTATTGTATAGTCACCTGGAGTTTTGAAATAACAATGAAATGGATAAGACATATCAGTCAACCTATCATACTTAATATCAAAACAATTTAGATAAACAGTGAGTTGAGTAGTATCAGGTGGGAATCTCCTCGCTTTATATTCAAAAATAGAAGAATCACCAGTTATTGAAACCTCTCCCTTTATTTTGACCGGAGGTAGGCTCATACTCTGTGGTAGTATGACTGTATCATTATAAAAAGTTTCTTCGTTCAAACTCAATCTATACCAGAAAGGCACTGGTGTCGGACTCATTGAATCAAATATTGATACCATTATTTCTGCCTTGCCTTTAGCAAATTTATGACTGATGGGCATCCTTATCATAGTGCTTTCAGCACTTTTACTCAATGAGAAATCCATCCAGTACCAGTTGATTCCTGAACGTGTTGGATTATGAACATCCTCTTCCAGATGGAGAATTTCCTTAACAATTGTGTCGGGATTTGAATTATTCGAGGAGGCATTGACCTTTTCCATTCTCTTACCATACGAACCACCGAATGTAAACCAGTATACATTATTCCTTGCATAACCGTTTTCATACCATTTTATAATTGTATCAGGCACAAAATGACTTGCAGGAAAACCATAGAATACTAAATAATCCTGTTTATCAAATCTGTGGTCCTCTTCACCCTCAACGAAAACAGGGATTTCTATGAGTGAATCAGGAAATTGCTGGAGAACATTTCTTGGCAATAATTCAAATGCTGCATTATATATTTTCATTGTCTTGGGATCAAATTGCCTTGGATCTATCCCTGCCTTTTTCAGTTCATCATATCCTATCTTATACATTCCTTCATTATCTATTTCAATCTTGAACCATACACCGGTAGAAAATGGATTTTTAATTGCTTGCTGTATCCTTTCCCGACGCCAGTTTTTGCACTGGTCATAATTTATTATCAATCTTTTATAGATCTCTTCAAAAGCATCGTCAAAAATCGGCATTACCTTTGGTTTTCCCCCGAAATTGACTGCTATCTTCAAAACTCGCGTAACCACAAGTTCTTTTTTTACTGGATTATAACGAACAGGATTTATTTTTAGATTGACCGTATTAATATCGCGCAAATAGTTAGGGTCAGATATTTCTAATATTTTTTCAGGATATAGATGGTCTCTCTGATAAACCTCGGAAACCTGTCCAGCATTCTTACCAGTTTCTCCTTCATATATTGCAAGAGGCAAAACAGGTCTTATATCAATCCCGTAGAAGGTCTCGGTTTGATGTTCAATTATCCTTACATCCACGCCCCCTTCCTGGGGAATACCAATAAATAAATTTAAAGAAGGAACATCAGGTTCACCAGTTCGAGCAAAAGATGTTGCCTGAGGAAATTTTAAATTATTTATTTCTATCTCTCTGCCAGAAAAATTTATCTGAATACCTGCATCACCTAATTCTTTTAAATTTAATGCCGTAAGGATCAAAAATGGAATAACAAACATAATTTATCCTATTTTTTTTGCTTCATCAATAAGCATTATCGGGATATCGTCCTTTATCGGATAAGCAAGTTTGCATTTGTGACATATTAGTTCTTCCTTATCTTTATCATACACAAGTTCACCCTTGCATTTTGGACAACACAAAATTTCTAAGAGTTCTCTCTTGAGCATAATACCTCCTGGGGTTTTGATAAAACAAATTTATCTTTAAGCGAATTATAACCAAGATGCAAATAACCAAATCCATATGCTCCTAAAAATGGTAAAAGAATAAACTGCTTATTTAATAATGCATAGAAAAAAGTGAAAATAATGTAAACACCAATAGAAATCTCCAGGTAAGGTATTAAACTATTAACTTCAATTATGTATCTCTTATTTTTCACTCCCCCATTTTTCGGGGTTCTTGTAAAAACAATATTTTTATTGAGCAATGCTTCAATGACAGCCTTTGTATTTGAAATTGTCAATCCCATACTATAAGCAATTACGCTTGCGATATATGGTATCCGCCTTTTGTAATCAGAATAACTGAATTTTTGAGAAAAGAAATAGAGCAAGGGATAACCAAATGCACCAATCGTAAAGAAAGATGCAAATATGTAGTATGAATCAGCAACGATCTTTTCTACTTTGAAATAAATTATTGGAAACGAAAACAATCCCAACAATAACATTGCCATAAAATTTATGTGACAGGTAAGATGGATGAATGCCTCGTATTTAACAAATGGTTTTAATTCACTTCTGAGCACATCTTTTAGCAATTTAAGTGCAACCTGGAATGTTCCTTTTGCCCATCTATTCTGCTGGATCCGGAAACTATCAACATCATTAGGTAATTCTCCTGGCACGACGACATCACCGCGATATTTTATCTGCCAGCCCTTTAACTGAACCCGATATGAAAGGTCAAGGTCCTCAGCAAGTGTATCCCCTGCCCAGCCACCACCATCAATTATTGCAGCCTTACGCCATATACCGCAGGTTCCATTAAAATTTATAAAAAGACCTGCCTTATTCTTTAGTTCCTGTTCATTTATAAAATGATTATCAAGCCCAACTGCCTGACTCCTTGTAAGGACCGATTCCTCAGAATTAAGATGCCCCCATCTTGCTTGGACTGCACCGATTGTTGGATCATCAAATTCGGGTAGAAGTTTCTTTAAAAAATCTTTTGGTGGAACAAAGTCCGCATCAAAGACCGCGATGAATTCACCCCTTGCTATCCTTAACCCATACTGGAGTGCACCTGCCTTAAACCCCTGTCTTGTCACTCTCCTTATATGTTTAATATCGTATCCCAGTTCTGATTGCTCCTTTAAGATATTATCTATTATCCTCGTGGTCTCATCATTAGAATCATCAAGAATCTGAATTTCAAGTTTTTCTTTTGGATAATCAAGCATCAATACACTATTTATCAACCTCCTCACCACAAATTTTTCATTATAAACCGGAAGTTGTATAGTGACATTGGGGTAAGTCTTCAAAACTCTATGGACTTGACCGGTATTTTTATCACCTTTTTTCTTTCTAAACTTGAAATGGAGATAAAGCAATACATAAGAGTGCATTGAATAGAATAGAAGCACAAAAAGCACTATTGTATATATAAAAAGCACTAACCCGGTCAATCAGACCCCTTGGACAATGGCATTATCTCAATTTTAAATAAAGGTTGAGATATGAACGCCGTGTATTTCAGAATTTCAAGATATTCCATATTAAGATATATGGTGATTTTATCCATTTTTTGGTCTTTGTCAAGCCTTATGGTCGCAATTAAACTACTATCAACTTCAATGGCTATCTGATCTGTGGGTTCTAACTTCTTTTTTAATTTTATCGTTATGTAAGGACGGGAGAGTTTATCGAAATTTAAAACAGCAGATTTAATGTGGTTATAATCATATTTAATGTCAGATAAATATATGGGTTGATTGATATTGCCTTTAAGATAAGAAATCCGGGATGCTTCATTACCATTACGGGCTACAGAATAGATTGTAGTAATACCCGGAGCGAGCAGTTCCTGGATATCATAAATGTCATAATCTCCTGGCACTTTTAGAACGACCTTATTACCCTCTTTATTTAATTTCCAATTCAATTTTAGTAGTTTTAAACGATTCTTTATTTTTTTAATCGCCTGATTGTGCTCTATTGAACTATCTAATTTAATCTCATAACTCCTTATATCAATATAAGGTGGATCGATCTTCCTATTATGGTTATAATCATCAAACCTCACCCTCCAGTAAACACTCGAATCAGGTAGACCTACCCAGATCATTTCAGGAAGATAATTTTTTCGTGTAATTTCAACATATCCAACCATTTCTCGCCATCTATCCGGTGCAAGAAAAGGTAGTGCGGCATTAAAACGAAACCGAAACTTATCATTCCCCTCTAAAAGTTCAAATTTTTCAAACTCAAGAACTCTTTTAATTTGTGCATATATATCCGACTCTTCGCCCCTTGCTGATTCTATCCATTTATCTTCTTTTTTAGCCCATTCACGGTCATTTACACCAATATACTCAAAATTGACTATGGTATCACCATAATCCCAGATTCCTTTTATATGTTCTGACCTGCCGATAATACAATCACCATTCGCATTTATTTTTGCAAATTCAGTATGCAAATTATATTCATATCTGAATGACTTTTGATAAGAAAGATTCTTCATCCACATCTTTACATCTTTTTCTGGTTCAGGTGTATAGGTAAATTTAGGACCGCAGTTGATTATTGAAGAATAGCAAATAAAAAACAATAACCAATTTAAACCCGTTCTTTGCATAGAAAATTATAATCAAATCTGATTGAATATCAAGATGTGAATCAACCTGAGGTTTACCCACATCTTGGATTTTAATGATTTTTTGTAGCGGTCGGATTTATCCGACAATGAAAATTTTAATAAAACAGAAAAGAAAAGAATAATATACATCAATAGATTACAAAGAACACATTATTTTTGTGCGATAAATCGCACCGCTACATTTTTCGGAATTCATCTACCAAAAAACAATATCAGTATTTGTTGAATTCGTTATTTACAGAATAGTTTATGCTAATCAATTTAAAGATGTGAGTAAACCTCAGGATCAACCACTTGACAGAAATGGTTATACGAATAAAATTCAGGAGTCAGGAGGCTTTCTATGAATAATTATAATTTAATTAAAATATTAACACTCTTGATTATTATATTTATGCTGACAATCAATCTTGATTGTAAAAACCCAAACGATTACAGACCAAAAGAAGATTCTCTACTTCCTCCCCCGCCTCCGCCCCGGCTTCTTTCTCCACCTGATAGTTTTGTCCATATGCCATTGGGTAATAATAGATTACTCATCTTTTGGGAACGGATTGAAGGTGCAACAATATATGAAGTGAATTTTGTAGGTGAAACATTAGGTGAATGGACATTGGAGATTGATACAAATATTTTAAATCAAAACTGGTATGACAAATATGGTAAATACAATGATAAGTATGTGTTCAAGGTTAGGGCATACGGTCCAAAATGGGATTATTATACTGACTGGTCAGAACCAAGATACTTTGAAGTTAGGGATACATTTCCTGCCCCGCAACTTTTTTATCCTACCGATGATACAATTATATATTTTGATTCCCTGCCCGGTATTATAAACTTTTTGTGGCAAGGAATACCCGAGGCGCGATCCTATTGTTTAAGGGTATTATTTGATTCAATGCCACTTTTTGAATATAATGTGAACCAAAACTATGAAACAATCAGAATTGATACTACTGGTGCCTATTTCTGGCAGGTGCGTGCGGAGAATCCCCACTGGGAGTTTCAAACCAATTGGTCTTATATTTTCTGTTTCTATGTGGCAAAAAGAAAGACCCTGAAATCTTAAGTCCAGGTCTTGCTTGACATCATTACCTGAATGATTATAATTCCAAAAAGGGGGTATATTATGAGAAGAATTTATTTTATATTGCTAATAATATGTTTTGCCTCAGGTGGTATATTAAAGGATGAACAGATTCCGGGCATTGATATAGAAGTTTCTGATGGCAAAGTAAGATTTGTTACACCCGGGGCAAAAAGTAGTGATATTTTACCGCCAACGATAAGATATGAATCTTACCGTGGCGAGACCCTATGGGTGGATAGAAACCACCAGTATGCAATTGCTGAACATATTTCAATCTCTGGCAATGGTATGTTTATCCAGGCAGGCTGGTGGTTGAATAACAAAAGGACAAACCTTTACAGAACCCTCGGGAATAATTCTCCAATCTGGACATATCCATTACCTTTGACTGAGTGGTATATTCCGGTTGATGTATCTTTAACCGGAGAGAATATTGCTGCGGGTTCTACAGGTGAACCGTTTTATAGTTTTTCCGCCAGCAGCAATGCACCAAATTGGCGGTTTAATCTGCCCCAGGGTTTCAAGATTGCAACAAGTTCCCAGGGAACATCTGTTGCAGTTAGCGAAAATGGTTCAATCTATGGAGTCCTTGCAAGTGCAACAGGTGTTGGAAAGCTCTTTATTTTTAATCAGGACGGTGATACAATCCGCACGATCACATTTTCTCCTAATAATGGTATCTATGGACTTGATATTTCGAATGACGGAAGTGTTTTCTGTATCTCTACATATTATGCTACATACATTTACAATCTTGATGGAACAAGACGCGATTCTCTTTATAATTATGGTCAGGGTAGTGCAAAAATATCCGGTGACGGAAAATATGTGGTTAAAGGACATTTCAATGGCAGGGTATATCTATATCGCTGGAACGGGTCAAACTACACCCTGAAATGGGAACATTATACAGGGCATCCCTGGGTAACTGCTGTAGCCATTTCTGATAATGGTGCAACGATAATGGCAGGCACATTCCAGTATAGCCCGACTTATTCCGGAAAGGTTTTGATGTATGACTCCACTTCTTCAACACCACTATGGGAATACACCCAGTATGGAGATTATGTTGATGAGTGTGCACTTTCTGCAAATGGTGAAAGGGGTGCAGCGGTTTCCTGGGGACAATACCAGGGAACATTTGGAGATGTGTTAACTGTCTTTAATAAATCCTCATCAACACCAATATTCCAGTTATTGGATGATATTGATGAACCAGGTTCATTAACTTCGGTAGATATTTCAAAGGATGGTTCATTCGTGACCGCTGGTGGCAAGGCAGTCCATGCAAGGGAATTCGGAAACGGTGGCGAAGTTTATGCCATAAGAATAATTGACCAATTAACAAATGATGTCGGTGTAAAAAACATTGATTCACCAGGAAATTTCTTACAGGTTGGGCAGTCTATTACACCTCTGGCAACGGTAAAAAATTATGGAACAGCAACTGCAAGTTTCAATACATACTGTTTTATCTATGATTCTCTTGGTTCAATACTTTATCAATCTACCGCTTCGGTAAGCAACCTGCCAAGCGGTGCTGAGCAGGTATTGAATTTTTCACCAAACTGGACAGTTCCTGCTTATGGCAGATATATGACCGTTGTCTATACAGCACTTTCTACAGACCAGTATCCTGTAAACGATACCCTCAAAAAAGGCAGTATCTGTTTCCATGATGGTTCAGTATCAAAGATTGATTTTCCGTTCGATGAACTAACCCTGAATTACTCAAAACCACCAAGGGTGACAATTTCAAACAATGGTAGTTATTCAGAAAACATTCCGGTTATATGTAAAATCTATGATGCTGGTAATAACCTTGTTTATACCGGAACCGGTCAGGCTTATCTAACACCACTCCAATCGAGCACGATCTGGTTGAACCCTGCCTGGACACCTTTATCAACGCAGACCCATTCTGTTTATTTCTATACGAATGTAAACGAAGATTATAATCGTAGTAATGATACACTAATGAAACAGGTAAATATTACAACCGAAATATTATATGACGATGGCAACCTTGATGTCTATGGCTATGTGTCCCCTAATTTCTATGATAATAAGTTTGCGCAAAAAATGATTCCCTGTTTGCCCGCACCTTTTGTTGTCACCCAGGCAAGATTTTACGCAAGCACATCCTCACCAATGCTCATTTCTTTACACGCTGATTCTTCCGGGTTACCAGGGCTTAATCCAGATTATTATATAGCACCTCCAGAAACCATCCTCCCTTCTGGAACCGGCTGGGCAATCAAAAGTTATTCACCGCCGATCATTATCAACAATTCAAACCCTTTCTGGCTTGTCCTGCACTGGTTATCGAATTCACCGAGTGCACCTTATGTAGGGATGGATAACGCAATCCCAAGGGACAGTGCATCGTACTGGTACTGGACCGAATCATCAAACTATGGTTGGCATGCCTGGTATCCTTACGATTTTATGATGCGGGTTTATACTGATTATGCACCCGGGATTTCTGATAATCAAAAAACTCCAGAGGAAAAATTTATGCTCTATCATCCCATTCCCAATCCATTTAATAATAAATTAAGAATAGTATTCAATATTCCAGAAGAGAAAGAAATAAAATTAAATGTCTATGATGCAACAGGACGTCTGGTAAGATCGTTGTTAAATGGCAAAATGGCAAAAGGAAGGCATTTAATTATCTGGAATGGCACTGATAATGAAAATAAAGAATTGAGTTCTGGAATCTATTTTGTGAAGGCTGATTATGAAAACAAGACCTTCACTGAAAAGGTCATTCTCGTAAAATAATTAAAAGGAGAATTTATGTATCCGAATAAAATCATCTTTGCTGTGATTGTTTTATTTCTGATTGTTATACACCCTATACATAGCCAGTATCTTAAAGAAACCGGAATAAATGCCCTGCTCCTCAAGGAATTAAAATCTTCTCTTCAACTGAGCATAGAAGATACCGCACTAATAAATGCGCTAACCAACAATGATCTCAATGAATTGACATTGAATAGAGAATTCATAAAAAACCACAATAATCTGTTCAGTAATAAAATTGGAACAAAAGGGATTACCGACCAAAAGAATAGTGGCAGATGCTGGATATTTGCCGGGTTGAATGTTTTAAGGCCCATTGTCATTAAAAAATATAATCTGAAAAATTTTGAATTTTCACAGTCCTATATTGCATTCTATGACAAACTGGAAAAGGCAAACTTTGTCCTTGAATTTGTCCTCCAGACAAAAGACCGAGACCTATTGGACCGGGAACTCAGCGAAATACTAGATGAAGGGGTCCAGGACGGTGGATACTGGCAGTGGTTCGTTGCCCTTGTTGAAAAATACGGACTGGTCCCGAAGGAAGTCTATCCTGAAACCCACCCCACAAGCAATACCTGGTTAATGAACCGGGTAATTAACGAACAGGTTCTTGCCGGAGCAAGTATTTTAAGGAAAATGGCAAAGGAAGGGTCAGACGATACTGAACTCAGGGCTTATAAATTAAAAATACTAAAAGATATATACAGGATCCTTGTGATGAATTATACCGAGCCACCAGAAAAATTTGTCTGGCGATACGAAGACAAAGATGGAAAAATTTTTGAAACAAAAAGTTATACCCCTCTTGATTTTTATAAAGAGGCAGTCGGAATTAAACTGAAGGATTATGTCTCTTTGATACATTATCCAGGGAGAGAATTTAACCGACTTTATGAATTTGATAATTGTCGGAATGTCTTTGACAATCCCAATCCACAAAGTGCAAATTTAGATATTGGTTTAATAAAAGAGATTGTGAAGAAATCCATCTTAAATAACGAACCCGTGTGGTTTGCCTGTGATGTAGGTAAAGGTAGTGACCGTAAATCTGGAATTCTGAGTTCAAAAATTTTTAATTACAATGCCCTGTTTAAACCTGAAGTCAAAATGGATAAAGAAACCAGAATATTCTACAAGTTCAGTGCTTCTAACCATGCAATGGTAATACTTGGTGTTGATATTAAAGATAATAAAATAATAAAATGGCTTGTTGAAAATAGTCATGGCAGTGACGAGGGTGAACAGGGCTTTTACGCAATGTATGATGATTGGGTTGATGATTATTTATATGAAGTGATAATCAATGTAAAATATCTGCCTGAGGAAATCAAAAAAATTTTTGGACAGGAACCAATCCATCTTCCGCTCTGGGACCCTATGGCAGAATTGCTAAAAGTAGAATAGTATTTTTAATGAAAATAGACGCTCTTTTACCCCGGGGTTTTCCCAGGGATATCTGGGCACTATTCATTACGAGTGTCATAAGTTCAGTCGGTTTTTCAATAACAATGCCTTATATGAGTCTCTATATGAACAATGTCTTGCATATCTCAATGACCATTGTCGGCGCAATATTGATGACTGCCCAGATAATCGGTGCAACAGTCGGTCTATATGGCGGTGAAATCAGTGATAAATTCGGCAGAAAATTTATAATGGTCCGCTCATTAACAGGGAGATTAATTCTATTTGCCTTAATGGGTTTCATTATCTTACGCTGGCATAATATCTTCACCATATTACCCTTTCTAATTATAAACTCAATACTATTTTCATTCTATATTCCTGCATCTCAGGCATATGTTGCGGACCTGACCAGAGCAAATGAACGATTAAAGGCTTATGGTTTACTGCGTATGGGAGGAAATCTGGGCTGGGCACTGGGACCAGCACTCGGTGGATTACTTGCTACTATGGAGTATGCATATCTATTTTTTGTCACTGCCCTATGTATGCTAATTGCTATGGTAGTCTTACTAAATTACTGTAAAGAATCCCTGGTTTATAAAAAAATGCCTGAGGATGATGCATTTTTACAAAACCAGAAAGCCCCGGCATTAACCATTAATATAAAAGAAATATTTTCTGTCGTAAATGACCAGAAATTTCTTATCTTTACATTAATCTCCTTCAGCATATTTATCGTCTGGGGCCAGCTTGTCTCGCCCTTATCAATCTACACTGTAAATCGTGTTGGAATAAGCAAAAGCCAACTTGGAATATTGTTCTCAATTAATGGATTTATGGTTGTTATATTTCAATATTTAATAACCCATCT
The DNA here is from genome assembly GCA_036796695.1 of bacterium. Classification (GTDB taxonomy): domain Bacteria; phylum Hydrothermota; class Tepidihabitantia; order SM23-42; family JAOAFX01; genus JAOAFX01. The sequence continues at coordinate 34,518 of DAIRCK010000014.1, forward strand.
CATCCCTGATAAAAAAGAATTATCTGCACTCTGGGTCGGTTCGTTAATATATGCTATAGGTTATCTATCTCTGGGATTTGCCCGCGGATTCTCTTTTCTTATCTTCTCAATGGTGTTGATAACAATTGCAGAAATGGTGATAACGCCATCGAGTCAGAGTTATGCATCAAAACTTGCCCGTCCAGAAAATCGCGGTAGATATCTGGCGTTCTATAATCTGTCCCAGACCTTTGGCTGGGCATTCGGGCCGATGCTTGGCGGGATTCTCCTTGATACATTCCCTGGTCGTTCAATCTTCATCTGGGGTATAATCTCCATTATTGCCATATCGGCAGCAATTGGTTTTATAATCTTCAAAAATAAAGAAAATTAAAAATGTTTCATAAGGCTAAGGTAATAATTAATGCTTCAGCAGGTGCCTATCTTACGGGCAGAAGATTAAAAAAAATTCGGGATTATCTTAAGGATTCAGGGTGTGAACCTAATATCAACGAAACACAATATCCATCTCACGCAAAAGAACTCGCAATACAGGGAGTAAAGGATAATTTTGATTTAATCATCAGTGTTGGCGGCGATGGGACAATAAATGAAATAATAAATGGAATTATGGAGTGTAAAAACTTTTCAAATAAACTTCCTGCACTTGGAATCATCTCAGCAGGAACAGGTGCTGATTTATGCAGAACCCTGAATATCCCTTTTGATTATAAAAAAGCGATTGGAATCATACTCAAAGGGAATCTAACGCCGATTGACATAGGGTTCATTAAATTCAAATTGGGAAATCAAACCTGGAAAAGATATTTTGCAAATGTCATTGATGCTGGTCTCGGCGGAAATGTTGTGAGAATCGCCAACCACATTCCAAAATGCCTTGGTGGTTTCTTAACATTTCTCTTATCAAGCCTTGCAGGTATCATCATCTCCAAACCTGTTTATTTAAAAATTTATATAGATGACATAAATATGGATGAAGGTAAAATCAATATCATAGGTGCTGCAAATGGCAAATATTTTGGTGGTGGTATGAAAATCGCACCGATGGCGAGTATTAATGATGGTTATCTTGATATATTGTATGTAAAAGACACCAATACTTTCAAATTCATCAAAAATGTTTTAATTCCCGTATATGATGCCAGACATTTATTTTATAAAAATTTATATCACCTTCGTGCCCGAAAATTAAAGATTGTTTCCAATAAGATATTTCCTGTGGATATTGATGGAGAAGAAGAAAAGGCAGAAGAACTTGAAATATCAATAATGCCCAGGGCATTAAATATTGTTACACCATCTTCAAATTCATAAATTTATTAAAAAATATCGCCCCTACCTTGACTTCTTAAATTATTTGATTAAAATATTTAAATGGAGTCTTTATGAAAAAAACGCATATAATAATAATCGTTGTATTAGCAGTTGCGGTTATACTTGGACTGATAATTGGACTTGGTTCAAGGGGAACAATGTTTATTTCTACCGGCAACATCGGTGTCATTGAGATTGAGGGTATTATATCATCTTCAAAAAGGACCGTGCGGGATATAAAACAATTCACCGAAGATCCAAATATCCAGGGGATAATCGTGCGCGTTGATTCACCGGGTGGTGGTGTTGCTGCATCCCAGGAAATATACGAAGAACTCAAGAAATGCCGTGCCCAGAAAAAAGTAGTTGTTTCTATGGGTGCACTTGCTGCATCCGGTGGTTATTATGTCTCACTCCCTGCAGATTTAATTGTTGCTAATCCAGGCACAATCACAGGTTCTATTGGTGTAATTATGCAATTCCCTATTTTTGAAGAACTGATGAAAAAAATCGGAATTAACTATGAGGTCATCAAATCAAAAGAACATAAAGACATCGGTTCACCATTTCGTAAAATGGATGAAAAAGAAAAAAAATTACTCCAGGATGTTGTCACTGATGTATATGAACAGTTTGTCCAGGCGACCTGTGAAGCACGAAATCTACCAAGGGATAGCGTTTTGAAATTCGCGGATGGACGGATAATAACTGGAAGACAGGCAAAAAAGTTAGGTCTGGTAGATACCCTTGGTTCTTTTGAAGATGCAGTGAAGATTATTGGTGATATGCTCGGGATACCAAAACCCAATCTCATATATCCACAAAAGCGGCTCAGTCTCATTGAACTATTGACCGAACCTGTGGAGCAAATTCTCATCCCCAAAATATTCTATCTGTGGCAATAGACATCAAAAACCTGAAACTTTTTCCTGCAATTGCCCTTGCACTTTTTTTATGCTGTAAAAGGGTTGATTATAACCCAAAACTCGTTGATTACTTAAAGGCAGAACGGGAATTGAGAAAACGCATTAACCAGAACCAGGGATTGGAAGATTCACTCAGTATACTGCAGAAAAATTTGAAGATCGATGTTAAAAAAGAATTAAAGAAAATAGAAAAAAATCCTGAAGCCTGGATAAAACTTTTTAAAGAAATAGATGGAGAAAAATAGCAAAATCTACGGCGTGGTTGAAGGGTTTTATGGTAAAACATACTCATTCTATGAGCGCTGTGATTTGATAAAATTTCTCTCTTATCTAAAATTGAATACTTATGTATATGGTCCTAAAGCAGACCCGTATCATAGAGAAGAATATTATAAACTATACCCACCTGCCCAGATGAAAGAATTCGAAACCCTGAATAACCTTGCCCAGGAGTATAGAATAAGATTCAACTATGCGCTCTCTCCTGGTCCAGAACCAGAAATCAAATCGATCCTGAAAAAAATCAAATCAATGATGAAAATCGGAATTGAAAACTATAGTATATTTTACGATGATATAAAAATAAAATTGGATAAAAAATCCGCATTAAAACAGGTAGAGAGTGCGAATATAGTCTATGAAATAATAAAAGAAAAGTTCGCAAATCCTGTTCTATTCTTCTGCCCTACCCAGTATTGTGGTTTTGAAAAAACAGAATATATTTTGACCATTGTAAAAACATTGAACAAAAATATTGAAATTTTCTGGACTGGTAAGAGTGTAGTATCAAAAAAGATAACGGAAAAGGATGTTGACCTCATCACCGGGATTTTAGGTAGACCACCATTAATATGGGATAACATCTTTGCCAATGATTATATCCCAGGGATTATTATTAGATTTCCCTATCGCAAGCGCGAGCCCGGTATAATAAAAAAAGTTAGGGGAATTTTACTAAATCCAATGAATCAATATCTGAAATCCAAACCCCTGATTCATAGTGCTTCCATTTTTTTTAGAAATCCTTATCATTATGACAGCAAAAATTTTATGATTAAAAATAGAATTCTTTATCAGCCGAATATCTCAAAATAAAGATAGAACTTTATTTTGGTCCAAAAGCCTGTCCAAGTCCAACACTCAAAACGACTGAAGCAAGCCAGATTGCAAAGACAAGGATATATGAGTTCTTCCTTTTTAAGTTGTTTGTAATACTAATTCCCAGTGCAACAAGAAGCATCTCCCATATTATAAAGAAATCGATGTTTGACAAAAATCTATATGCAAGGGTTTTGGTACCCAAATTAGGTAGAAAAAGGGCAAGGGAAGTGCTGACTTCAAGAGAATTTTTAAGCATAATCAGAATCCATCTGAGCAGATGAGCAGGAACTTTTATTAAAGCAGAAAAAGACACCACAGAAAAAACGAGTTTATATGAACCTTCACCCCCGGCCATTGGTATAAATATATTTAGCAATAGTGCAAATATCAGGAGAATTGCTGCTGTGCCGAGGAATGTGCCAAAAATGGCAGAAACATAAATAATTGGACCGGATGCAAACTTCATTGCTTGTTCTATCTGTTCCTCGGTCATATTCCGTTTTTGCATTGCCTCAATCTGCTGGGCATTAATCAAATCCTTTGATGTAGAAATCGTAAGCACAGAGATCGCTGAAAGAAGAATCAACACCACAATCAAAGGCTTAAACCATTCAGGTTTCTCTTTTACACTGATAAAGACTGTAGATGGATTTATAAATATATTTATGATGTTTTTCATACTGAATTATATACGATGTATAAGTAAAGTCAATATCAAAAAGACCTTAGTTTTTCTACTTCTTATTATTATTTATCCTGTATCGTTAATTTTGTATCCTGTATCAAGGGTTTAGTAGCAGACCGCCACACCTACTGACGGTTTACTCTACATTAAAAAAATCAAGTAAACTTAAACACTACAATACACATAATCCCCCTTACTCCCCCTTTTATAAAAGGAGGAAATAGAGGGAGTGAAAAAGGCAATCGAAGGTATTAAAGAAAAGGGGTAAAGAAGGGTAAAAAGAGGAATATCGTGAGACGATTACCGTGAAACGTGATTACCCCTTATCACCCATTATCCCCCTTCATAACCCTTGTTTGTGATAGGAGTAGGGACTTTAGTCCCGTGAAATTTGAGACTGAAGTCTCTACACCAGAGGATTGTTGAGATAATGGAAGTTAGTTGAAGAAGTGGGTATTGAAGTTGGACGCCGTCGGTCAAAGCCTCTGGCGTCGGACAAAGTTTTAAAAATGTCCGCCAGTCAGTGTGGCGGTTGGATGAGACCAACTGGATATGGTTTATGTTATCGGGCGTGGCAACCAGTATGGTCTAAAGTTTTTTGGTTGTTAGTGAATCTTTCATCGTTTGACTATGCCCAATAACCATACTGGCATCTATGCCAAATAACCATCAATTTGTGAGACATGTCTCGCTACTTCATAATTAAACCATAAAGACCAGATAAACCAGATAGACCAAAAAGACCCTTTATACATCCTTATTACTCTTTATCTTCCTTAATTACCTTTGTTTATAATGGGACTAAAACTCATACTTTTATTCATAAATAGATTACTCCGGGTAAATTTTTGAAATGAGGGTCAGAGGTAATAACCTTACAATTTTCTTTTTTTGCGGTTGCGTAAACAATTGCATCAGCCATAGGTAATGAAAATTTCAAACTCAATTCTGCGGCATTTCTCGCAATGTCAGCAGTTAAATCAACTATCTTTGTCTTGATCATCTGGGCATAGATGATTAATGCATCACTTTCTTTTCTATGCTGACGAACTTTTTTATAGACTTCATACAAGACTATTGTCGGAGTAATAATATGGGCAGGTTTTAATAAATATTTTTCATAGGCCAGCGCCTTTGGACCGTCAGCAAAATACTCAATCCAACCGAAAGAATCTACGATAATCATAGCCGTTCCTTATCTTCTCGCAGTCCTTCAATTTTGCAGCCTTTTAGCCAGCCCCGCATCTCTTTTATATCCATTTCCGGGATTAAAATGATGAGTCCGTCTTTGACTACAATTTGAAATTTTTGTCCTTTCTTTAACCCTAATGGCCGCCTTAATTCTTTCGGCAATAAGATTTGATATTTTGGCGACAAAATTGTTTCCATGTATTCCTCCTTTCAATCGAACATTATATTGTACCCAAAATATCAATTTTGTCAACCTTATGATTAAAATGAAAAATGCTTCCCTAATATATAGTGGTAATAGAAAGAGGGACTTCCAGTGCCGATGAAAACAATTCCACCTTTTATAAAAGGGGACACAGGGGGATTTTTTTTCTTCAACCGAATGACCATTGACGCATCACGATACGAGCAGCGAAACCGTATAACGATAGACGATAAAAATAGGGACTTTAGTCCCGTGAAATTTGAGGCTAAACTCTCTACTCCAGATTTTTTTCTCGCTACCTGCTACTCTCTACTCGCTACTTCTATTATTTGGGATGGAACTGACGATTACGGTCACAAACTTCCTCCTGGTATTTATTTCATACGATTAGAAAATTATGATTTCAAGAGGGCCGAAAAAGCAATTTTGTTGAGATAATGAAAGTTAGTTTGAGATTCGGATAGGACTTGACTTTTATACAAAAAAAATTATAATTATACATTAGTAAAAGAGGTGTTATGGTTATAAGATTGTCTGGCTTATTAATTCTATTTAGCGGAATTATTCAGGCAGTAATACTGCCCATAAATGAAACAATTGTAAAAAACGGAAATGAAGTAACAACCCATCAATCTCCATATGCAACGATGCTCAACTATGTCATTGCCGACTCAGGAAGTGAATATTCAATGTTTGGGCAAAGCCAAGAATGCCTTGCGTATAATCCGGTTGTGGGTGGATTACAATTCGTCTGCAGAAATTATATTGTAAGTGGGGCTCTTGATGTCTGGCAGAGCGACAGTATCTTCAGTATGTTTATTCTGGATCAGCAAATTGGAACTGGCAGATATCCACATTCAATCGCCTCATTCCCAGGACCACACATATCATTTCCATATCTAATTTCTGGTTCCTACGGTGGGATGGGTGCGCAATATGAGAGTGGTAGTTGGTATTCATCAATCTGGGACTCAGTGGTGGATATTGGCGGGGGTAATGTAAACACCCACCGCTGTATTGGAAAGCAGTTACCTAACACTAACATAATTTTTATCGGTGTAACAGATGATTACGAGATTATCTATCGCACCTGGAATTACAGCCTGAGCCAGCAAATTGCTGGTGGCGTTGTTGCACCTGCAACGAGTTATTTCTGGGGGTTTGATGTTAATGGCGGGACTGCCTATGTATTCTGGTATGACGCCAATCTCAATGTTTACTATAAAACCACGACCGATGGTATAAACTGGAGTTCAACCCAGACATATAATCTGGTCTGGCCCAATCCATTTACAAACAATCTTCTTTATTGGACACAGATGGCAGTGACCGATGCGGGTAATCCAGTTCTTGTATTTGATATGATAAATGGTGATGATACTGAGTATCCTTATGTTGGTAAGGTCTATGTCTCCACTGCTTCTGGTCAGCCCTGCATTGAGGTTGGCATTACAACTTCGGGTGCTGCGTGTTTCTATCCAACGATTGCTGCTGGCGGTAATTATGTAGTGGTTCTCTTTGGTCACCCGCGCAGTGGCACTGGTCAATATACATTCTGGGATATTTATTACAATTATTCTGCGGACAATGGTGCAACCTGGTCAACACCGAGAAATCTGACAGGTAGTATCACTGACCATAATAACTGTCTCTGGCAGATTGCAAAGCGACTCAACCCAATTGGCAATGGTCAATTTTTCTTTGTGTTTGGTACAGCAATAACTGACCCGATGCTTGATTTATACTGGAATATTAATAATGGAACACCAACCCGTGCCCGCTGGTATGTAGCACGCAATGAAGTTGTAGGAATCTCTGAAGAAAAAAAGACACAACCATCATACAAACATAATCTGACAATCATTCCTAATCCAGTGGTAAAGAGTGCTTTAATATCTTTTTATCTGACCCGAAAATCAGTTGTGCGGCTTGAAATGTATGATGCTGCTGGTAGGTTGGTTAAGACCCTAACGAATGATAACTTTTCGGCTGGCAATCATACCATAGCACTTGACCTGAAATCTGATGAGCGGCTGAATGACGGTGTTTACTTCATCCGGATGAAAACCAGTGATTATCAGGCAGTGGAGAAACTGATTATCAGGAAGTAAAGAACCAGCAGGAAGTGATAAATTTGACATATCCTGATGATTAGCAGGTAGACAATTGGGGGTATAATGAAAAAGGCTCAAGAAGGCGACAAGAAAGGGTAAATAAGGGTGAAGAATGGTAAAAAGGGGTGAATAAGGGTAAAGAGACTTCTGATTACCCCTTATCACCCCTGATAACCCTTTATAACCCTTGTTTTATGATAGGATCAGGGAATTTATTCCTGTAAAACTTCTTATCGTCATTGCAAGGAACGAAGTGACAAAGCAATCTCCTGTCTTAACTTTGAGACTAAAGTCTCTACTCCAGATTTTTTTCTCGCCACTTGCTATTCTCTATTCGCTACTCATTCGTTTGTCTTGTCCTGCTTGTATCCTGTATCTTGCATCCTGAATCCTGCAACAGGCCGATGAATCGTGGTCAGGAAACCCCTCCTTATTTTAACCAGGGCATACTTTAGTCCTGTAAAACCACGCAAAATTCAAAAATTTTTATGTTTCCCATTTGGATTGACAAAATTATAATCCTGGTTATAATATTTCTGCTGGATTAAAACAGGTGAAATATTTTGAAGCCGGGGTGGCGGAATTGGGAGACGCACCAGGTTCAGGACCTGGCGCTGGCAACAGCATAGGGGTTCAAATCCCCTCTCCGGCATAGATATTATCGTGCTCAAAAAAATTGTAATCGCTGGTTTATTGATATACGCAATATTCTATCTTTTTAACTCGTTCATTATCATCACATATCCATATCAAATCTCATATCCTGAAGGATTCATTTTAAATCATATCCGGTCAATAATTAAAGGTGAATCAATATACAAAAGTATTAGTGATTATCCATTTATAGTTGTAAACTATCCACCGGTTTATCTATATCTATGTGCTGGATTAGCAAAACTCGTAGGACTATCGTTCTTTGGTGGCAGGCTTATTACATTCCTTGCTTCCATTTTTGTGGCGTTTTTAATCTATAAAATTACAAACAAAGAAAATGATAGAGAAGTAGCATTCATATCCGCACTCTTATTCATAGCATCTTCTTATATTTATAAGAATAATCCTTTGATGCGTGTGGATATGCTGGGACTCCTCTTTTCTCTACTTGGGATATATATATTTATAAAAACAGACGCACAAAATAAGACATTCTATTCAATACCTCTGTTTATTCTGTCATTATATACAAAACCAATATTTTTTGCAGCACCAGTTGCTGCAGGAATATGGTTAATTATCAAAGATAGAAAAAGAGGATTCAAATTTATTATTTTGTCTATCTTTTTCTATGGAATCATATTCCTTATCTTAAACATCTCAACAAAAGGTGAATTCTTCCGCCACACATTTCTTTATAATCTTAATACCTTTATATTTGTCCAGGCAATAAAGCATTATTTCTGGTTTTTACAGAACCATTCAATGCTCTTTTTCTTTTCTGTATTTTTTATTATTGATTCCCTTATAAGAAAAGAACTCTCTATCTTTTCAATATATTTTATTATCGCTGCCATCAGTGCAATTTCCGTGGGCAAAATCGGTGCGAATACAAACTATTTCTTTGAATTAATCGCTATATCCTGTATCCTTACTGGACTTTTTATGAAAAAAATAAAGAGATATAACCCGGACAAAATATTTAATCTTTTAATATATACACTCCTCCTTATCCAGTTATTACAATTTATCCATATGCCTTTCTTTACAAAACCATCGCCATCAAAAATGGATGTAGAAAATTTTGAAAAATTATTCAGTATTATCTCCGGTACCGAAGGACCTATCATATCAGAGGATGGTGGTCTATTAGTTCTCAATAAAAAAGAAGTCTTATTTATGCCCTTTGAATTTACGCAACTGGCAAATCAAAAGATATGGAATCAAGATAAATTTTTAGAGGACCTGAAAAATAAGCGTTTTTCCCTTCTCGTATTCAGTTTTAATGTAAATTATTTTTTTGATAAAGAACGTCTAACATTAGAGATGGTTAAAGTGATAAAAGATAATTATTATGTTGATAAAGCAATCGGTGATTATTTTGTATATAAACCAATTTCGAACCAATAATATTTTTAATCCTGAGGAGCAAGACTGGAAAATTCAAACAAATTAATAGAACGAATTGTAATATCAGGCAGATTTTTTTATAAATACAGGGGTATAATTGCCCTTCCTGCATTTTTGCTCCTGGTTTATTTTAGTAAACCAGAATCCCGACAAATTTTGTCTCATATCCTTATTATCTGTGGTCTTTTGATGCGACTCTGGGCATCAGGTTATATTGGAGAAAAGGCAAGGACCAGAGAATTACAAGCAGAATACAGGATTATAAATGGACCATATCGTATTGTCAGACATCCTTTATATATCGGTAATTTTTTTCTTGTCTCAGGCACAGTCTTTCTGTATAATCCACCCCTATGGTTTAAAATTATTATAATAACCATCTTTTTGATTGAATATACAATAATAATTATTGCTGAAGAAACATATCTAAAAAGAATACCTGTGCGCAGGATAAAATTTTCATTCAGGAGTGTAAAATCAGAGATTCAAACAGTTCTTGTAATGGCAGTGATCTATTTAATCTATCTCTGGATTTTGAGACGGAGATAATAATCAAGAGAGCTGGGGAATGGCCCCAGATGGAGAAAACACACCCAGCTCCCTTGCCGGCAAGATATATACAGAATACAACATTATTTGTCAATAACCCCCCTTAAAAATTCATCAGGCAACTTTAAAAAAACATTAACGACTTCAGGATCAAATTGTTTCCCTTTAAATTTATCTATCTCTGCCATTGCCTCTTTATCCTTCCGAGCCTTTCTATAAGGTCGATCAGATACCATCGCAGAATATGTATCACATACTGCAAGTATCCGTGAAAAGAATGGAATTTTCTCTCCTTTTAAACCTCCTGGATAGCCTGTTCCATCCCATTTTTCATGATGATGGCGTATGCAACTTACAGCCTTTTTTAAATATTCTATTTCTTTTATAATTTCTGCACTCTTCTCAGGGTGTTTCTTCATTATCTTCCATTCATAATCATCAAGCGCCACAGGCTTATTAAGAATCTGTTCAGGAATCGCTATCTTACCCACATCATGGAATAGACCGGCAAATTTTATCAATCTCAGTTCTTCTTCTGAAAGATCAAAATGCCTACCCAACTCAAATGCAAGTTCAGCAACCTGCAAAGAATGTCTTATATTATAAGGATCATTTAATTCAATTGTTTTTATAAATGTGAAAACCGATTCAATACCCATATCCCCTTCTAAATTCTGAATATTATCCATTACCCGGACAAGTTGTTTTGAAAGCCCCTCAATATATTGGATCTCCCTTTTTTCATATTCCTTTTTATGCCTTGATAACAAAAGTGCTAATCCAATTGACTTATCTTTAAATATAAGTGGAACACATATACAGGTTTCAAACCCATAATCTTTTAAGACTACCGGGAAACTGGTTAATACATTTACCCTGCCTCTATTCATAATGTTGGAAAGGAATCTATTATTTTGTTTTATCAATCTAATATGGAAATCTTCAGTGAGATTATAGTTCGTGTATGTTTCATAACCATCTCCTCGTTGGTTTAATGTATATATTGCTAAGGCATCGCATTGGACAATATCAGTCATTGTGTCCTTGATTACCTCAATTATGGACGCAGGAACAAAACCTTTTAAATTAGTGCGGCCAATTTCAAAAAGCGTTTTTAAAGAAGAATTGAAAATCCTGCTGGTATAGAGAATCGACAATACCGCTCCTGAAAATAATAAAAATATAAAAAACATAAATTCATTCATATAAATCAAAATATAGTTGTCCATCTAACTATTATATAAGCAAAAATTATGCCCATTAAAAGTGCTGAAATTTTAAGGGTTTAGATGGTATTATTCCTTTATGATGTGTCAGATTGTCATATTTTTAGTTGATTGTTGAAATTCTACGAAATTTCGTAAGTTTTACAGGGTATAAAGTGTCAATTTGTCACATATTTCCCTGTCCATTCGTAAAAATTGGTCTTCTTTTTTAATTTTTATCAACTCTTTTTCTTGTTATAAACAATAAGGGCAGGGCTTTAGCCCTGCCCTTTTAAAAAGAAATAGGAGTCTCTATTCCACACTCAATATCTTAAACTCAATCCGACGGTTTGTATCCCTGCCTGATTTCGTGCGATTATCTGCGATGGGCTGAGTCTCACCATAGCCACGCACTTCAATCCGTGTTGGATCTATATTATGATAACGGACCAGATATTCTTTCACTGCATTTGCCCTTTCATAAGAAAGTTTCATATTGTATGAATCAGAGCCAATGCTATCTGTATGGCCACCGATCTCAACCCTCATCTTTGGTTTGGCAAGGAGAACCTTTGCCGCATCATCAAGGACCGGATATGATTCGGGTTTTATCACTGCAGAATTGAAATCAAAGTAAATTCCCCTTAAAATTATTCTTTCTCCAACCTTCGGCTCTTTTCTCAATGAGAAGTTCTGAACCTTTGTCTCATCCTTGGCAATGACAACCGGATTCGTTTCAGTGATATAACCCTGTGCCTCAACTTTTAGCACATAGGTTCCTGGTGCAAGTGTAACCTTATATATACCTGTTGCAGGGTCGGTGGAGATTGCAGGAATATTTGCATCAACGAATGAAATTTGAGCGAGGATTGGTTTTTCGTTGTCTTTATCTATTACTTTTCCAACAAGCGTGCCCTGGGCAAGGACGACCTTATTGAGTCCAATATCAATTACCTTTGTATCTCCTTCCTGGAGGGTGACTACTTTTTCATCAAATTGATAACCAGTTGCTTCAACATGGATTCTGAACGTGCCCGGAACAAGGACTACGGTATACATTCCTGAGGTGTCTGAAGTGATGGATGGGAACTGGGTCTGCGGGAATGTGATCGTTGCCACGATCGGCTGTTTCGTCTCTGCATCGAATATCTTTCCGATGACCTTGGCTACTTCTTTTTTGTTCAAGGCAAAATCAAGGATGATCTGGTCGCCATCCTTCAATACAACGCCCTGTTCTTTCCAGCGATAACCCTCTGACTCAACATGAATCCTGAAACTACCTGGTGAAAATGATGTTTCATAAGTGCCATTCGCTGAGGTCTGGACCGCCTCTTTATCTGAACCAGGGAATGTAATTGTAGCAATGATCGGTTCACCGGTCTTTGCATCATAGACCCTTCCTGAAACCTTGGCAACTGGAATATGGACCTCAACCTTCTTAATCAAATCAGCACCACCTGAAATATTAAAGAACGCCTTCCACCAGAAATCAGGATTTCTTTCAGGATTCAGTATCCCCAATTCACAACCCATATCAAAACTCACACTCCGTGCTCCGAACCTCAAACCCGGTGTTACCCACAATGACTCAATACTGTTATCCATATCAAAATAACCAAATGTCTCAAAAAGTAGTCTTACATCCTCAGATGGAATCAATTCAATGCCACCACCGTGTATAACATAATTTGGTCTTTGAGAAAAATCTGCTTCACTCACATAATCGGGTTTTATGTCTCTGCCTGTATATAAATAACCTGCATTTAAATGGACTGCAAATGGTCCAATACGAAAATCAAATAGACCGGTTCCTATGACATCAGGGTCATGTGGTATGTGGGGAGGGAAATGGGGTGGATAAGGATCACCACCTGGTGGATATGCCTCAGGGAATGAATCAGAATAAAATCTCTTGTCACATTCATAGGCATTGTTAAAATATTCACGGGAAAGACCAGGGCCAAAATTAACTGCTCCGTGCACACCAAATGCATAAAGAAGTGGTGTCTGTTTATCAACAATTATTGGATAACCTATCTTTCCACCGACTTCAATCGTCTCAAAGCCAATAACAGGGTCAGGGTCTCCTCTATCCTGTGGATAGTTATTCATCTCAAACCATTTGGTAAATGGTGTAGTGCGAAATCGCATTTCAAGATAGTCAATGATGGAATAAGATATACCGGTTGAGACTTTAAAAAAATGTTTGCGGTCAGTTACACCCATACCCCATTGTGTCGTATTTATCTCCTCATAACGTTCTTCAGGACTGAGATGGAATGACAAAACACCCATATTATGGGGCTGGGCATACTGGAGTTTGAACATACCCCGGTTCCCATAGACTGATATCTCCTGGGCAAAAAATAGACCAGGAATAATAATTAAGGAGAAAAATATTTTCTTCATAGAACCTCCTCTATTTTAGCTGATAATAGATTTTTAATTGATTATAAATTTTTTACCTGAAAAAGGCTGTCCAGGACACCCACTGGCCCCAACGGGAGTCGAACCCGTATCTTCACCTTGAAAGAGTGATGTCCTAACCACTAGACGATGGGGCCTTGTGTGTCAGAATGTAGAGGTTTCTGAAAGATTCGTTATCAACAATAGCCCGATTTATCAGGAAATAATTCTCTAAGTTTGCATTCGTGGTCATTATCCTGTGTGAAAGGTCTTCGCCCATTGCCAGGAGAAATTTCGCCGCAATCTTTGGGTTTTCATTTATAATCTCCATAAACTGTTGTTTCTTTAGAACATAGAGTCTGCAATCAGTCTTTGCCTTTACCGTTGCTGAACGCGGCTTATCAGTCAAAAGCGCCATTTCACCAAAGAAAGAAGATTCACCGAGTTCTGATAGCACAAGAATGAGATCCCCGCGCGTAAGAAAAACCTCAACCTTGCCAGATTCAATTATATACATCTCATCTCCGGTCGTCCCTTCTTTGATTATCACGGTATCCTGGACAACCTCTCTCGGTTCCCATTTCACCATCAACCAGTTTATTTCCTGTGGCGAAAGGTATTTAAATAATGCCACCTTGCTAAAATCTTTCATAATCATTTAATTTTATCCATATTTTGGGAACTGTCAATAGGAAATTTTCTTACTGAACCTTATCTGGTCAAATGCCTCAATAGAATATTTAATAAACATCCGTAATTCATTACTGAATCTTTTAAATGCCTTATTCACTATCTCGTTCTCCAATTTCTGGTCGATCATAAAATCAGGATATGCAGTCCTGTAAATCTTTAACAGATTGTTAAATAGCAATTCTAATTCAGGTCTTGAGAATTTTCTTAGAGTAATTTTATTTTTTATAAATCTCGGTGCCCAATCATCCTCGCTCGGGGTTGTAGCGAGCATCAGCAGAATATGGGTCTCCTTATATGCGTATGGTGTAGGCCTGACCTGATTATGAAGCAGATATTTATCTATCTTTTTCATCTCTTCATCATTAAGGGCAACCCTTATCAACCCTTCTAAGAACGCCCTTCCTCTTTCCTGAAGATGGTATTCCCAGATATGGTTTATAACTTCAAATTCATCAATGATCAAAACCAGACCACCCAATCCAAGATTTCTTGCGATATAACTCAATCCGCTCAGAATATAGTTATAAAAATCTACTGCAGTTGAAAAATCGTATAATGCAGGAATATGCTGTCCACCCCTTACCCGGAAAGGTGAGTCACGATCAGTCGCATATTCCTTTGTTGATTCACCTTCAATCCACTGCCAGAATACCTCGCTATGTAAATCACCCTCCTCCATATCCTTTATTCTTTTTAAAACCGGCGTGAGAAAACAGTGGTCAGACATACCAATCCCACTCCCTTCTCTCAACAAATCACGATAACCCCGCTCACAACCATCCTTGATATACCGCAAACTATAAACGAGTTCGTGATATATCTTCTTTGGTCTGTATGGTGGCGTCTCGAGGATATGGAGCTCACAATAGCCAGTGGCAAATCCCTGTTTCAGAGATAGGTGTCTGAGGTACTCAGCAAGATGGGTCTTGCCAGAACCATATTCACCCTCAATCAAAAATACCCCACCATTACCATTTTTTAAATTATCAAGTGCCTTTTGAAAAAGGTCGATCTCGTATGCCCTGCCAAATGTAAATGATTCAATATCCTGATGCGGAACAACCCCGAGCCTGAATGCCTCAACGAGTCTCCTTGATGATATTATATCTAACTCTTTCTCTTCGATCTGAAGTGTCTTGAGCCATTTTGTGGGAAGCCAGAGGCAAAGCCCACTGCGAAATTTTACGCGCGATTCAATCCCATCCCATCTCGTTTCAAGAACAACACCCTCACCGAATATATTGTGAAAGACTATCTTAGAATTCTTCTCGTTCAACTTCTTCTTTCTCTCTTTTTAAAAGTTCTTTTGTCCGGGTTTTGAGAATCTCTCTTGCGGTATCTCTATCAATCACGGTTTTAAAATTCCTGATCCGCTGAAATGCCTCTATCATACCAACAACAAAAATCCTCTTATAACTAATGTCAAGCATCTGCATCTCAAGGGCAGAACCAGCAATATTTTTTATTGATCTTGATAATATATTCTGATCAAATTCAAAATCATAAGCAGACTCAAAAATCCTTGCCAGTTTTTCACCCAATCTTAATAAAAACTCTTCGGGTGCAACTTCAATTTTTTCAAGATCAATCTTTACGCCCACAGGATTTATCTTTGTAAAACTTGAACGGAGTCTCTGTCTCAATGCCTCATAAACCCCACCTGTGCCTTCAAGCAACAGGTTCTCATCCGGGACCGCATAAAAAAACATTGCACCAGGCAACCTTGAATTTCCACATTCATCAACGATCTGACGCAAATTATCAAGGGCGCGCCTTTTATCTCGGGCAGAAGAAATACTCATTCCCCTTTCTGCCTCATCAAATAAGAATATCACGCCACTATATCCAATCGTATTGATAAACTGTATCAAACTCCGCAACATCCTGAAGGCACTTGTGCGATCAATTCGTTCAGAAATGCGATAACGTAATTTCAATTCCCTTGCTATATCCTCCCCTTTTAACCACTGGATCAGCGCCAAAAAACCATCTTCATCATCCGCAACGAGATTGCTTAATGCACCTTTTATACAATTTGCATAACTGATGCTTTCAAGCCCCTTAATCAAAGAAATGAAATCCCTTTCTTCCCGGACCTGGTTATACCATTTTCTCAACAATGCCTCAATCCCTATCTCATAGGCACCAAGCATATCTTTTTCAGCAAGCGGAGTGCAAATATTGGAAACAATCTTCTTATAGACGAGTTCCAGTCTGTCAAAAGGGCACTCAATCGCACTCAAAGAAACATAACTTGTAGCATAGTTATACTTCCAGGCGAGATTCCTGATTGAATAGAGAAAATGGGTCTTTCCGCCCCCATAATTTCCCACTATCAACTTAAAAGTTGAGATACTCTGTCTGCCTGGAAAATTGAAATAATCATCCTCCAAAACCTTCAAATAAGGTTCAAGCCCAACCGTGTAATATTCAATGCCAAATTCCGGTGGTGTCCCATAACCACCAATTGTATTTATCATAATCCTCGCCAGTGTCTGGTCTATTTGATGTGCCATTTTAACTATTATTCTGCAAAAGAAATATAGGAATAATAAGTTCCCTCACCTTCTTCATTATCAGGAATCCAGATTGCATGTATTTTATCTGTTGTAGCATCAAATGTTGCAATATAAAAATGGATATCCTTCTGGGCATATTCTGACTTTTTAAAAAGATACAATAAATAACATAGATGAATCCTGGGAATCTCACGGAAGTTTTCCTTTCTTGGGTCAGCAAAGAATTGCGAAGGTTGCTTCAATATCACATATTCACTAAGAACATCAACAAGATAAACCTTCTCACCGTATGGCTTGTTAGAAAGGATAGTGCGTTTTTTATATGCCTTTTGCAGGTCAAGATAAAATTCCTTCGGGTCAAACTTAATTTTCTTAAGACTATCATCAAACTTCTTTATCGTCTGATAAATCGTCTCAGGTTCAAGCGGAATTTTTGACTTTATCTTTTCAATCTCAGGTCCGAAATACAATGTTGCCTCGCCAAATTCAAAATTCAGTGATAAAGTATAAAGACCTATCCTCAAAATGGGATATTGTCCTTTTATTATCCAGTTCTCCTTCTGGAAAAGTTCCCTAATCCTCTCCCCAAGTGAAAATCTGAATTCGTCTTTGATTTTATCAAGTTCTGATTTTTCATTATTGAGCCAGGTGACCAAAGAATTTTTCAGTGCAAAGTCAGGCAGGTTATTTACTTCTTTTGATATTTCATTTAATTTTTTTTCTAAGAGATATGCATTCTCAACCGATTTTTCCTTAAGCCGTTCATATGTATTAAGTAATTTATTCACTCTTTTTAATTGTTTGATCAATAACCGGAACCCTTCTATTAATTCCTTCATCACAGACTAAAATGATAATCAAAAATTCTCCAGTGTCAAGGAAAAAATTTTATATCATTTTTTGAAGTGAGAATTTGATATTGACAACCTGATTTTAATTTATATAATATCCCATTAACTTTCAAACATCTTTAAGGAGGAATATATGCCAATAACTTTGAGCATCATCAAGGCAGATATTGGAGGCTATGTTGGGCATTCAAGTATGCACCCCAATATCATTGCCCGGGCAATTCAATTGCTTGATGCCGAAAAAAATAAAGGAACAATAGTTGATTTCCATGTCTCCCATTGTGGAGATGACCTTGAACTTATTATAAGCCACAGACTTGGAAATGACTGTCAGGAAATCCATAAACTCGCCTGGGACATTCTTGTTGAATGCACCAATGTTGCAAAGGAATTGAAACTCTATGGTGCTGGACAGGATTTATTGACCGATGCCTTTTCAGGAAATGTAAAAGGTATGGGACCGGGTTGTGCAGAAATGACATTTGAAGAAAGAAAGAGTGAACCAGTCATCGTCTTTGCTGCAGATAAAACTTCACCCGGTGCCTGGAATTATCCACTATTTAAGATGTTTGCCGACCCTTTTAATACGATTGGACTTGTGATTGACCCGACGATGCATGATGGATTTGTCTTTGAGGTTCATGATGTATTTAATGACAAGAATGCAAAGTTAAATACACCTGAAGAGATGTATGACCTCTTATGCCTCATCGGTGCATCTGAACATTATATCATTAAAAATGTTTATAAAAAAGATGGAACTATAGCCGCAACAACCTCCACCCAGAAGGTCAACTTACTTGCAGGAAGATATGTTGGAAAGGATGACCCGGTGATGATTGTCCGGTGTCAGAGTGGATTACCTGCAGTCGGTGAGGTTCTTGAACCATTCACCCTGCCTTATATGGTGACTGGATGGATGCGAGGTTCACACTGGGGCCCATTTATGCCGGTCTCGGTGAATGATGCAAATCCAACAAGGTTTGATGGACCACCAAGGGTGATTGCACTCGGTTTCCAGATTGCCAATGGTATGCTCATCGGACCAAGGGATATGTTTGCAGACCCGAGTTATGACCATGTCCGTCAGAAGGCGAATGAGATTGCTGATTTTATCCGCAGACACGGACCATTTGAGCCCCAGAGACTACCCCTTTCTGAGATGGAATATACAACACTGCCCCAGGTTCTGAATAAATTAAAGGACCGGTTCAAATAAATAACACAAACTTTCAAAAGCCCTGCCACAAGTGGCAGGGCTTTTTTGTTTTTCATTCTTAACAGCAGCGGTCGGATTTATCCGACAATGAAAACAAAGTTTTGTGCGATGAATCGCACCGCTACATTTTTAAAAAACGAAATTAAAGATACAGGCAGCGAAACCGTCCAATGATTAACGATTTCTTGTAGGAGGTACTTCAAGCCCCGATAAATCCAATCCCCCTTACTCCCCCCTTTGGTAAAGGGGGAAACAAAGGGATTCAATTGCATTATGCAATTCTTTATCTTGTATCGTGAATCATGTATCTTGTATCAAAGAAGGAGGTGGCACTTTTAGTGCCGACGAAAATCAGGTTATTGACTAAGATTGATTTTCAAATATAATTTCCAATGAAGATGAAGATAATTTTATTCAGTATATCCTTTATTGCCCTTTGTTTCGGTCAAATCTGGCAGCCCGGTGCAACAGGTTATACATTTTTAAAACTCGGAGTGGGTATCAGACCTGTAGCAATGGGTAATGCATTCACTGCCTTGAGTGATGATGGAACTGCGGTCTTCTGGAATCCAGCCGGTCTTGGTGTAATAAACAATTATCATATCTCAGGGATGGCAATGTCCCACCTGGGATTTATCCAGTATTACAATCTTGCCTCATCAATCTTCCTGGGCAAAAAGGTCGGCTCGCTCGGTATCGGCATCTGTTATCTTACTGCAACCGATACCAGACGCGATGAGGCAGGAAATGAATTTGACCAGTTCAGAAATTCAGATATGTTATTGAATTGCGGATACGGCAAAGCAATTGGCAAGAAGAAACAAATTTCATTCGGTGGCGCGGGAAAGATTGTGCGGAGCCAGCTTGAAGAAAAGAGTGCCTGGGGTTTTCTTGGTGATTTTGGTATAATACTCCATCCTGTAAAGGTTATCTATTTAGGCACGACAATAAAGAACTTTGGAACACCACGCAGGTTCATTGAGAGGTGGGAGTATCCACCGGTCAACTTTCGCCAGGGGTTTGCAATTAAGATTCCATTTGCCCAGAGCCACTGGGCATTGAGTCTTGATTATTCACTCTATCCTGATTATATCCCAACATTCTCCATCGGTAGTGAAATCCACATCCGTGAACCAAAACTGATGCAGACCGCTACCAAGGCAATATTTGGTCAAGAATCTTCTTTATCCGGATTCTCTTTGATGGCAGGTTATCAAACCGGTTATCAGGATTTGGGCTGGTCTGGTCTTTCTTTTGGTTTTTCCTTAGAGATAATGATAGGCTCGGCATTATTTCTTGATATTGGTGCAGTAGCACTCTCCTACGGATACTTAGGATATTCTGAACGTATCGGTATCGGATTAAATTATACGCCCGGGCTAAACAGGGCCAGGAAATAGTATAATTACTCGCTGCGTGCCAGATTAACACACCATCTGCATCCGCATTGAGTGCACCAAAAATTTGAGAAAATATATAGTCTTCATCAAATCTATCACAATAAAGGTCAAATCCCTGGACAAAAGGAATTATCTTCACATCCAGGGGTGATTTTTTAAAAGATTCTTCAACTGAATCAAAATATATCCAGTAATTACGCCAGTATTCAGATACTTCTTTTTTGAAAGAAGGGTGGAAATGGGAAGGATAAAGCATTGGATAGACCGCGTCCACGACCTTTGCAAACCTTGATACCTCCTGACCCTCGGTCTTTAAATCATACCAGACTGAATAGCCAAATATACAGATCCCAATCTCAATATCGGCTGTATCTTTTAAAGCACGCAGAAATTCAATAATCGGGATGTATCTTTCGCCTTTTGCACTATGCAATCTTATACGACCAATATCCCCATCAGTAGGAAATCTGACGTAGTCAAGGGCAACGGATTTAACGCCTTTTTTTTCCAACTCTTTAATGATACTTATCAAATATTGATGGACCTTTTTGTTATACGGATTTACCCAGGCAGTGCCGGTTTTATCATACCAGATTTCACCGGTTGAATCCCTTATTGCACAATCCTCATAATTTGCAAGATAACTGTCACGAAAACAGACAATCCTGCCTATCAGTTTGATATTCAATTCTTCGCATCTCTTTATCAAATATTCAAGGTCAATATATCTTTTAAATGCCTTCAATTCTCTAACCAGAGGAATATCTGTATCATAGCATAAGTAACCATAATCACCTTTTAAATCTACAACTATAGTATTGATATAACCTGATTCAGCAGCACGGAAGATTTCCTCAAGAAAACCCTTTTTACTTGCCTGATAGGGGTTCAGATAAACACCAAAGATTATACTATCAGGAGAGATTGAAAAGATTGTATAAAGGGCAAATATCGCACAATGGTTCATTTTTTTTACAGTATTCTTTACCTAATTTGACGATTAAGGCATGGTATTCATTGTATAACCGGGTATTCCTGGGTAGATTTTCTTCAAATAATCTTTGAATTTCATCATAATCAGCATCATCATCAATAAGTTTGTGTCTGAAAAGAAATCTTCTGGTATAGGCATCAACGACAAAGACAGGTCGGTTCAGGGCGTATAAAAGAATAGAATCTGCAGTCTCAGGGCCAATTCCCTTTATGGATAAAAGTTCGTCCCTCAAAGATTTTGTATCTTTAAGTTCAAAATTCTTTATTTCTCCATCATACCTTTCAACAAAATACCTCAAAAATTCAATCAACCGCTTTGTTTTAAGTTGATAAAATCCCGAAGGTCTTATTAAATAGGGAATCTTTTTCTTATATACAAGCATTTTTTTAGGATCAAGTAATCCTGCTTTTTTTATATTATTTATCGCCTTTTCCACATTCTGCCAGTTTGTATTCTGGGTCAATATCGCACCAACCATTATTTCAAATGGCGTCTCTCCAGGCCACCAGTGCTGGGGACCGAATTTATCAAATAGCTGTTTATACATTTTCAACAATAATTCATTCCCTGCTGATTTCTTCTTCTTCATAATTACGGGATTAATAATAACCAAACTAACTATTCTATGTGGAAATCTTTCAGTCTGAATCTGCCTTCGGAATTTTTAAACTCAATCATTCCTATGTCCGGGGCATAATACTCTTCGATATACTCTTCTTTTGAAACCGTTGAATCCTGTATTATTATAGATTGGTGCCGATTGATTATAACCCGATAAACTTCACCATAGATTTTATCCTGTTGATAATCAGATACCAGAACATTTATAACATATCGTGCCTTTATCCATTGCCCAAAAAAATTTAGAGAATCAACAAGCGAATCAATAAATCTATTTCCTGTGACAAACGGCAATTCAAGTCTGAAAACAAAACCCTCAAGGATTGTATAATCAGAACCGCCATAGTTTTCAATTATTTTTATGTATTCCTTTATACCTTCCTGGTCTTTAGAATAGTAGTGGAACTCTCCTGAAACATTGAATGGATAGCATTCACGCTGGAGTATTGTATCAGGCGGTTCAATTGTAATATTTATGCTAACTGGATTATACAGATCATCGTTGGTATAATTCCACCAAATTCCTTCTTTGAGCGGGAAATAATCGCTCGCAGAACGTTCAATGATATGATTTATACAGGCACTGAATAATATTAATCCTGAAAATAATACCACCAGAATGCCTTTATAAGTCATATCGAATCCCCAGTTTTATACCAAGACTTCCAGCATAATCTTTAAAGTCGGTTACGCCATCATAATAAAGAACAGGATAGATATTTATATTTTCATAATAAAAATTTAAAAGCAAGCCGAATGTATAACTAAACCCAATACCCCATTCTTTATTTTTATTTAATTCACGGGAGATATAATCTAAACCTAATTCGCCATAAGGTGAGATACGCCAGGGAATTTTTTGTATCATTAAACCCAGACCATATTTACTGAATGAATAACCTGTATTCTTTCCTTGATAATATGAACCACTCAATGAAAAATTTAAATTGACATTATGATTTAAATCCTGCTTGCCGATATATGCCTTGATTATCGTCCCTCTATTCAGTGTATAATCAAAGCCTATTATTGGTTTATTAATTCCTCCTTCAATTCCAAAATGGATACTTATTAGAAAAACAATAATCATATATAATAATAATTAAAAAAATTAAAAAGTCAACCACTTGATTATATCTCTATTTTATATAAAATCTTATATGGATGAATTAAATAAAATAATTCCTGTATATAAACCTATCGGACCATCCACATTTGACCTTATAAGAATTTTTAAGAAAATGGCTAAATTTGAAGGAAAGATAGGACATGGGGGCACACTCGATCCATTCGCCTGCGGGATTGTGCTTTTACTTCTAAATAAGGCAACTGAAAGATTTGAAGAAATTAAAAATTGGGAAAAGGAATATACTGCGGGCATAAGGCTGGGTGCAGAATCAAATACAGGTGATATTACAGGTAAAATAAAAATACTGCACGATGATAATTTTTCTCCACCCGGAGTGAAATCAGTTGAAGAAATATTAAAACTATTTATTGGAGAAATAGAACAGAAAATCCCACCATATTCAGCCGCAAAATTTCAGGGAACACCTTTATACAAACTGGCAAGGAGAGGAATTGAGGTTAAAAAGACCAAGAAAGTGAAAGTCTTTAACATTGAATTGTTCTATTATAGGTATCCTGTTTTAAACATAAGGGTTTCCTGTTCAGGTGGCGTCTATATACGGCAACTCGCCCAGGATATTGCACAGAATTTAAGAACCAGTGGTTTTCTTTATTTTTTACAAAGGGAAAGGGTCGGTGAATATACTGTAAAAGAATGCCTTCATATTCAAGACTTTGATAAAATCACCATTCAATAATTAAATCCTTATCCGGGTAAAATCTCTTTTTAATAATATAGTAGCATAACCTTCCATTTCTCAATTCCTTTTTAGTTATGCTGTAATTGATACGCAGTTTGAAATCCTTACTTGCCATTATAAAAAATTCTGCAATGTTTATTGGTTTTCTCCACTTCCTCGTTGTTGTCGTGATATAACGGAAAAATCTTTTATTCAATCGCTGTCGGTATCCAATTTTGAATGAATTATCATTACCGGGTTTTATCAACATTGAAAAATGTATTCCATTTGTATCCTTTTCGTATGGGAAATCAAGGACAATAATATCCGGAAAATAATGATTGGTATCTACTGGAAATGGATAAAAAAATTTTACAATTTTTCGGGAATTGGTATTGTTTTTGAAAAAATATTCACCCGTGACAAAGACACTCAAAGAATCAACTTCTATAACAATCTTTTCCTGATAAAAATCCACAGGTATTTTTCTGGCGCAACTTAACAAAAATGTTATAATTAAATAAAAAATTATTCTTAGATAGCTCATAAATTATTATATAGATTAACCCCTTCATTTCAATAGTTGACTGAAAATGAAAAATAAATATAATCTGTTGAAAGGAGGTGCTATCTATGCCTTGCGGAAGAAAGAGAAAATTGAGAAAGATTAAACGTCATAAATATAAAAAGAGAAGAAAGGCAATGCGTCATAAAAAGAAAATAAGATAAAGATTTAAATGGGGCTATTTAAGAATAATACCCCGGTGCGAATTTTTTATAAAATCAATCATCTCTTGAGAGAATTTTCTGGATGTGCTGGTACTGATTAATGATATAATTTCATTAAGATTTTTATTAGATTTATAAATCAGACGATATATCCTTTTGATTTCTCCAATATCATTATTATTAAAACTATGACGCACTAACCCTATGCGGTTTATTCCATAAACCCTTGCCCTGTTCCCGCGCGCCAGGAAATAAGGAGGCAGATCCTTATTCAAATATGACTTGGCACCAAGCATTGCATACTTTCCCACCCGGCAAAATTGATGAATTCCTGCCAATCCACCGATATAGGCGAAATCCTCTATCTCGACATATCCTGCTATTTGGGTTCCACTTGCAATGATTGTATTATTTCCAATTTTTACATTATGTGCAATATGGACATAGGTCATAATAAAATTGTTATTTCCAATTATGGTCTTCTGATTTTCACCGGTCGCCCTTGAGATCGTTGCATATTCTCTAATTATGTTATTGTCACCAATAATACATTCAGAATACTCACCCTTAAAATGATAATCCTGGGGGTCGGTTCCGATCTGTGCTCCAGAATAAATGATATTATTCTTACCAATCTTCGTCCCCTTCTTTATTAACACATAATTACCGATCCTGGTTCCCGCACCAATTTCAACCCCGTTCTCAATTATAGAAAATCTACCGATCTTAACACTTTTATGAATGCGTGCGCCTTTATTGACAATATCAGGAGACTCAGTAGATAAAACATTCTGTTTAGTCAGGACTTCTAATTTATGCAATGGTTCCATAATTTTATTTTACTGAAAACTTAAATAAATTCAAGTATGTTTTCCAACCTGGCCGCAGCCTTCTATCTGGGGTATAATTCGTGCGGTTGGAAGCAAAAAAATTCAAGAAGACGGAAAAGATGATTTTGTTAAAATGATGGAACTTGGTTGAAGAAGTGGGTTTGGAAGTTGGACGCCGTCGGAAATAGCCTATGGCGTCGGACGAAGTTTGAATAATGTCCGCCCCTCGTCCGCCACTCCGTTTGGCGGATGGCGGATTCGGATTTCGGATTTACTTAGACGCGAAACAAGTTTCACTACTCCAACATCCGTACTCACTTCCTCTCCTAATAACCAACTTCCAACTCTATGATACAGGCTGCGAAACCATCCAACAATTAACGATCTTTAAAGTGGCATATTGACTTTTCATAAAAATCTTTTATAATCTCAATTAGAGGTTTTATGCGAATTTATCTTTTCTCTATATTCTTCTTTTTTTTGATACTTTTTTTCAATTGCGGTGCAAAGCCGAATAGTCCACCTGATACACCATCAATGCCTTCTGGACCACAATATGGATTTGAGGATTCAGTCTATATTTTCTCAACATCCACCAGCGACCCGGACCAGGATGATATTGCAATAAGATTTTATTTTAGTGATAGTGATACATCACAATGGGGCTCTTATATCAAAAGCGGCGATACCTTTACAATATCCCACACCTTTAATGACACAGGTAGATACTTTGTCTCTGCCCAGGCTAAGGATGTAAATGGGAATTATTCAAATTGGTCATCTGCCCATTCAATAAGAATTCTGATTGCAGGTGCAAATAATTATCCAGAACCACCATCTCCACCATCAGGACCTTCATCAGGTAAACCTGATAGTTTTTATACATTTTCATCCTCTGCATTTGACCCGGATGGGGACAGTATCTCTATAAGATTCTACTGGGGAGATGGTGATACATCAAACTGGAGCAATTTTGTCTCGGGCAATCAAATAGTAGAAGATTCCCATTCCTGGGATTCAACCGGGATTTATTATATAAAAGCCCAGGCAAAGGATATTTATGGTGCACTCTCACCCTGGTCTGGAATCAAATCAATCAATATCGTTTTAAATTATCCACCAAACACCCCGTCAAAGCCTGCAGGACCAAATTCTGGTTATGTAAATATAATGTATACATTTAAATCTTCAGGAACTGACCCGGAAAACGATAGCATCGCAATAAGATTCTCCTGGGGTGATGGCAATACTTCAAACTGGAGCCCATACATCAAAAGTGGTGATACAATTCCAATGGCACACTCCTGGCAAAATCCTGGTTCTTACACAGTGCGGGCACAGGCAAAGGATAATAAAGGAGCGATTTCTAATTGGTCTGATGGAAAACAAATTGTAATTTCCCAAATATCCAATAATCCACCTAACAAGCCATCAACTCCTTCAGGACCAAGTCTGGGTTTTGAGGATTCAACCTATGTTTTTTCTTCAATCGCACTCGACCCTGATGGTGATAGTGTTGCAATTAGATTTGCCTGGGGTGACGGTGATACCTCAGCCTGGATTGGTTATTTTCCAGGTGGTGATTCAATCCAGGCATCCCATTCCTGGTCATTGTGGGGAACTTATTACATAACAGCACAGGCAAAAGATAAATGGGGTGCAGTCTCAGAGTGGTCAGATAGTGCAGAGATTTATATAAGGCAATAAATAATAATTACTTTTTTATTCCGGCAAGGATTATCGCCTCACACACAACCTCTTCATTCACCTTTGCAACACCGGAGATTTTTACAATCATTCCCCGCTCCTGTAATAATTCTACCTCCATAATAAGTGTATCACCGGGTTTAACAATCTTTCTAAATCGTGCCCTGTCAATGCCCATAAATAATGGGATTGCACCCGGATATTTACGCAATAGCATCGCTCCGCCGGTCTGGGCAAGTGCCTCTACAATCAGAACACCCGGCATTATCGGTTCAGAAGGAAAATGCCCTTTAAAGAAATATTCGTCCTCATTGATATAACGTCTTGCCACAATTCTTTTATCACTCATCTCCAATACTTCATCCACAAATAAAAATGGTTCCCGATGGGGCAGAATTTTTTTGATCTCCTCTATATTCATAAATACTCCTTTCAATATAAATTCAAAGACGGGCAGGTTTTTTACACGCCAGTTCTTTCAAATAGACAACCTCTGATTTACTACAACCATACTCTCCAATCTTGCAATGACCGCGTGGATAACCATGGAAATCTGAGCCACCGGTCATTAACAAGCCGTGTTTCATCGCTATCTCATAAAAATCATCTTCCTGCTTTTGTGTATGTTCGGGATGCCAGACCTCTAATCCTGAGATACCATCGCTGATCAATTTATAAATTAATCCGCTATCCGCTCCTATCATCCCTGGATGGGCAACTACAGGAATTCCTCCACATCTTTTTATTTTCTCTATCGCTTCTTTCGGACTTATTTCTTTTTTGGGCTCATAATAAGGGCAGTGGTAACCGAGATACCGAGAAAATGCCTCACTAATAGAGCGGACATATCCAGATTCCATAAGTGCCTCTGCGATATGAGGTCTTCCCATAACACTATTTTTCGCAATTTGTTTAACCTGTTCAAAATCTATCTCTATCCCGGCACGATAAAGTTTCTCAACAATTTTTTTTGCCCTGATAAATCGGTATTTTTTAAATTCTTCAAGATAATTTAAAAAATCCGATGAATGATGGTCAATATAATATCCAAGTATATGAATATCACAACTTCCTATGTTGGAACTCAATTCAACTGCAGGGATAATCTCAATTCTATTTTTTGCATATTCGATCGCCTCATCTATGCCCGATACCGAATCATGGTCAGCGATTGCAATAACAAAGATACTGGATTTTATGGAGTTATCAACTACATCTTTTGGGCTATAAACACCATCAGAATATATGGTATGGATATGAAGATCAGCGTAAAAATCAGCCAAATGTTTTATTTCCTAACCAAGACCAAGGTCACGACACACATCGATAATAATCTTTTCATCCACTATTTCTTTCTTTAAAAGGAAACCTTCAAGCAGGGCATTATCACATATTGCATTTATCATTCTGGGCACACCTTTTGAGAATTGATAAATGGTCTTCATCGCTCCACCCGTGAAAAGAGGTTTTGCACAACCCGCTACCCTGAGTCGATGAATAACATAATTCTGAGTTGTCTCCTGGTCAAGTGCCTCAAGCACACATCTCACTGCTACACGTTGATACAATGCCGGGTCAAGTTTTAAATAATCCTCCATCTCAGGTAGGCCAAAAAGAATAAAATTTAACAACTTTCCATGTTCTGATTCAAGATTTAACAAGCCACGAATTTCTTCCATCAAATCCTTTCTCTGTAGCATATTTGCCTCATCTATTAGTATTACTACTTTTTTATTTTTTCCGATAAGGTCAAGCAGGCGGTGATAAACCGCAGTGATAATTTCAATTTTATTTTCCGATTCAACCGGTGTCTCAAGCATCAATGCAATCTTTTTTAAAAACCATAGAGATGTTATCTCAGAATGAATGATAACCAGCAGGGTTGCCTCTATATTATTGCTGATCAACTGGTCAAGCAAACGACGGGAAAGGGTCGTCTTACCGGTCCCAATATCACCGATCAATAATGCAAGCCCTTTTTCAGTCTCTACTGCGTGAGTAAGTTTGGCAAGTGCCTTGGCGTGCTGTGGTGAATTATAGTAAAATTTTTCATCGGTAGTAAAACTAAATGGATGTTCTTTTAACTTATAAAAACTTTCATAACCCAATTTTTACTCCTTTTTATAGATAGGTAACCTTTGATTTTTTTGGTTTAGGCACCTCCTCAGCCTGAACAACCTCTGGAACTTCCTTGACAGGAGGTGCTGGCGCCTGTGCCCGCTTTTTCAGTTCCTCAGTAAGTTTATCTTTTAGTTCATTTATTTTTTTCAATAAATCAGGCACGGTCTTATCAATATTTGCTGCATTTATATATGACTTAATCGCCATTTTTAAATTATTCTGCCTTTCATAGGCATTTCCCAGTAAGAAATGCAAACCAAAATATTCATTTGCTGGTCTGTTGGGTATTGCCAGACCCTCATTCAATACCTTAATTGCTTCATCAACTTTATCCTTTTCAATCAGACACGCCGCAATCATTTCATAGGACTTTAACTTCAAATTTGCATCTTTTGCGGCAATTTCAAATTCCTCAATTGCTTCCTGGAATAATCCCATTCCTTTATAAGCAACGCCAAGGTCATAATGAGAACGATAATCGCCTTCGCCAATGGATTCAAACACCTCTTTACGGAACTGGGAAATCAAATCATTGATATTCTGGAGACTTGACTGCGCTGGTTCCCCTTCTATCTCACTTCTTAAAACCTGACCCAGATCAATAAATTCCCTTGCCTTTGTTTCCTCTTCAACCATACTCTGGGCAATGGCATTTTCAGGGTCCATTTCAAGAACCTTTCTCAAAATTGATTGTGCCTCGGTCCTTGCCTCACGCCGATTAAGGGTCTCGGCGAGCTCCAGCATAAAATCAACCTGTAGTGCCTTATCTGATTTTAGTTTTGCAATCTCAACGAGACGCTGACGGGATTTTAAATCAAGTGGTCTCAAATCAGCGATCTTTTTATACAATTCCATTGCCTGGTCATATTTCTTTTCCTTGAATGCCATTGCCGCTGCATCCCTGAAACAATTGATCGCCTCTTCATCCTCACCAAGATTCAAATATATTTCAGCGAGTTGTTTTGTTCTATCAATCTCAGATAGTTCTTCGGGTTTAACAACAGGTTCTTCAACCACCTCAACTTCAGGTTCTTTTGTTTCTACCTCGTCCTTTAGCAATTGTGCGACTTCAGGTGATACAAAATCTTCAAGCGATAATTCTTCTTTTACCGGTGGTGGGGTAATTTCGATCTTAGGTGGAACAACCTCTTCGGTCTCCTCGGTTTCAACCACCTTTTCTTTTATTTCTGCTTTTGTTTCTGTTTCTACTTCTTTTATCTCCTCTTTTGTCGGCTCTTTTATCTCTACCTTTTCTGGTTTTATCTCTTCTGACACAGGTTTAGGCACTTCAACTTTTTCCTCAATTTTGGGCGTTTCAACCTCAGGAGGGGATACCTGTGCAGTAACTGTTTCCTTCAATTCCTTTTGCTTTGTCTCAATCCGCTCTGCCTCTTTTAACAGATCTGCACTATGTTCTTTTTTGCCAATCTTTTCGTAAATTGCAGAAATAGTCTGTATAATCTTATAGTTATTCGGCACCAATTCTTTTATCGCTTCGTATGTCTTTAATGCCGCATCGATGTCATTCTCCTTCATTTTTCTATCTGCATATTCAAGATAATAATTGGCAGCCTCAACAGATAATCCTAATTCTTTGTGACAATCACCAAGCAATTTATAAATTTCTATACGGTCTTTATCAATTCTCAATATCTTCTTACACATTGACACCGCATTGGAATAGAATGTCTCTTCAAAAAGTGCATAAGCTCCCTGTTCGTAAATACTCAATGCCTCTTTCTGACGATTCACCTTAATGTATAAATCACCTAATATGTTGAATAGTGAACCTTCTTTGGGAAAATCTTTGATTGCCTTTTCGAGTTCAGCAATGGCTTTATTTATCTCGCCTTTTGCCTGTAACTCTGCTACATACCTTTTTATTGCACCTACATCAGCCATTATTCAAATCTTAAACCTAAATTGCTGATTACTCTTTCAATGACTGCTTCATCAATCGTTTGTTTTCTCTGAACATAACCTTCTAATAGAGCATTATCACAAATTATATTTACAAGCCTGGGTCTACCTTCAGAATATCTACAGATAAGTTCCTGTGCCATTTGAGTAAAAATTTGATTCTGGGCACCAGCAATCTTTAAACGATGAGAAATATATGCCCTTATTGTCTCACTGCCCATTGGTTTTAATTTAACTTTTATTGCAATTCGTTGATATAATGCGCGATTCATCATCAGAAATGATTCCAATTCAGGTAAACCACTCAAAACAAAGGAGATCAACCTTGTATCAGCAATCTCTAAGTTTAACAATCCTCTGATTTCCTCAAGGATGTCCGGACTTTTGAGTTTATTCGCTTCATCAATGATTATTACAGTCCGCTCATTCCTTCGGTATATCTCCCTTAATCGATTTGATATACGAGAAATTATCTCTGTGCTTGTCGTTCCCAGATCACTCAACCCGACAAGATTGGCAATCTTTGAAAATAGCCAGCCTGTAGGAAATTCGGAATGGGTTAATACAATCATACCGACCTGAAATTTTCCTGTTGACTGGAGTTCAGTCAATAATTTACGCACGAGCATTGTCTTACCAGTTCCAATATCTCCCAGCAATATTGCCAGACCCCTTGTCCCGCGTGCTGCGTGTAGTAAATATTCCTTGGCGAGTGCATGCTGGGGTGAGTTGAAATAGAACTTAGGATCTGGAAGATTTGCAAACGGTTCAAATTTTAATTGATAAAATTCTTGATAACCCACTTAGCCTCCTGTGTTATAGAAAAGCAATATTTTCGCCCTTTTCTTCAATATCAATCTTTTCTTCGGGATATTCTTCTCTAATCGGAATTTTTTCTTCAATAAAAGGTTCTTCTTTAATAAAAAGCTCTTCTTTAACTGGCATCGATTCTTCTACTGGTTTTTCAACGAAAGTTTCTGTTACTGGAAAAACTGGTTCTTCAAAAATCGGCTCAGACTCTTTAACAGGCTCTGGTTTGTAAGGCTCTTCAAATACCTCTGCTGGTTTTGATTCCTGAATTTTTTCTTCAAATACCGCTTTTTCAGGTTCAGGTGCCGGAATTTCCATTTTACCACCCAGCAAGGAGTAAATCTCTTTTATATCCCGATAGTCTGGATTGATTACCATAATTCGTTCAATCTCCCTTAAGGCATTTTCAAAATCACCGAGTCCTTCATACCCCGATGCGAGCAAATATCTCAACTCAACTTTTTTGTCTTCTGGAATCTCTTCAAGGACTATTATTGGACCAATTACTTTTATTGCCTCATTATATTTACCTAATTTTATGAGCGATTGTCCAATTATTTCTATTGAAGTTGGCCAGAATTCTTTTTTATCTTTTTCATCCTGCAAATAAGAGAGTGCAATTTCATATAATCCAGCATCCAGCGCCATCTTTGCCAACATTACCTTTTTCTTAACATCATCAATTTCCCAGGTTATATTTGTCCGGAATTCATCAAATTGTTTTGCAACTTCAAAATTTCTTGGTGTCGGTGCAGCTACTTCAGATTCTTTAAGCAGAAATTCAATATCTGCAATCTGCCCTTCAAGGGGTGGAATTTCAGCAGGTTTGCTCTCAGCAACCGGCTCTTTATGCACCTCTTCTATAGGTTGAGGTTCTGGGGCTGGTTCAACCTCTGGCGACGTTTCTTTTTCGGTTATTGGTGTGAAACCCTCTATCTCTTTGCTTAAATCCGCGAGGATCTCAAGGTCACTCTGAATCGCAGATGTTGTTTCATCAACGGGCTGCATAGCTGGTGTTTCCTGTTTTAATTCCTCTTCAGTTATCTCTAATGATACAGGCCCTTTTTCTTCTGGTTCTTCGGGTTTCGCAATCTCTACCTTCTCTTCAGTCTTAGCACCGGGCTTTAATTCCTTAATTTTCTGGAGTGCTTCACTATTGTTCGGGTCAATCTCAAGAATGCGATTCAATACATTCACGGCATCATCATATTTTCCCTCACGCGCCAGGTCATCGGCTGCCTTTTTAAATTCAATTATTGCTTCATCACGGGAGCCAATTTCATATAATAGATTACCAAGTTCAATACGACTTTTGGGATCAAGCTCTTCACCACCATCTGCCTGTGGTAATAACTTTTTTATTTCACCCAGCATCATCTCATCATTTATCTCAGTGGCAAGTCCCTTTAATTTTATCAGTTCATCTTCTGCCTCACGTGTCCTGTTTACAGAAAATAATAACTTAGCAAGCGAAAACCTCAATGGTAAATTCTTGGGCTGAAATTCAACAATCTTACGTAGTGCTGAAACAAAAAGTGTTTCATTCTTCTTATCCAGTGCCTGGGATGCAAATTCAATAAGTTTTTTAATCGCCTCATTCCGCAGACCATAAAACTGATAAATATCAACAAGACGGAAAAGGATATTTTCATTCATTTCATCAATCATCAAAATTTTCTCAAGACAGATTATCGCCTCAGGATACTGTCCGTTATGTATATAATTTTCAAAGGCATGTTCATACCGGCTTATCGCCTCATTAAATCTTCCGAGTTTTGATGCCAAGTCGCCACAGAGTTCAAGCACCTGGGCACGATTTGGTGTTTCTTCAAGGGCACGACGTAAAATTATCTGTGCCTTCTCATATTTTCCTTCATTTATATACTGCCGACTCTTTTCTATTATCTCTGTTTCCATTATCAACCTACCTTGTGAATTATAATTGATTTTATTAATTTGTCAATATGGAATATCACCATTTATTGAAACTTTTTAAATTCTTCTTCAAGTTCCTGATAGACCTTTGATTCTTCTTTTTTCAACTCATCAATTCTCATCTTTATTTTATCAACGAATTCGGCATCAGTTATCGACGGTAAATTTATCAGGACATTTGCACGGGCACTCAAAAATCCACTATGGAGGGTATAAATAGCAACACCCACATCTGAGATTGCGGTTTTCAACCCTTTTTGTAATAAAATTCGGGCATAATGATAAAGACCCATTATTTTTTCGCATACATCGAGCGGGACATTCGTCGCCTTTTTTAACGCATCCTGGATTGCCCGGGAACGAAAATCCTTCTCTTCTTCAGTTGTCTTTGGCATCCGATACGCCTTCATAACCTCATCAAAAGCATTCTTGTCTTCTTCAATCAATTTATAAAAATCACTCACCGCGACCCGGAGCAGTCCATGGAAGTTTTTTAACTCCTGGTCATCCGTCTTTTTTAATGTAAGTCCGGTAACCATTGATAAAAGTCCTGTGCCCAGAGCACCTTGAAGTGCAGCAACACTACCACCACCAGGTGTTGGTGTTGCATCTGCAAGTTGGCTTAAAAATTCATATAAACTTTCTTCTTTTTTTACAGTTCCGCGCAGATGGTGTTCAAGGATCTGATTTTCATTGAATCTATTGAGCTGAAGGTAGTAAACAGCTGTATCAATCAATGCCTTTTCAGGAACGAGCCCAACAATCTCAGATTCTTTTATACTCACCCCATATCTCTGGGCTTCAAGTTTTACCATCTCAAAGACCCTGTATAATGGGGTCCCTAAATAATTGGTCATATTTATTGAAACCTGGGCTAATCTCTCTTCTTTCAGTTCAAAACCGAGTGCCTTTGCATATCTGAATCCACCGTCTTTGAATCTAATCGCCTTGGCAATATTCTTGGCTATATTTACATCACTGGTATTGAGATTTATATTATAGGCAATCAATGGAAAACGAACTCCAACAACCGTTGCACCTGCTGAAGGATGAATCTTCGGAGGACCAAAATCCGGATATCGGTCAGGATTTGTCTCTATCTCCTTGCTCAAGCCTTCAAATTCACCCTTTCTTATATTGGCAAGGTTTTCGCGGTCAGGTCTG
>DAIRCK010000015.1:0-65191 GCA_036796695.1 bacterium
TCAAAGGATATTCACCACCCCTTGAATGTCAAACTTTTTCTCATTATACACGAGGCAACTTTATTTGCCGAAGCAATCTAATTTTTCCCTGAAAATATCAAAGATTGCCACGCTCACGCCTTCGGCGTGTGCTCGCAATGACATTTGAATATGCATAATCCAGGTTAGGTTAACCTTTTTTTATAAAAAATATCACTTCTTTATCTCTTCCAGTGCCCTAATAATCATTTCTTTTGGCGACACACCAATAAATCCATTTTTTGTATGATATACACGACAACCAAAAACCGGTGGATTTTTTCGTTTTTCTTTTTCTATATCCAGACCGTTAATCTGAATGGATGGTGATCCTAAAAATTTGTATTTCTTGGCATCTTTCTCTGATTTTATTTCTATTGTTTCAATCTTTTCTTAAATTCCTTTTTCTTCCAAAACTTCCTTGAGTAATTTCAAAGCTGGCCTGGCGTTGGGACAACCTTTGAAATATAAAAATCTAATTGTCATATTTAACTACGATTTTTCATAACGGCTTTGCGTATGAGCGGTGACGGAGTTTAAAGTAATCGCTCGCCAAAATACAGGAGCAATAAGGCAAAGAGCAAACCTTGACACTGCCAAAAACCTGCAATTGCTTACACACTTCGTTAGGAACAGTCTATTTTTCCAATAGTTTTGTTTGAATTTTATCAATCGTCGTTTCAAGTTTATCAAGATTAATGCTATAAGTTTTAGCGCCTGATTTTCTGAGCTGTTCAATATATGAAACAATTCCATTATACCCATCTTCCATTTCCTTTATTTCATCTTTAAAATCATTTCTAAGCTGAACTTGTGAACCAAGTTTTATTAAAAGCTCAGGTATTTTATCAAATAATTGTTGGTTCAGTTTCTTTTCACTACCCATGTTATTCTTTCTTCTAAGAATTGCTATTTTTAAAGAAGTGGCTATCTGGTATGCTTCAACTTTGCTATTAATTAAGGTCTTTTCAAGTTCATATTTAATATTTAATTCGTTCTTATAATCTTCAATTTTTTTCAAATATTCTAATTTTACCGATTCAACTTTCTGTGTTAGAAGTTCAATATCTTTCCTCGTCGCATTTATTTCGCTTCGCACTTTTACATAAGTTGTCAAATAAATTATAATTGAGGCTAAAAAAACTTTTAACAAAAAGATAATTATACTTAAAAGACTGACATGTTTCAACTTTGTTATTAAATCTTGAATCAGTTTCATAGTGCTATATTTATTTTAATAATTAGTAGGAATAATGTTTGCGGATAAAGTAAGATACCAAAACGAAGCGTAGGCAATTTGGGTGAGGCTGTGCAAAAGCCGAACCGTTTATCCGCTGTTATGTGCCCCGAGCCGATAGGCGAGAGTGCAACGTGGCAAGGAAGCCGAAGGCTTCCGCAGAGTTCGAAAACCTGCCGTAAATTATGTTGTTGCCGTAGTTTTTTCTTACTTTCAGTCATCTCATTTTCTCCGTAAGGGCGGGGACTTTAATAAATTATTTCTTGAAAAATAAGATTATTATCTTCTAACTCATACTCAATATATTTTATAGGCATACAACGATTGTTCTTCTTATTGAATTGTTTGAAACTATCTATAATTCTTGTATAGTTTTCTGATGTTTTGTTGGATATTTTTTTAGAAATTAAGACCGGCTGTACATCGCTTATTCTATTAGGGATATAATATTGCTCTAACCAATCAACATATCTTTGAATTTGAATTACATTTTCAGTACTTGCTTCAACGGATTTTAGTTCAATAGGTAATATAATTTTGATATTTCCATTAACCAAAGAAAGCATTACATCTATTCTTTGCATTCCTACACCACAAGAAACTTCATTGCCCAGCCATTCGAAACTCAAACCATTAAGCAAACTATTATCCAAACTTTTATTAGTTCCTCTACCAATATTTTGGACAATATACGCCTGTAAATGAGTTTCAAAAGCTCTATTATCTTTATATTTTTTAATTAATCTCGGAAGAATGTTTATTTTTTCTTTTCTCCCTGAATAATTGTGTGTAGTATTGTCCTGATTTATTTCTTGAGTTTGGGCATTAAAAGTAAATTTATCCCCTGAAAGTGTTTGGCGATTATTTTTATCTCTCAACAATTTAAAAAGTCTTTCGCTTTCATATATTGTAATCATCGTATTGCCACGATTACCTTTGAGTTTTCTATAAATTAAACTCCAAAGCATTTGATTGGGTGATTGAATATATTTAATTTCATCTAATGCTTCCCATTCGGTAACACCTTTTGGGTAAACTTCAAAAGGTTCAATTAAAGTTCTGAATGTTAAAGACTTCTTTAGTTCTTGTTTTAAGAATTGATGTGAGTCGTTGTTGTCCAAAAAGGATAAATCTTCTTTAGCTTTAAAAATTCCATAGAATTTACCCTCCCAAACTTTTTTGGAGTAATTTTGTTGGAGGTAAAAAATAACAAAATCTCCCTTTCTGATTCTTTGTGAATCAGCAATCATTCCAACCAGATTATTCTCGGTTGTATGATTTAAGGATGTATCAGGATTGTTATTAAAATCAATAATGTTATCTTTTGCGCCTGTCCCTGCAAAAAGATATTCCAAATGATATTTGAATGTGGTTGTATCTACAATAAAAACATGTGTTGTAGTCATTTTTTCACTTTTTTAAATAAAAATATATATTCGTGTTTGAAAATATAAAATCCACCAACCAGAGCCCTATATCTCCATAATTCTTTCTGATTCATTTTCCCTTTGGTCTCTTCAAAATTTTTAACTATTATAGACTTTAGTATATACCCTCTTTTTAAAACTTCGTTCATAACATAAAATCCCAATGGAATCCATTCACCTTGCGAATACTTGTCTCCTATTACTACAGCAAAGTATCTATTTTTATCCAAAATATCATAAGTGTTATCTACAACTTTACCTAATAAATGTAAAAATTCATCAACACTTTTAGCGTTTGATAAATCTTTATTATTCTTACTAAATTTTATAATATCCCAATAAGGAGGATGCATTATCAAAAATTGCACAGATTTAATATTTCTTTTTTCTAATTCCAGCTTAAAATTCAATTCTGTACTATCAGCATTGATAACTTCAATTCTAACATTAAATTTATTTTCCTCGTTAGATATGTTTTTATTTGCTATGTCTACTACTTCTGGTGATAATTCAACGCCTACTCCATTTCTGCCTAATCTTTTGCATTCAATTAAAGTTGTTCCACTTCCAAGAAAAGGATCTAAAACCCATTCACCCTGTTTAGTGTATCTTCGTAAAAATTGGTTTGGAATTTGCGGTATAAAATTACCCCAGTAACCTGCATTGTGGGCTCCTGATTTGTCTCGTTTATCTAAAATCCATAAGCTTTCTGTCAGTATGTCACTATATTCTTTCCAACGGTTGAGATTTAAATCGTTTATTTTACTTGTTTTAATTTCTGTTAAACTTTTCTTTAAACGATTAATATAATATTTTGCTCTTTCAATTGTTTGTGCTTCTACTATTTGGTTTAAATCTTCCAAAAGTACCTCTTTATTAACTTTCGCGGTGTCACCATTGTGAGAAATATTTAACAACCCAAAATTATCTTTTCTTGGATTTCTAATAATCTCAATAATTTTATGTATTTCAAATTTTATTTTATTATTTTCTTGTAAATCTTCAATTTTAGATAAAAACTCTAAAAACATGTTTTGATTTATTATAGTTTCTTTTCCCCAATCTATTTTTTCATCAAAGCCACTATTAAAATTAAATAAGGTAATATTATTGTCTTTCATATTTAGCCACCATTATATAAAGTTAAGAGTTATCGTTATTATAAATCTTTTTGTTTTTAAGTCCATAAAAAGCCATCGCCCGTGAAAATAAGAAAAAAATTTTGTTTAACTTTCGTTAGATGAAAGTTGCATAGCAATTTCATTGTCTCTTTTCCTCCTATGAAGTTAAATGAAGGCAACAACAACATCATCATAATTTACGGCCTCCTTTCCGTAAAAGGCAGGTTTTCGAATTG
The DNA here is from genome assembly GCA_036796695.1 of bacterium. Taxonomy (GTDB): domain Bacteria; phylum Hydrothermota; class Tepidihabitantia; order SM23-42; family JAOAFX01; genus JAOAFX01. Next base: position 4,040 of record DAIRCK010000015.1, read on the forward strand.
CACATAACGTCTTGCGGATAAAAGAGGTTGCCGAAGGCAATTTGGGCGAAGCCTTTTATCCGCTGTTAGGCGATGTGCTGCTTGAAGATTCGTGCTTACCACTCAACCACTTCCTCAACACCTCTGCCTTCTCTATCCTACCCAGCTTCAGATATGCCTGATATTCATATTCTAAAGAAAGTACGGGTACTTGTATTCCCTCCAGCTCTATAACCCGTTTGTGTCGCTCCAAATCCACAGGGTTCTCCCAACTTCCATCCTCAAGCCGCTTCTGAATGTCTCCCATAATTTCTACCTTGATTCCATCAATAATCAGTTCACCAAAGTGCGAGCGGATTCTCTCTGTGGAGAAGAATTTAACCCTTTTGGTCACAAACTCGGAAAAGAGGCGATCAATCTCATAGGCTCCCTCCCGGTCAGTTTGGATGTCAATGTCATTAGATTCGACAGGCACACCTTGAAGTGCAAAACCGAGGCTGCCTGTGACTACCCAATTCACGTTCCTGTCGTTCAGTCGAGCATATATCTTTCGAAGGATGTTAAGGTAGACTGGCTCAATCATTCTCTCACCTCTGGTAGCATTTCGCCTAACTCGTTCATATCCGAACCTGGTTCGGATATCCTTCCAAAATTGGTGGTATAGACGAACTTGGTTCGGATATACCACCCTCTAACTGAACTTTTGTTTGAAATAATGTTCCTCATGTTTTGTCCCCCTGTTTTTGTTTTAAATCCAGATTGTCCAACGGACTGTTAAATTTACCAATCTGCTTTGTACTAACATGAGTATAAACTTCAGTGGTTTTGCTACTTTTGTGCCCAAGTATCTCCTTAATATACCTTAAATCTACACCACTCTCCAAAAGATGTGTGGCAAAACTATGGCGCAGGCTATGAACTGTTGCCTTTTTTAAAATTTTTGCAGACTCACAGGCATTAGAAAATATCTTTTCAACAGTCCGTGTTGTTATATGCTTTTCTTTTTCTTGTCCTAAAAATAACCACTTTCTTGGTCTATATTCCTGCCAGTATTCTCTCAACACCTCCAATGCGGTCTTTGAAAGCATCGTATACCTATCTTTCCGTCCCTTTGACCCTTTTATGTGTATCAACATCCTTTTACTATCAATATCTTCAGGTCTCAATTTTACTACCTCTCCAACTCTTAATCCAGCAGAGTATACCAGCATAAGAATTGCCTTGTGTTTGATATTATCCATCGAATCAAGAATTTTTGCAACTTCTTCCTTGCTTAAAACTACAGGAAGTTTTTTATCCTTGCGGGGTCTTTTGACTTCATAAACAAATTTCTTTTTTAACATTGTGCCATAGTAAAACTTCAGAGCGTTAATTGCCTGATTTAAAGTAGAGGTTGATGCTTCTTTCTTTTCCGATAAATAGACCAGATACTCTTTTATGTCATTATCAGTTATTTCTAATGGGTTTTTGCGAGTAAAATTCCGAAAATCTCTATTGAAGTAAATATAGGCTTTAACGGTCTTATAACTGTATTTTCTTGAAAGAAGTTCTCTACGGAGGTCTTCAAATTCCCCCTCACCCTTACCCTCTCCCACAAGGGGCGAGGGAAATTCTTTAGTCTGTAATGCAGGGTCTATGTAGACTTTTTCACCTTCAAAGACCTCCAAAATTTTCTCCAGCGTTCCATTAGAGTTTGGAAAACCCCAATATTTTCCTCCAGGATGCCATCTGTGCCCTTCTATTGTCCTTATTTTTTCCACAAATTGAGGATTATATGAAAAAGAAACCATTAAATTATTTTCTCTGTCTTTTAGGATTTTAATTTTCAAATACATAATTTTATTTTATACATTTTTAGTTAAAAGTCAAGGAGAATTTTATTAAATATTCCAGCACAAAAAACACCGTTTGTCAATTAACCGAACTTTGTTTAATTCTTATTATTTATACCAATTTTGATACCTTTCTTTGATTTTGAAAGAGAACTTATCTCTGAACTGGGAGCACGGTGAAAATTTTTTCGCGGTTGGAAACCGCTCCTAAAGAATTATGTACAATAAAGTGCACCATTTTCGAGCGTCTAAATAAGGAAATTCTTCGTCCGCTAAACTGTGGCGGATTCGGATTTGGAATTTGTATAAAAATTTCTTAAAGTCTAATACCTGAACATACTTATTTAAATCTGTGATTTCAGGTATTTTAAATCTTCCAAATCCTTTGGCCTTTTAAGTATTTCTTTATTCTGGATTAATTCGTTCAGCCCAATATAAAAAATTTCAATGACCTGCTTTTTTACTTTTATCTTCTCAATTTTCTTATTTCGCCATGCATCAGAAAAATTTACACCGGTGATTTTGTTCATAAGGTCAATTCTGTTTGGCGGAACACCAAACTGGATTATAATGCCTGGTTCTGCCAATTCTTCTTTTCTTTCAATCCCTGGTATCTTTCCTTCCCAAAATTCATTTATGGCTTTAAATAAACAATCAATATTTTCAGGAGTATTCTCAAAAAAGAGATCAATATCACCTGTCAGGCGGGCATATCCATAATGAATAACAGCCTCACCTCCGACAATCAGATACTTCACAGAGAATTTGTAAAGAAGATGAAGAAATTCTAATATATCCTTTGAGAAGTTGCTGACTTTCATTTTTCATTCTGAATGCGTTTTTTAGAAAAAACTCTACTTTCTCTAACATCAGGTCTCTTTCTACCATACACCCTGATTTTAATTAGGTATGCAATCTTTTGCCTTTGCTCTGGTGTTAGCGCTCTATGTTGCATTATGTCATATTCTTCTGCGTCTTTAAAATCTTTTGCCTTATGAACAATTCTTTTCATAATTTCTCAAAATATCTTCTGTTCTTTGTATTCGCCGTAGACTTTTTTAAGTTCAGTGGTTATTTCACCGACTGTAGCATAAGCCTTTACACAGTCAAGAATATAAAGCATTAAGTTTTCTCCGCTCTCGGCTGCAGATTTCAAACGAGCAAGCATCTCTCTAACACGATTATTATCACGCTCATTCAAAATCTTTTTTAGCCTTCTCAATTGTTTCTGAACAACCTTTGGATTCACCTTCAAAATTTTTTGTTTACTCTCTTCTCCACTTTTGAATTTATTTACACCAAGGATACTAATCTCACCACTCTCTACCTTCTTCTGATACTCATACGCACTCTTGTGTATCTCTTTTTGGAAATAACCCTGTTCAATTGCCTTTATTGCACCACCCATATTCTCAATCCTTTCAAGGTACTCATTTACTTCGTTTTCAATTTTATTGGTCATCGCTTCAATCGCATAAGAGCCTCCAAAGGGGTCAATTATCTCAGGAATACCTGTCTCATAACCAATAACCTGCTGGGTTCTTAAAGCAAGTTTTACTGATTCTTCAGTTGGCAGACCAAGTGCCTCATCATAAGAATTTGTATGGAGGGATTGGGTTCCACCAAAGACTGCAGCAAGTGCCTGATATGCAACCCTGATTGCATTATTCAATGGCTCCTGGGCAGTTAAAGTGCATCCTGCGGTCTGGGTATGGAATCTCAACATCCAGGACTTAGGATTCTTTGCATTAAATTTATCTTTCATTATCCTTGCCCAGAGTCTCCTTGCAGAACGGAACTTTGCAACCTCCTCAAGGAAGTTGTTATGGCAATTAAAGAAGAAGGAAAGCCTCGGTGCAAAAGAATCTACATCCATCCCCCTTTTAATTGCCTCTGAAACATAGGTGATTGCATTAGCAAATGTGAAGGCAATTTCCTGAACCGCAGTTGCGCCTGCCTCACGAATATGATAACCGCTGATTGAGATTGTATTCCATTTTGGTAGATTTTTACTACAGTATTCAATCAAATCTATCGTCAATTTCATTGATGGTTCAGGTGGAAAAATATATGTTCCACGCGCAATATACTCTTTTAAAATATCATTCTGGACCGTGCCTTCGAGGACTGCCGGAGACACACTCTGTTTTTCTGCAACTGCAACATACATACATAGGATTATTGAGGCAGTTGCATTTATCGTCATTGAAGTGCTCACTTTATCGAGTGGTATACCATTGAATAGAATCTCCATATCAGCAAGTGTATCAATTGCCACACCGGTCTTACCCACTTCACCTAAAGCCATTGGGTCTGATGAATCATAGCCCATCTGGGTTGGTAGGTCAAATGCTACAGAGAGACCAGTCTGACCATGCTGAAGTAGATACTTGTATCGTTTATTGGATTCTTCAGCAGTTCCATAACCTGCATACTGGCGCATCGTCCATAATCTTCCCTTATACATCGTGGAATAAATCCCACGGGTATATGGGTATTCGCCGGGATTACCTAAATCCCGGTTGTAATCAAAATTAATTAAGTCATCAGGTTTGTATAACATAATTTCCTATTAAATTCTAAATTCTAATCTCTAAATCCTAAACAAATTCTAATTTTCAATGTTACAAATCCAAAATAATCTTTAGGACATTAGAATTTGTAAGAAAATTCTTCAGCATTTTATGCAATATGTGACGCAGAATTTATTACTCTATTACTATCAGTGTATCTTTACTATTAACGGTCTGTCCTTTTTGCACCATTATCTTTTTCACAATACCGTCTCTTGGTGACTTGAATTCATTCTGCATCTTCATCGCCTCAATTATCAAAAGCCCCTGGCCTTTTTTGACGCTGTCGCCTTCTTTTACTTCAACCTCTATGACCAGACCCGGCATAGGTGCAGTGACGATCGCCTCTTTCTTATGTGTTACTTCTGTTCCAGATTTTAATACCTTTGCAACCTGCTCATCAATAACTTCAAAATTGTAGAGTTCACCATTTATATTAAACGTGTCATCAGAATCAAGGAATATCTGATATGGTTTATTATCAATTATCAGTGTGATTTTATCTTTATCAGATTGTGCAACTTCAACCCGGAATTCCCTTCCATCAAGCAGGACTTTAAAAATATTTCCTGCTTTTGCTATATCAGCTTTGAATTCTTTATCTTCAATTTTTATGATATAGGACATAGTTAAACACCTAACCTGGATTATTCATACTGTTTTTGGCTAAATTCGCTCAAATGCAGTGCCAGAGCGGGTTTGCGGTATTTTTTGATAAAAAATAAACTCCACACATTGTTTTTTCTTTGCCATTGCGAGCCCTCGCCCATTATCAATGGGCGGGGCGAAACAATCCGACTTCGTCGTATCAGAGATTACCACGCCCACGCCTTCGGCGTATGCTCGCAATGACATTGAGTATGAATAATGCAGACTAAATACTAAAATGCCTAGCCGAGTAAACTCGGCCACTACATTAAATGAACCATCATTCGTCCGAATAAATTTGGACGCTACATTCATAGTAGAGATTATTATGTGCGATAAATCGCACCGCTACATTTTTCTAAGCATTGATTGACGGGCAGCGAGTTTCCAGGGACTTATACCTGCAGATGTAGACTTCACTTTATAAATCGTTGCTTTTTGTTCCTGGAGCAATTTTTTAACCATAGCCGCAATTGCTGCGGTCTGGTAATTCTCTTTTTTGTATTCAATCTTACCAAGTATTCTATCTATAAATGTCGTATCATAATCACCGGCAATGAATTGCGGATTTTCCATAACAAGTAAATGGAACGGAATTGAGGTTTTAATACCTCTTATCGTATACTCCTTCAATGCCCTTTTCATCCGTTTAATTGCTTCTTCTCTTGTCGGTGCCCAGACCAATAATTTGGCAATCAATGGGTCGTAGTATATTGGCACTTCAAAACCTTCGTATATTCCACTATCCAAACGCACACCTGGGCCACCGGGTTCAATCAATTCTATTACCTTTCCAGTTGATGGCGCAAAATTGTTTTCCGGATCTTCAGCAGTGATACGACATTCAATTGCCGAACCATTTATTTTTATATCTCCCTTTCTTAATGACAACCTCTCACCTGCAGCAATCTTAAACTGCTCTTTCACAATATCAATTCCGGTGACAAGTTCAGTGACCGGATGTTCAACCTGCAAACGGGTATTCATCTCAAGAAAATAAAAGTTTCTATCTATATCAACCATAAATTCCACAGTACCGGCATTACTATAGCCTGATGCCTTTACTGCCTTTATTGCAGCCTCACCCATCTTTTCTCTCAATTCAGGTATCATAATTGCTGAGGGTGATTCCTCTATCAATTTCTGATGCCGACGCTGGATTGAACACTCCCTTTCGCAAAGATGCACAACATTACCGTAATTATCTGCAAGAACCTGGAATTCTATGTGCCGGGGCTGTTCAAGGAACTTTTCTATAAATATCGTGGGATTTCCAAATGCTGATTGTGCCTCACCAGTCGCCTGTTTTATCGCAGTTGACAAATCTTTTATATCGCGCACAACCCTCATCCCTTTTCCACCACCACCACCTGCCGCTTTAATCAGAACCGGTAGACCTATCTTCTCAATGATTTTTAATGCCTCTGCCTCGTCCATTATTGCGCCTTCACTTCCTGGAATCACCGGTACACCTGCCTTTGTCATCGTAACCTTTGATGCAATCTTATCACCGAGTAATTCAATTGCCCTTGAATTGGGACCAATAAAGACAACACCTGAATCCTCACACGCCTTTGCAAATTCAGTATTTTCTGCAAGGAAACCATATCCTGGGTGGATTGCCTCAGCACCACTCTTCTTCGCAATATCAATTATCTTTTCTATCCTTAAATAACTCTCACTTGCAGGTGAAGGTCCGAGATAATACACCTCATCTGCATATTTAGTATGCAGGGCATTTCGGTCTGCATCTGAATAGACCGTGACCGACTTTATGCCCATCTCTCTGCAGGCACGCAGAACACGAACTGCAATCTCTCCCCTGTTGGCTACTAAGATTTTCTTGAACATAGTTTTTAAAAGTTTAACGTTCAACCATCTTTACAATGGTATATTTCCGTGTTTTCGTGGAGGATTTGTATCACGCTTGTTTTCAATCATCTCAAACGCCTCAATTACCCTTGGCCTTGTCTCGTGCGGTCTAATGACAGCATCAATATAGCCTTTTGACGCAGTCACAAATGGATTGGCAAACTTGTCTGTATATTCATCTATCAGTTTCTTTTCCAACGCCTTTGGGTCTTTTGCCTCTTTGAGTTCTTTGCGGTATAGAATTTTCACTGCGCCATCAGGCCCCATCACTGCAATCTCAGCACTGGGCCAGGCAAAATTTATATCCGCGCGAGTATGTTTTGAACTCATAACACAATAGGCACCACCATAAGCCTTTCGAGTAATAACTGTAACACGGGGAACAGTCGCTTCACAGAAGGCATATAAAAGTTTTGCCCCGTTCTTTATCACACCACCCCATTCCTGGGCAGTGCCAGGTAAAAATCCTGGAACGTCAACAAAGGTCAAAATTGGAATATTGAAACAGTCACAAAAACGAACAAATCTTGCACCTTTCATTGCTGAATCACAATCCAGAACACCAGCAAGAACCACAGGCTGATTTGCAACAATACCAATTGACCTGCCGTTTAATCGGGCAAAACCAACAATTAAATTCTTTGCATAATGTTTATGAACCTCAAGAAACTCACCATTATCAACCACCCTTTTTATTACCTCGGACATATCATAAGGTTTTGTCGGACTATCCGGAATTATCTCATCAAGTTCTTTGTCCTGACGATTTATATCATCTGTGCAATCAATAGCAGGTGGGTCCTCAAGGTTATTCTGTGGAATATATGATAATAATTTTTTAATAAGCTCAATACACTCAACTTCGTTTTCTACAGCAAAATGGGCAACACCGGATTTTTCATTATGAACCATTGCACCACCGAGTTGCTCAAATGTCACATCCTCATGGGTCGCAGCCTTTACTACATCAGGGCCAGTCAAAAACATATATGAGCCCTGAACCATTATCACAAAATCAGTCATCGCTGGTGAATAGACTGCACCACCAGCACAGGGCCCCATAATTGCTGAAATCTGTGGCACAACACCTGAAGACAGAACATTGCGCAAAAAGACATCGGTATAACCGGCAAGACTATCTACCCCTTCCTGAATGCGTGCCCCACCAGAATCTTTAAGACCAATGATTGGACAACCCATCTTCATCGATAAGTCCTGAAGTTTACAAATTTTCTCTGCATACGCTTTGGACAAAGAACCACCAAAGACTGTAAAATCTTCGGCAAAAACACAAACCGGTCTGCCATTTATTCTACCATAACCTGTCACCACACCATCTCCAAGAATCTTTTGTTTATTCATATCAAAATCTGTGCAGCGGTGGGTAACAAACATATCGGTCTCACGAAATGTGCCTTTATCAAGTAGCAAATCTATGCGCTCACGGGCAGTGAGTCTTCCTTTGTCATGCTGTGCCTTAATCCTTGCCTCTCCCCCACCAAGTAATGCCTGTTTTTCAAGCTCTTCGAGATGTTTCAATTTGTCTTTTATCTTCATGAATCCTCCCAAATTATTGTGCAATAAATTGCACCGCTACAAATTTTAATCCGAAATTGGTTGTAATACCGGCTTCCCATCTTTTTCTTTAATGAAGGCGAAGATCACCTTCGGGTCGTGTTCAAAAATCAATAACCAGTTTTCTGCAATCGCCTGTTTCAGAAATTTCTTTTTCAATTCTATCAATTCCAGAGGATAAAGGTCAAAACTTGTATGATAGGGTATTCTTATATGGGCTGAAGTGGGCATAAGATCACCCCAGAATATCGCCTTTTTACCTTCAGATTCAATCATTATTGATTGGTGTCCCTTTGTATGACTAATTGTATTTATAACTTTTATTCCAGGAATAATTTCGTATTCACCTTCTACCAGTATCAATTGTCCGGAGTTTTCAAGGGGAATGAAATTTTCTTTTAAATAGCTCGCCCTGGTTCGCTCATTAGGATGGGTTGCGTCATACCATTCCTGCTTTTGAATTATGTATTTTGCACGAGGAAAGGTGGAAATAATCTCATTGTTTCCAGACATAGGTCTACCACTACTATCTGTGGCATTAAACTCTGGCTTATAGATTGTATTCCAGCCACAATGATCAAAATGGAGATGGGTATTTATGACAAAATCTATATCTTCAAGTTTTAATCCAAGATTTTTTAACCCAGTCTCAAGATCCGGTGGTTGTTTAACCGAATATATCTCACGAAATTTTTCATCAAGTTTATTTCCAATTCCAGTATCCAGGAGTATATTTGCATTCGGGGCCTTTATCAAAAGGCAGTTCAGGGGTATTTCAACGCGATTTAAATTATCAGGTTCAACAATTTTAGACCATAACAATTTGGGCACAACCCCAAACATCGTTCCGCCATCAAGATAGAATGAACCATCTGATATTGGTATCAAATCAAATTTGCCGAGTTTCAAATCCTACTCCTGCTTTTCTGTTTTATTCAATTTTTTCTCAATCGGATTTAGGAATTGTTCAATGGTAATATAAGGATTTACCTTCATCAATTTCTCAAGTATTTTTTTCCGTTCTTCATCAGTTTTTGCATTTAAATATTTTATTCGTAAAATATTTGTTTTTTCCCTTCTTTTTGCTCTTTTATGTAATTCAGATTGTCTGATTTGTCCTTTTCTCATTTACACCTCCTCATTAAAAAGTTAACGGATAATGGTTTATGGGCATTGCAGCCCGTGAAAAAGAATTTTTAATTATCATTTGCTTTGAAAAGTCTATATTTCCGTATACCGTTCATTTTCGCTTCTTTGGTTTCTTCTGGTTTGCCTTTGTAATTTTAACTTCCTTTTTCACATTATTGTTTATCCAGTCAACAATTTCACTCGTTGGGGTTCCTGGACCAAAAAGTTTCTTCACACCCATCTTTTCAAGTTTTTTCATATCATCCAGCGGAATTATTCCGCCACCAATGACAGGGATATCCGCTTTCTTCTCTTTAAGTAGTTTCAATATCTTCGGGAATATTGTCATATGCGCACCAGAAAGAATAGAAAGTCCGATGACATCCACATCTTCCTGTATTGCGGCTTCCACGATTGCCTCACAGGTTTGATGAAGTCCTGTATAAATAACTTCCATTCCTGCATCACGCAGGGCTGCTGCAACAACCTTTGCCCCACGGTCATGGCCATCAAGACCGGGTTTACCGATTAAGACGCGAATTTTTTTATCCATACTACCTCCTAAAAAAGCAGGAATCGCAGTATCATTACATTCGCAGTATCGTGCCTATCGGCACTCGCAGTATCGCATTCGGTTCATAAAACCGTTTTCTGCGAATCTGCCGACGGTGATGATACTGGGTCTTCTGCGAACACGCCAAACGGTGTGGCGGGCGATCCTGCACTTTCTTAAAAAATGATTGGTTCATGATACACACCGAATTCTTCTTTCAAAGTAGAACACATCTCTCCAAGTGTAGCATATGCGCGGACACACTCAAGGATTCTGGGCATCAAGTTTTCACCATTTGCTGCTGCCTTACGCAGGTCTTTCAATTTTTCTTTTACTTTTGCGTTATTTCTTTCTTTCTTAACCTTCTTCAAACTCTTTATCTGTTCAATCTCAACTTCAGGCGGGATTTTTAAAATCTCAATATCTGGTTTTTCTTCTTCTTCAAAGATATTTATCCCCACATGGTATTTTTCTCTTTTTTCAATTGCCTGCTGATATTCATAGGCACTGCGAGCAATCTCTTTCTGGAAGAATCCTTTTTCAATTGCTGGCAATACACCGCCCAGTGCATTTATTTTATCAAAATACTCATAAGCCTTTTTCTCCATTTCATTTGTAAGGTATTCAACATAGTATGAACCACCGAGTGGGTCAATTACATTTGCTACACCTGTTTCATAGGCAATGAGTTGTTGAGTTCGTAGAGCAATCTTCACTGCCTTTTCAGTAGGTAAAGCATATGTCTCATCCATTGAATTCGTATGTAACGATTGAGTTCCACCGAGGACTGCGGCAAGTGCCTGGAATGCAGTTCGCACGATATTATTTTCTGGTTGCTGGGCAGTCAATGTGCATCCTGCAGTCTGGGTATGGAATCGCATAAGCCAGGAGCGAGGGTCCTGGGCATTATATTTTTCGCGCATCAATTTTGCCCATATCCTTCGTGCCGCACGATATTTAGCAATCTCTTCAAAAAAATCAAGATGGGAATTAAAGAAAAAAGAAAGACGAGGTGCGAATTTATCAACCGGTAATCCCGCCTTTATTCCATATTCAACATAGGTAAATCCATTGGCAAGGGTAAAGGCGAGTTCCTGGATTGCAGTTGCACCGGCTTCACGAATATGGTATCCGGAGATTGAAATTGTATTCCACTTTGGCACATTGTCTGAGCAAAAAGCAAGAATATCAGTTATTATTCTCATTGAGGGTCCAGGTGGATAAATCCAGGTTTTCTGTGCCTGGTATTCCTTTAACATATCATTCTGGATTGTGCCGGTAAGCATATGCGAAGGAACACCCTGCTTTTCACCAACTACAATATACATAGCAAGTAACATTGCTGCAGGTGGATTGATGGTCATTGAGGTAGAGATTTTATCAAGGGGAATTCCATCAAATATTATTTCCATATCCCTCAATGTATCAACTGCAACCCCGCATTTACCAACTTCACCGTGGGAGAATGGATCATCAGAATCTCTACCGTAAAGTGTAGGAAAATCAAAGGCAACAGAAAGACCTGTCTGTCCGTGCTTTAATAAATATTTATATCTCTTATTCGTATCCTTTGGTGTGCCCATTCCAGAAAACTGGCGCATTGTCCAGAGCCTGCCCCGATACATTGTAGTTTGAACACCTCTGGTAAATGGGTATTCACCTGGATATCCGAGATCGCGTTCATAAACAAAATCAGGTATATCATCAGGGGTATATAGTGGGTTTAGTGGAATACCAGAAATTGTTGTAAATTTGTGGTCTCGCTCATTGCAAGTTTTATACTTTTGTTCCCATTGCTCTTTTTGCTTCTTAGACATTGCACCTCCTTTCAATCTTTTCAGAAACTGTAGAGGAGCACCCAGTCCTTAATAGTATCGCGGTTAGGAAACCGCTCCAACTTTAGTTTTGCTACATAAAATCCATGGATAATCACTAATCAGAACACAGATTTCCGCAGAAAAATTTAATATCATTTTTTATTAATTAAACTTCTTAATATTTTCTTTGCTACTTTATATGGGCTCAATTTTCTTTCAAAAATTCTTTCTACAAATCTATCAAGTTCTTTGTCGTCAATTACTGATTCGTGCAAATGTCTTCTTATTTCTGATTCTATAAACTCATGTATTTGATTTAAAATGCGCAATTTTCTAATTTTCTTTAATTCGCCGCTATTTTTGAGATGATCTTCGTGCATCTTTAATGCCTTAATAAATTCATCAATGCCTGATTCATCTGTAGCAATTGTCTTCAAAATGGGTACACGCCAGGAAGTCTTAGGTCTTAAATCAAAAGCGAATTTCAATTCCATTAAAAGTGCATCACTCCCTTCGCGGTCTGCCTTATTTACCACTACGATATCTGCGATCTCCAACAATCCTGCCTTCATTGTCTGTATAGAATCACCTGATTCTGGAACAAGCACCACAACTTTTGTATCACAGACCTGGGCAATATCAAGTTCTATTTGACCAACTCCAACGGTTTCGATGAGAATATAATCCATCCCTGCGGCATCAAGAACCAGAGCCACATCCTTTGTCTTCTTTGAAAGACCACCGAGGCTTCCCCTTGTTGCCATACTGCGGATAAAGACATTCTTCTGGAGTGCCAAATCGCCCATTCTTATTCTATCACCAAGCAATGCACCACCAGAAAATGGTGATGTTGGGTCAACGGCAATAATACCAATTTTGTGATTTTCTTTAAGCAATTTTTTTGCAATTGCATTGACCAGAGTTGACTTCCCCGCACCAGGAGGACCGGTAATACCAATTTGATATGCCCTGCCTGTATAAGGGGAAATTTTATCAAGGATATCTACTCCTGTATCATTTTCAACCAAACTGATTATCTTTGCAATACTGATTTTATCGCCTTTTAGAAGATTTCTTATCAAATCCATTTAAAACACCAATTTATTTTTAATATCTTCGGGAATTAATGCAATCGATCTCTTGTCTGCGTCAATAAAAGGAATCTTCTTTTCCTTAAGTATCCTCGTAAATTCCTGTAATAAATCTTTCTTCTCTTTTGCCACTCTTTTAACAAATTCTTTTTTAGTCATAATTTTGAAATGCAGAATGTAATTGCCTATTGGCCAAAATTTCTTTTCTTTAACTTATTTAACCAATATACATCTGCTCTATCTCTTTCTCGGAATGAGTTTTTTTTTGTGGCTATGAGTTTATTAATACTTAATACTGGAATTTTAATGTTACCTATCTCCTTAATTATCATATCTTTGCTTGCCTCTTCATAATCTAATTGCCATAATTTTGAGATAAGGTCTATTTCAATTTCACCCGCAATTTTTACAGTCTGGTATTTTTTAATGTCACTCAATCTCAATTTTTTTATTTCAGGATTTATTGACTTTAAGGAATCTTTTATTTTTTTGGCATTCTCAATAGAAGGTTCAACAATAAAATCATAATCAATGGTTAACCTTTCTTGACCAGAAATTTCTTCAATTCCATGTAGTTTGCAGGCGTAGGCACCACAAACAACATATTTTACTTCATATTCATTAAACCTTTGGCAAATTTCTACGAATTGTTTATCTATCTTTTTATTAGTCCATCCCATGAGAACATTACCCTTTTAAATTCATCTTCATTCTTCTCTTTTATAGTCTTGAACCGATATATTCCTGAAGGATATGCCTTTACTCTCAGACGAATCCACTCAAATCGGTCAAAATCTTCTACCTTTTCACCTTTTTCTAATCGGTTTATCAGCTCCCATCCGCTCTGCTCCTCAATTGTTTTGAACCTAATAATACGGTCTTTCTTCTTTTTGAATTTCATCACCAAACTTCTTTGGTCTTCCTTTTCTTTATAAAATCTTTCTTTAACAAACCAAACATTAGCACATCAACAAAATTTCTTCCATCAAAATATGCCTTGCGTCTTACGCCTTCTTTTTTAAAACCCAGCGATTTTAACAAATAGTAACTTACTTTATTAAACTCATAGACTTCTGCATCAACACGATGAGCGCCTTTTTTAAACAGGAAATTTAAGAAACATATCAGCGCTTCCTTTGCATAACCTTTGTCCCGCTCTTCGCCTAAAGCAAATCTCAACCAAGCAAGACGGTGTGCGTAGCCAAACCAATTGATACGAATATAACCAATTGGCTTGTCTGTTTTTTTAATAACAATTATGCTATATAAATCGGATTTTGATTTCAGTGCCCTCTTAATATCATCTCTCTGATTTCTTAATGATATCTTCATATCTGGGCTGAGTGCCATCTTCTTTACAAGCGGGTCTTTTTTCCATTTTGTAATAATCTTCGATTCTGATATTTTAACTTCTCTTATATAGATTCTATTGTTTTTAAAAATAATATTTGACATTAGTGTCTATAAATTGAATTATGCTAATTTATCACTTAATCTCTTCAAACTCACCGGTCTTTTTGTTTTTCCGAACATTGTCATAGGTAAAATATCTGCCATTCATTGCAATATAGACACCAGGTGGCAAGACCTGCACAAATGCCAGGGCACAACCGAGGTTAAACATTCCATCAGAACTACCAAATGTATACGGAATCATTGCTCCAGTAAGAATGACAGTTTTACTTTTTACTTTTTCCGCAAGATATTTTGCGGTTTCAACCATTGTATCAGTGCCATGTGTGATAATGATCTTATCCTCTTTTGCATTAAGACAATTGCGGGCAATTATTTCCCGGTCATCATCGGTCATATTTCTACTATCTATCATCATCAATGTTCTTATATCAACAGCAAGTCGACACCTTCCCAGACGGAGCATCTGAGGAATATGAGTATCTTTGAAGTATAATTCACCTGTTAACTCATTATACTCTTTGTCAAATGTACCCCCTGTAACAAATATTCGTATATTCATCTTTCTCCTTTTAATCTTGCTTCAATCTTTGCCCAGGTATCTTTTATTGTGACCGAGCGATTGAAGACCAAATTATCAGAGGTTGAATCTTTATCAACACAAAAATAACCAAGTCGTTCAAACTGGAAAATTTCACCAACCTTTGCATTTTTAAGTGAAGGCTCCAATTTACAACTTTTTAAGATTTGTAATGAATTCGGATTCAAATTGGCAAGGAAATCACCACCTTCATCAGGAACCGCAGTTTTAAATAACCTGTCATATAACCTAATTTCTGCTTCTATACAGTGGTTAGCAGAAACCCAGTGTAAAGTTGCCTTCACCTTTCTTCCATCAGGTGCATCTCCACCCCTTGTTTTGGGGTCATATGTGCAATGGAGTTCAACAATGTTGCCTTTATCATCTTTTACTACATCCACACACTTAACAAAATATGCATATCTTAATCTCACTTCCCTGCCCGGTGCCAGCCGATAAAATTCCTTTGGCGGGTCTTCGCGGAAATCGTCCTGTTCTATGTATATAACCTTTGAGAACGGTATCTTTCTCGTTCCCATACCCACATCCTCAGGATTATTTATGGCATCAAGTTCCTCAACCTGTCCGTCAGGGTAATTATCAATTATCACCCTGAGGGGTCGCAGAACTGCCATCCTTCTCAATGCCCTTTTATTTAAATCATCTCGCAAGCAATGTTCAAGTAATGCTATATCAACAACTGTATTATTCTTTGCCACACCAATGATATCACAAAAATTTCTTATCGCCTCTGGTGTATAGCCTCTTCTCCTCAATCCTGAAATTGTTGGCATCCGTGGGTCATCCCAGCCACTGACATAGCCACCGTCTACAAGTTGTAAGAGTTTGCGTTTGCTAAGAACCGTGTAATTAAGATTGAGCCGGGCAAACTCAATCTGTTGTGGATGATGGATCCCAAGTTCATCCAAAAACCAGTCATACAAAGGACGGTGGTCTTCAAATTCCAGGGTGCAAATAGAATGTGTAATACCCTCAATAGAATCTGATTGGCCATGTGCCCAATCATAGGTTGGATAGATACACCACTTATTTCCGGTGCGATGATGGGGTGTATGCAAAATACGATACATTATTGGGTCACGCATATTTAGATTTCCGTGTTTCATATCAATCTTTGCGCGTAAAGTTTTTGAACCATCAGAAAATTCACCAGCACGCATTCTTTCAAACAAATCAAGATTCTCTTCAATAGAGCGATTCCGATGCGGACATTCTTTTCCTGGTTCGGTCAATGTGCCACGCATTTCTCTTACTTCATCTGGTGAACAATCACAGACATAAGCCTTGCCTTTTTTTATTAATATTATCGCAAATTCATACAATTTCTCAAAGTAATCTGACGCATAGTATTCCCTATCACCCCAGTCAAAACCGAGCCATCTTATATCTTCTTTTATTGACTCCACATATTCAACTTCTTCCTTTGTTGGATTTGTATCATCAAACCTCAGATTACATAAACCACCATACTCTTCAGCAATACCAAAGTCAATGCAGATTGCCTTGGCATGTCCGATATGCAAATATCCATTCGGTTCAGGCGGAAATCGCGTATGAACACGCCCACCAAACCGCCCGGTGCGGTTATGTTCATCAATTATTTGGTGTATAAAGTCTTTAGGTTTACTAATCATAATATGGTTAAATGGTTAAATGTTTTAATCACGGTTTTCACATTGATAAAATTTTTTACGAGATTCTTAAAAAAACGATTAATTCCCTCTATTCGCGGTTCTTTCCCTATCCAATCCAGTTTTTTTTTGATTCAACCTTAGTACACATTATTCATAGTAATGACAGGCGTAGAAGAGAGATTGCCACGAATTAAGAATCATAGAAGGCTACTACTACTTGAGCGATTCCCACAGTATCTCTGAAACATCCATTACCTTTATCTCAGAATTCATTGATTTCAGTGTCTCTTCAAACATCTGGAGACAATAAGGGCAAGCAACAGCAATCACTTCTGCACCAGTATTTAACAATTGTTTCAATCGCAAATTCGCAAGCCTCTCTTCATTTGCATATTCACGCCATAATCCCATTGAACCAGCACCACAGCAAATACTATTTTTCCGGTTAAAGAATGGGACTTCAACGAGTTTCAATTCTGGAATAGATTTTAATATCTCTCTTGGCTCTTCATAAATACCACTCTGCCTTCCGAGAGTGCAAGGGTCATGATAAACAACAGTCTTATTGAATGGATTTCTTGGTTTTATTTTACCTGTTTTTATCTGCTCAAAGATGACCTGTGTATAGTGGAATGGCTGGATATTATGATAATTTTTATACTCGTTATTGAAAATCGTATAACAATGGGATGAAATTGTAATTGTATTTTTCACATTTAAATCTCTGAACATTTTGAGATTGCTATCAAAGAGTTGCCTGAACACCTTTTCTCCACCAGCCCGACGCACCGCCTCACCACAACAAACCTCTTTATCGCCATCTATTCCAAACTTTATTTCTGCCTTCTGAAGTACCTGTGCTATGGAATATGCTACACTCTTTGCCCTTGTATCATAAGCAGTTATACAACAGACAAAAAGAAGATAATCAAGTTCTCCAGTAAATTTTGGTATTGTTAGTCCATCTGCCCAACCCTTTCTCTTATCCTGTGATTCACCCAGGGGATTACCATTGCTACTCAACCTTAGGAATAAACTCTTCAACTCCTGTGGATATGAACCAAAATCAATCATTATTCTGCGTGCAGAACGAAGAATATTGGATATATTCACTTTTCTCGGGCACTCATAAAGGCAACTATCACAGCCAACACACCGAAAGACCTCATTGGTTTCCTGACAGATTGCATCTTTTTCTTCACTGCAAAGAATCGCTCCCAATCTTATTAAATCAGGGAATTGGTAAGTTGTATAGTTCACACTATCAACCATATTCCAGGGACAGGCAGCCATACATCTGCCGCACTCATAACATTTTAATGCATCTTCTGCTCCCTGTTCAAGGAGCAGTTCACGGATTTCAGGATTGAGTTTGATTATGCTGGACATAATTTGGTTATTTGGTTAATAGTTTAAATGACGTACGTATTTTTTGTAATTCTTAAGAATTCTTTTCTAATATCTCCACAATTTCATCAGCAACATCCTTAGCGGATTTGTCCGTTATATCAACCTCTACTTTTGTTTTCTCTTTCCAGCGCCCAGCCTCTTTTTCTTTAAAGATAATAAGAACTTTTTGTTCAGCCATCTTCTCCGGTGAGATATCCAGGCGGACACTTTTATTATTTTTGTCACTTTTTAACATCATTTCAAAACTAACAATTTCTTTTTCTATTTCTTTATCCCAACCTTTGGTGGGAACGGTATATTTTGACCCGATTTTCTTTATTATTGCATCTTCCAATTTCGCTTTTTCTTCTCTATACCTCTGTATGGCATCTCTTATCGTCTCTATATTTTTCAGAAAAAATTTGCTGAATTCCCCAAAAATTGGTCCTTCCATTTTAACCTCCTTGGCATGATAATATTCTAAATCTCCTCAGGTTATTTTCTATGTGTTTCCGATTTTCACCATTGAAAAATTTAATCAACTTGGTTATAATCTGTGTAATAAATTGTGCTATAGCAAATTTAAAATATGGATTTATAGTCTTATTATTTTCAATTTCCACATATAATTCCGAAATCAATAAAATGAGTCTCCACCAATCCATTACTTTCCATTCATCTGAACTGAGTTTGATTTGATTGTCTTTATTCGGATCAGGATTTAATTTAGGATCTAAATATATTTTAAATTGCCTAGGTCTGTTTAATTTAGAATTGTTTAAAGCCTCATCGTATCTTTTTAATTGATTTCTGCCTTCTTTTGTGCGAATTTTCATTTCTATTGCACAAAAAAATTTATCAGACACAATGAGCAAATCAATTCCATATTTTTCCCGTTGAACTATAGTGTTTGTAAAATCATCATCAGAAAATGGGGTTTTATCTTCGTTTTGGTCACCACAAGTTTTTACGATATAATTTACAAAGATTTTGGTAAATAAATTTCCTAAAGCATGGCAAGAATTTGAATTAAGAAGCCAAGCTAGAAAATCGCGATAATGTCCTTCTTGGATGTCAAAATATTCAAATAAATTAATTTTGCATTCATTCATACTTAGAATTTCAAAAACTTTTCTTTCTCTTGGGTCTAAATTTCTAATTTCATCAACAATCATCTCACAATATTGTTTTAAAAATTTTTTAAATTCCTCTTCCTTTTCCTTCATAAGTTTTTTGTATCCATAAAGGAAAACATGGAACTTCTTTGCTCTATTATCCTCTGCCTCTCTCAAATATTGCTTATATTGCTCCACAAAATTAGTTAATAAAGCTAAATTGTGATAGTGATAGTTGTTTATCATTTGTGTGTATTCCTGAACAAATTTGTTAAATTTTTCTATGAGCGAGAAATCACTCATAAGACTCCACTGTCTTTGATTCTTCGGATAAATTTATTATTCCCATGTATCATAAAACATGCCTTCCTTAAAACAGTTTGTTAAGAAAGAGGAGAATTCATCATCTACCCATATAGCACGCCAATCTTCTAAATCTTCTACGCTACATTCTACCCAATTAATTCTCCTGCCTTTTGTAGATTCCATTCTTATTGATACTGCTGAGGGAAAATGAATCGCTTCGTATCCAGGCTGGTATACAACTTCGAATCCAACTTCCATTTCTAACTTAACGCAATTCACATAGGGTTTTTTGAATAATGTGGGGGCAATTTGATTAAACTGTGCAAGAGCCGATGCTTCAAATAATGATAAGGCAGCACCGACCCCCCCATAATTTTCCGGCTTTTATACAGGCCTGGCGTGCTTTTTTGCTCATAGCGTAAGAAATAGTTACAGTGCTATCTTTATACTCAACTGAAACAGATCCTCTTTTCACATCGGCTGTTTGGGTCCATACCTTCTCTATAATCTTAAGAATTTTTGCTTCAAGTTCTTTTCTCTCTCGTTCCAACTTTGCTAATCTTATTTCTTCCTGCTTCTTTGCTTCTTCAAATTTATTAAATAACGTAATAAATGAGGATGGTATCGTAAGTTCTTGTTTAACCGTAGGTTCGTCTGCTAATTTAACCAGAAAGTTTATTTCTGCTTTTTCTGGACATAATTTTATAATGCTATCCGCAGGAATACTGATTACGCCCAATGAGTCAGTTTTTAGGACTAATGAATATGGAGTCTCATTGATTTCTACAGTTATGTATTTATAATGAAGAGGGATAGGAGTAAAATCGATATCGTCATCAAATTTTTTCTGAGTTTTAATATATTTTTTATGCTGACCCAAAAACAATGCTGAAACAACCCCGATGCTACCCACGCCAATTAAATCTCTACCAAGCGCAATATAACCGGTGGTCGCATTTGTATCAAGTAATAGGTAACAGCCCACTCCCCCTAAAACACAGCCGCTAATCCCCATAGTCCATGCGGCGATTGGATGTAAATACTTTTCATAAGTAATTATAGAATTATAATTATGCCTTTCCCGAATAAGTTCCTGAAAACGTAAAACGAAATTAGGGTCAACCTTTGAATAAGCATTCAATTCTTCACTCGGCTCCAGGTCAAAATGTGGAGATGAGACCAATTTAATTTCTATTTTTCGTTCAATTCTTTCATCACCTAATGGCACTCTTTCTGTGCCGACTTTTATTGTTGCACAATGAATAAGCAAAAGGCTAAAAACCACTATCTTTATGTTGTTCATTTTCGCTCCTTTTTTGAAAATACATCAAGCGCAAATCCCTAGCCATCTATTTGCAATTGAAGTGTTTTTTTTCGCATTGTCAGTTCACCTCTGATATTATTTTGTATTTGTTTTTCCCCGTATTTAAAAAATTTCATTTATCAACGGAGACTCTTCCTTAAAGTAAATAAAGAATTTATTTTAGCGCTTCTTGATAATAAATCAGGTTTATTCACGGTCTTATTTTTATTATACGAAGCCCATCGTCATCATCTGCAACATAGGCATAAGAACCACAAACATAGACATCGTTTGCATAGTCCGGGGTATCATAATAGCCAACCTCAGTGGGAAGACTCTTAACTATTGTAGAATCAGTTTTGCGCCAGTTGCCTGCAACATCAAAGGCTTTAGCCCATATGGTATGCATAGAACCATCCATAATCCTCTGCCATTGATAAGAGAATGGTTTACTGTTAAGTGTGGTAAGAAGCGTATCGTCAGCGTAGAGTTCAACTTTTTCAACATTTTTATTGTCATCTACTTGAAGAACTATTTCGACTTTCTCCGAAATAAAAGAACCTTCCTCAGGCGAAATTATTTTAACCTCAGGCGGTTCTATGTCAAAAATAAAATCGCATTTTACCAGACCGATTACAAGTAAACTTATTATTAGAGGAGTTAAACGCATTATTCACCCCCTTTATTTAAAATGCTGACATTGTTTATCAGAAAATATTTAATCATTTTATTTTTACAACATTATACTCATTGAAAAGGTTATTTTTTACCCAAGCATCCGCCGATTTCATTACTTTTTTAATGTCGGATTCTATGGATAAAGGATACAATATAGGAATTACTTCAGTAGGACTTCTTTTGAAAAAGAGAATAGAACAATAGTAATTTAGAAAGTCTCCATATCTACTAATGATTAACCGACAACAATCTTTACCATCCCGGGCTATAAACCTATAGATGAAAGTTTCTATTTTAATCATTTCAAGTAGTTATAGCAAAGAATAAAAGAAAGTCAATATCCAGGCTAATGAGCTTTATCTTTCTACCCTATCGAGCATTCGCGAAAGACCTTTTAAGTATCTTGTAACTATACCTACGATTACTAATCTCTGTAATAAACTCTTCCAACAATGTCTTCATTTTAAGACAACCCAGTAAGTCCGACAAAATATAGCAAAGTCATGAGTTCTATTCGGTGTTTCACCTTTGTTCTCTTCATTTTTTGCCTCGTATACTTTTCCAGAACGAAATGGCACATAAAGACTTTGTAGATATACGCACCAGTGTTAAACATATGTGAGGCAGTATCAAACTCATAAATTGTAGAATCTAACAAGTTCTGAGGTTTGATTTCATCGGTGATTAACAAATTCTATTAAAAAATACCGTAAGGCAATATCACTATTTACTACTATCTTTTGTGCGATAAATTGTAACGTTACAATTTCTTGTTTTTGAATTTGGAATTTTTATCATTGGTGCTTGTTTAGAATTTAGGTTTTAGTGCTTAGGATTTCATTCTTTTTATTTTGCTTGTTTTAACTCAAGTATCTTATTCTTCAAAACCGGCACGACTTTGAACAGATCTTCAACAATTCCGTAATCTGCTTCGTTGAATATTGGTGCATTCGGGTCTTTATTCACAGCAATAATTGTATCAGAATTTTTCATTCCCATTATATGTTGAAATGCACCAGAGATTCCAAGTGCGATGTATAACTTCGGTTTCACTGTCTTTCCTGATGAACCGACCTGATGTTCTTTTGGTAACCAGCCTGCATCAACTACCGGTCTTGTGCATCCGAGAACACCGCCAATTGCCTTTGCAAAATCTTCTATTACTGGCAGATTAGCTTTATCTTTTATACCTCTTCCCACAGAGACAATTATGTCTGCCTTAGTAATATCAACTGCACCAACCGCTGCCTCAATGTATTCAATAAATTTCCGATATTCAGGTTGGGAATTCAGCGGTGTCTCTAATTTAACAACTTCTGCCTCAAGATTTCCAGTTTCTACCGGTATACTGCCGCTACGATAAGTCACAAGATACGATGGATTCTCTTTCAATAAAATTCTTGCATTCAACTTTCCATCATACATTGACCTTATGACCCTTAATTTACCATCAAAAACCTGAACATCTATACAATCAGTGGAAAATGGAATATTCAATTGTGTAGCAAGAGATGGTCCTAAATCCATACCCATTGCAGTGTGGCCAATAATTGTGAGAAATGGATTTTCTTTTTTCAATATCTCATTTAAGGCAATCTGATAACTCTCCGCATTGAAATCCTTAAAAATCGCATTTTCCATCACGATAATCCTGTGGGCACTATTTTTCAACTGCCCGATAAATTTTTCTGTATTGTCAGAAAGTAAGACTGCACTGCACTGGGTATTTAAAGTTTGAGCAAGTTTTCTTCCCAGAGTTAAAAGTTCAAATGTAATATCCCTTATCACACCCTGACGGTGTTCAACCAAAGCAAAAATTCCATTCATAGTGGCTCCTTAGTCAATAATTGTAGTTGTCTGATTCATCAGATATGTTTGATAAATCAAACCGCTACATTGGAACTACTGAAAAAACTATAAACCATACTATTCGTCATGCTGAACCTTATCCTGGATTTAGTTCAGGATTGTTTAAGCATCCTATTAGACCCTGAAATAAATTCAGGGTGACAGAATACTTTTTCAGCAATTGCGCATAGATTATTCGGCATTAAAGTAATCCCTTTTCCTTTATTATTCCGGCAAGTTTTGTTGCAACTTCATCAGCACTGCCTGTGAGTATTTCTGCCCTTTTTCCAACAGGTGGCAAGAAAAGTTCCTCAAGTGTAGTATTTGAAATAACATCTAAACCAATATCAGATTTCCCTATTGTCTTTATCTCCTTGCTTGCAGCCCTTCTGATTGCAATAAGAGATGCAAAACGCGGAGTGTTTATCCCAGTCTGTATTGTAACCAATGCCGGAAGGTTTAGTTCAAGATGTTCAAGTAACCCACCTTCAAGTTCACGATAGACCTGTGCCTTATTGTTTGCAATATCAAATTTTGTAACGAGTGAGGCGTGTGGGATTCCTAATAACTCTGCCAATGTCTGTCCCACCATTGAATAGGCATCATCGGTTGACATACAACCAGTGAGGATCAAATCATAAGGTAATCCTTTTATCACCGAGTTTAATATTACTGCAGTCTTATAACCATCTATCTCGCCAAAATCCTCAGCCTTAATTCTTACTGCTGAATCACCACCTTTTGCCAGTGCAATCCTTAAGGTATCCTCGGTATCTGGATAACCAAGACTCACCACAGTAACAGTTCCACCATATTTCTCCTTTAATAAAATAGCCTCTTCAAGTGCATAACTATCAGATTCATTCATATCAAAGGCAAGACGGTCTTTTACAATATCCTTGCCCGTTGAATCAATCTTTACATCCGCCTCTGCGGTTTGAGGCACCCGTTTGATGCAGACGATAATATTCAAATTGCCTCCTTATCTATAAAGGAAAAATTGATGCATACAAATTTAAGCAAATTCAGACGGATTAAGTATCCGTTTGCATCCGCAATCATCAGTTTGAATCTTACTTAAGTAATTCCCTTGCAATCACAATCTTCTGGATCTCGCTTGTTCCTTCATAGAGTTCAAGAATCTTGGCATCGCGGTAGAATCGTTCAACTGCGTAGTCTTTTGTATAACCATAACCACCAAATATCTGCACAGCCTTACGTGTTACATCAACCGCAATTGTCGCAGCGTAGTATTTGCACATTGCTGATTCCTTAGAAAATCTTGGCATACCTTTATCTTTACAATAACCAGCATAATATACGAGCAATCTTGCTGCATGGATCTGGGTCGCCATCTCTGCGAGCATTGATTGTATCATTTCAAATTCGCATATTGGCTGTCCAAATGCCTTTCGTTCTTTTGAATATTTTACTGCGGCCTCAAGGGCTGCCTGGGAAATTCCCACAGCCTGGGCACCAATATCCACCCTTGAAACATCGAGTGTATTCATACAGATCTTAAAACCTTCCCCTTCTTTACCAAGGAGATTTTCTTTTGGAACACGGCAATCCTCAAATATCAACTCACAATTACCACTTGCCCTTATACCCATAAGGTCTTCGTGTTTGCCCAGGGAAAATCCTGGTGTGCCGCGTTCCACAATAAAAGCACTCATCCCTTTGTGTTTAAGTTCTTTATTGGTATAAGCAAATACTACATAAATTCCGGCCTCTGTTCCATTAGTGATAAACCTCTTTGTTCCATTTAAAATATAATAATCACCATCAAGTTTTGCGGTCGTTTCCATACCTGCAACATCACTACCTGCATTGGGTTCGGTGATACCAATTGCACCGATCTTTTCGCCACTACATAATAACGGCAGATATTTTTGTTTCTGTTCCTCAGTTCCAAAAGTCAAAATAGGGTAGGTACACAATGAGTTGTTCACAGCAACAACTACGCCCGTAGTTGCACAAACACGGGAAATTTCTTCAATGGCAATTGCCAGAGAAACAAAATCAAGACCTGAACCACCATATTTTTCCGGCACAACAATGCCTAACAACCCCTGCTTTGCACATTTTTTTATGTTATTCCAGGGGAATTGTCCTGTTTTATCAATCTCCGGTGCTACAGGCGCAAGTTCTGCTTCGGCAAATTTGCGCACCTGGTCCTGTAGCATCTTTTGCTCAGATGTCAGATCAAAGTTCATATTACCTCCTTTAACTATTAGATTCAAACAGATTTATGCGGATTCACACTGATTATTATTCGTTCACATCCCCAGCTCATCTTTTTGAATTCATATTTTTTATACAGACTTACGCCTTACTAAGCGAATATACTCTAATTCAGGACTTCCAAAATTCACAAGCAACCCCACTTCGTAAGGCGAAGCCTTTAATTGAGAAATTAACTGTTCACGGAAAACTTTCGGTAAAAATTCAACCGCTTTCAATTCAAGAATAACTTTACCATCTATCACCAAATCAAGAAGAAATTTCCCAATTATCTTATTGTTATATTTGATATTTATCACTTTCTCTTTTTTCGTACGGTATTTTTTGCTCATTTAATTCAATCTCTATCGCTCGCTGGTAAACCTTTTCGGGGAAACCACAACCAAGTGTTTTATGAACCTTAAATAATATTCCAATTATTTTATATGTTAAATCTTTATAAAGCAATTTATCTGAATGCATTATTTATCCGTTTGAATTCGCTAAAATCTGTTTGAATCGGTAGTATTTTTTATTTTCCCAGCACCTGTCTTGCAATAACAATTTTTTGAATCTCGCTCGTGCCTTCACCAATTTCCATCAGTTTTTCATCGCGCAAAAATCGTTCTACAGGGTATTCATCTGTTATTCCAAACAATCCATGTATATCAATCGCCAGACTCGTTGCCTTCATCCCGATTGTTGATGCATAATATTTTGCCATTGCCGATTCTTTAACATAAGGCAAACCAGCATCTTTTAATTGTGCTGCGTTGTAGATCAATAACCTCGCAGCTTCAATCTCAGTTGACATCTCAGCAATCCTTGATTGTATCGATTGTTCTTTGTGGAGATTATTCTCTTTAACAAACTTTATTGAGGCATCAAGTGCACCCTGGGCAATTCCCAAGGCAAGGGCACCTATAGAAATCCTGCCACCATCAAGGGTTTCCATAAATATCTTAAAACCATCACCCTCTTTTCCCAGAAGATTTTCTTTTGGAATTACACAATCCTCAAATATTAATTCCGATGTTATTGAACCACGAAGTCCGAGTTTATCCTCTTCCCTGCCTGGTGTAAATCCTGGAGTTCCTTTTTCCACAACGAATGCGGAAATTCCTTTGTAACCCAATGATGGATCACTGGTCGCGGTAAAAATAATCACATCGGCAATATGGCCTGAGGTAATAAACCTCTTCGTCCCATTGATGATATACTTATCACCGACCAATTTAAATCTTGTCTGGGTTCCAGCTGCGTCACTACCTGCATTAGGTTCGGTCAGACCAAATGAACCAATCTTTTCACCCCTTGCAAGGGGTATGAGCCACTTTTTTTTCTGTTCTTCAGTCCCGGCATAGTATATCGGAAACACCCCAAGTGAAGAATGGGCAGCAAGAAAAATGCCGGTAGAACCGCAAACCCTGCCAATCTCTTCTACCGCTATTGCATAAGAAAGAACATCAAGGCCTGCACCGCCATATTCTTCAGGCACATAAAGGGCAAGGAGTTTTAACTCTGCCATCCTTTTCACTAAATCCCAGGGGAATTCACCCTTCTTATCTATCTCCTTTGCCCTGGGTGCAACCTCATTATCTGCAAAAGAGCGAACCATATCTCTAAATTCTTTGTGTCTTTCACTCAAAATCATGATTCACCGCCTTTTTATCTTTTAAAAATCTCCCTCTTTAATTTCAAGGTGTGCCTCCTGTTAGGTAAAACCTCTTGGTAAGATAATCCTCTTTTGAAAAGAGATTTAGAATCGTTTTCTGCTCTGTACTAAGAATTTTCTCTTCCTGGGCCATAACAAAAATTCCAAAAATCTTTTTGTCTCGGGGTCCATAAAAAGTTTCTTCCAGTATTTTCTGACTAATCTCTCGCTCAGTTTTTCACCACCCAATCCATAGTTAATCATCTGCTGGATCTTCCAGATTTTATACCCTTCCGGGTCTTCTTTTTTGAATTTCTTTTCATCAACAGACCAGTTATACATAATTTCTCAATAGTGATTATTAATGTAATGGTTTACACTGCATTTCGTTCCAGTTAAAGATACTCATTACCTTTAAATTTTATATATATTTGCCGAAAAAAATATTCAATTTTAAAATGATATTAACCGAGTAATTCTCTTGCGATTTTCTCTTTCAAGACAAAGTTAGGTAGTCCCAAGACCTGGATTGTCTTTGCATCCCGCAGATAACGTTCCACTGGGTAATCCTTTGTATAACCATAACCACCAAAAATCTGAACTCCCTTAATCCCGCAATAGAATGCGGCCTCGGTGTTTGAAACAAAAGCAAGTTTAACTGCCATTTTGTAGTCTTCTTTTGAATCATACCTATTTGCTGCATCATATAAAAGATTCCTTGATGATTCAATCTTTATCTTCATCTCTGCAAGCATCTCTTGAACCATTGGAAATTCACAGATTGGTCTATTAAACTGCCGACGCTCTTTTGCATATTTTGTTGAAGCATCTAATGATGCCTGGGCAATGCCAAGACCTACTGCGGAAAGGCAGAGATTAAAATAATCTCTTATCTCCTTTGTAGCAGTATCATATTCCGGATTATCAAGTAAACAAAAACCATCAGGAATTTCGAAATTTTCAAACGAGATATCAGCAACCCCTGAAGACCTCATCCCCAGTAGATAAGGATTTGTAACTCTGAATTTGTCAGAAGATTCAATGAGATATAGACTCCGGCCATTTTCAGTTTTTATATCTAATAACAAAAATTTTGCAAATGCACCATTTAAGACAAAACGGCTTCTACAATCTATCTTCAAAGGATTGTGGGAGATAATCTGAAGATTCTTATCAAAGTCAATATCAATTCCACCCAGTTCACCATTACCAAGGCGTTTAAGATAAGTTTTTGATTTTTCATTTTGGGATTTCATCAAAGAATAGGCAACGAGACCATTATTTACCGCAATAACCAGTCCGACTGAAGCACAGACCTTTGACAACTCCTCAATTATTATGCATAAACTTGTGGTGTCAAATCCTGCTCCACCAAATTCTTGAGGAATTATTGGCGATAATATGCCGAGTTCATTTAGTTTCCTAAAAATCACTTCAGGGATACTTGCATTTTTTTCTATTTCCTGAACAATCGGCTCTATCTCCTGAAGGGTAAATTTCTTCACTTCATTCTGAATCATCTTCTGCTCATTGTTAAGATTGATTAAACCCATAGTACTCCTTTTTGATTTAATGTCTAAAAAACGGATTCAAACAGATTTTAGCGGATTCATACGGATAAGGGTTGCCCGCGCTATCGCTTGACATTTGTGGGGAAAATTGGTGCAGGCTACCGCCCTTGTCAGTTACAGAGTCACCCATAACTGAACCCAAAAATACCAGATGCAATGAAGATTAATAATCATTACTATTATATAGAAATTAGAATTAATGTCAATAAATTATAATATTGACAGGGGCTTAAAAATCCCTATAATTGGTAGTAATGAAACGCCGCTTTTTCCCCTTACAAACAAAGTTGATTTTAAGTTTCTCCACAGTTATAATTATCGGGATATTCTTATCGACCTTTACCGGCATACAGATAATTGGGAATACAATAGTGGCACAGGGACAGGAAAAGGTTAAACTTGATTTAAATACTGCAAGAGAAGTTCTTGAAGAGGAAAAAAGGACGATAAAAAACATACTCAGATTGACCGCGAGCCGTTATTTTGTAAAGGATGCCCTTATTAAAAGAGATCGCATTTTTTTATTAAAAGAATTGAGAACGGTTAAAACTGATGAAAACCTGGATATATTAAATATCACAGACAATCTCGGCCGTATAATACTACGCGTGGAAAATCCAGAATATTGTAATGATTTTCCGGAAAATGAAATTTTAAAAAAAGTCTTAAAACAAAAAGAAAGCATATATGGAGTTCTAATAATATCCGAAGAAGAACTTAAAAAAGAAAGCGAGAAACTTGCTGAACGAGCAAAAATTAAAATACTACCCACACCCAAGGCAAAACCCCGTAATGATACATTAGAAACATCCGGGTTGATTATTATTGCCGGGGCACCGATCTTTGATGATAATGGTAATCTCATCGGTGTTGTCTATGGTGGTAGATTATTAAACAGGAATTTTGACATTGTAGATAAAATAAAGGATATTGTTTATAAAGAAGAAAAATTTAGAAAAAAAGAGATTGGCACAGCAACGATCTTCCTCAAGGACCTTCGAATAACAACAAATGTTCGTGATATCACCGGACAAAGGGCTATCGGCACAAGGGTATCAGAAGAAGTATACAACCAGGTTTTAGTAAATGGCAGACCCTGGGTCGGCAGGGCGTTTGTGGTAAATGACTGGTTTATTACGGCATACGAACCGATCCGGGATATAAATAATCAGATCGTTGGTATCCTGTATGTTGGAATGCTTGAGGCACCTTATGTATATCTAAAGAACCGTGTTATCTCAATATTCATTCTTATTGCAGTTCTAAGCATTATTGCGCTTGCAATAATTTCGTTCGTTACAGTAAAACGTATCACCAGACCGATAAATGAATTATATCAACTTACTGAAAGGGTTTCAAAGGGTGACCTCTCAGCACGAGCGAAGATTAGTTCAGATGATGAAATTGGAGAATTGATAAAATCATTTAATCAAATGATTGATTCCCTTCAAAATGTTACCGAAGGCTACGTCAATCTTACCAAAACCCTTGAACAGAAGGTTCAGGAAAAGACAAACGAACTGGAAAAGGCAATGGAACAGTTAATCCAGAATGAAAAATTATCCGCCCTTGGCAGGCTTGCTGCAGGTATTGCCCACGAAATCAATAATCCGCTGACCGCAATCCTAATCAATGGCCATCTGATAAAAGAAAAGGTAAAAGGAGATACCAAACTATCAGAAAAACTTGATATGATTATTGATGAGACACAACGGTGTGCAAAGATTGTAAGCGGACTTTTGGAATTTTCACGCCAGACACCACCTGAAATGAAACTTATCTCTATAAATGAAGTTATTAATAAAACACTCATCCTCTTTGAAAGCGTTTTTCTTGCCAATAATGTGAAAGTTGAAATCTCCCTTGATAAAAATCTATCTCAAATTATGGCGGATGAGAGTAAAATAAAACAAGTATTGACGAATATTCTACTAAATGCACTTGACGCAATGCCCAACGGCGGGATTCTAAAAATTTATTCTCAACTTTCTTTAGACAATAAATTTGTAGAAATAGAAATCGAAGACTCGGGTATAGGCATACCAGAGGAAAATCTGGATCGCATATTTGACCCTTTCTTTACAACAAAAAAATCAAAAGGAACAGGACTTGGGTTATCAATAAGTTATGGTATTATCCAGCAACATAATGGAAGTATTGAAGTAAATAGTGAAGTCAATAAAGGAACAAAAGTTAAAATAAAATTGCCTATATTAGAAAATTGATTTTAAAATCTATTTCTGTGATAAAATAAAAAAGGGGGTATAAATGGATCAAAAGAAATTTAAAATTTTGGTTGTTGATGATGAGATAACTGTATGTAAAAGTATTACAAGTGCCCTTGAAGATTTTGACTATGTAGTCGATATGGCACTGAGTGGTGAAGAAGCAACTTTTAAACATAATAAAAACCATTATGATTTGGTCATTGCAGATTTAATGATGCCGGATATAACAGGCATTGAATTGCTGAAAAGAATAAAAGCAACAACTCCTGAGGTTCAGTTTATTCTCATAACCGGTTATCCATCAATAAAAACTGCTGTTGAGGCTATAAAATTCGGGGCATTTGATTATATACCAAAACCATTCACGCCTGATGAATTAAGAAGTATAATAAATCGCGCCCT
This sequence comes from bacterium, assembly GCA_036796695.1. Taxonomy (GTDB): domain Bacteria; phylum Hydrothermota; class Tepidihabitantia; order SM23-42; family JAOAFX01; genus JAOAFX01. Next base: position 35,473 of record DAIRCK010000015.1, read on the forward strand.
TGATTATTATAAAAAGGAAAAAATTGAACTAATGCCCGTGCCTGCAGACTATTACTGCATAACAGATAATTCCTGGGCAGAAATTGAAAAAGATGGCAATGTCAGAATTGGTGCCCATGAAAGACTGGTTAAAGGAATTAAAGAAATCTCAATGTTAGAATTTCCATCCATTGGTGAAATGCGATATCAGGGTGAAGCCTGCGCAAGGATAAATACGGGTGCTAATCAAATATACAGGGTATGGACTCCAGTTTCCGGAAAAATAATTAAAATAAATCAAGACCTTAATAAGAACTACAGTAAATTAATTACTGACCCCTATAATGAAGGCTGGTTGTTGATAATACAACCAACAAACTTAGAATCGGATTTAAAAAATCTGACCAGATGCTAAATTGAATTCATTCGATATTGAAAAATTATTTAAAAAAATTCAGCTCTTACTTAAAAATTATGATTGCTATGATGTTTATTTCTTAGATAACAAAGGCAAATGGAATAAAAACCCAGAGACCCTTAAAGACATAATCTCAAGTGAAGTCTGGTTCCGTATATGGGCATCATCTCGTTGTTCTAATAATGAAGAAACCCTTGATCTTTTTAAGCCCATCTTAAATAATGCCTATTTTCAAGACTTAATGAGTAAATTCACAAATATTGCAGATGGAATGGAAATTGATATAACCGACACGCTAATTACCTTTGAAATCTTATACGTCCTAATTGAATACCAGATATACATATTGAATACTGAAAAATATATTCCGGATTGGAATTATCAAGAAAAGAAAATACAGAATGAATATCTTATAAGATTGGATAATTTTAAGAAAAATCTAAAAAATATTTTGAGTGATCCGATATTGTTTGATAGTTTTTTTCACATTCATAAAGAATTAACAAAGAACAACCTCTTCAATTCCATTTCAGTAACAATCAATGAAGAAATCAAATTTTATGAACAACAGATTTTACATAAAGCAAAACTTGAAGAACCAAGAAAAATCACTCAAATTTATAATTTTTTGAGTAATAAAATAGATTTTGATATCGCTTCTGCTGTAACCAAGAAACAGGCTCTTATCAGACCATTTTTAAGAGCACTAAATGATGCTACAAATCTTGTTCCAGTTGGTTTACAATTTGAAATTGTCTCAATCCTTGGTGCGTTAAAAGATCCGAGGTGTGCAAGAACCCTGTTCAACCTTTTGAAAAATACGAGTCTTGAATATATAAATCTCATATCAAATATTATATACACATTAGGAAATCTCCAGTTTAACGAGATGTCTGAATATTTAAAAATGATTCTCCAGTTACCTGATTACATTGATCTTTCTTCAGGATACAAACAGCCTATTTACGATATAAAATCCGAAACGATTTGGTCTACCGGCAAACTTGGCATCTCAGGAATAAATCTCATCAATGAAATGGTAAAATACATATCTCACAAGGATAATATAATAAAAATCGCGCTTGCCTGGGCAATGGCAATGATTGGTATAAAAGAGAAGAAAGAAGAAGGTGTCGTTGATCTTGAAATTCTCACAACTTTATTAGGACTCCTGAAAGATAAAGATAAAAAGGTATTTGAAGAATCTATCTATGGTTTAAAAGTCTTAGGATTTTATGAACTCATTGATAATCTGAATCTAAACAATATTCCAGCAACACCCATACTCGCTCTCAAGCCAAGCAGTATTGGTCTTTATGAACTCTCTGAAACTATTTATCATCTTGTTAATCTGAAAAAACCTGTTGTTATAGCAGTCACTGGAGATTCGGGCACAGGAAAGACTTATTTTTGTGAATCAATCAGATATGGTTTTGGTGACATTTCAAAAGATGATATACTTTATCTAATGAGGGATAATCCTGCTCACCGAACAATATTCAGCAGGATGATTGATAAAAAATTCACAAAAGATTTTCTCGATCCACAATATTATACCATTGAAACAATGGATGAAAGAAATCTTGAACCGTTTCAGGGTTTTTTTGACTTCATAAGACAAAATAGCCACAAGAAATTAATTATCCTTGATGGCTGGCTTGATGAGATATATTTTTATCAGGTTCTTAAGACTTTTTACATATATAGCTATCTTGATTGTATAATAAACTTCAGGGCAACATATTCAACAAGGAGAATCAATCTGGAGGAAAGAGAAGGAATCCTGGAACGGGTCAGAGATTGTTTAAGGTTTGTTGAGAATCCACCTATCGAAGAAACTGAATTTTATCGCAATGGTGATGTCTTTGTTTATAATCTTGATAACTCTATTGGTTCACGCCTCAGTGCTGATGAAATCAAAGAAGTCTTCAGTAGAAAAAAGGTCAGATTATGGGCCGAGCATATCCGAATTGGAAATTTTGAAAAGGAACTGAGAGAATTAAAAATCACAGAAGAAACTTTGAACAGACGGACCGAAGATTTTGTAATACAAAATGACGGTAAAATAGAAAGCGAAGAAGAAGCAATAGAAATATATAACGAACATTTTTTTAGAATAATTAATAGTGATATAGTTGAAAAGCCGATCCTGCTTCAGAAAATAAGATTAAAAAAATCCATTCCAGAAAAAATATCGCGTTATGCACCAGGTGTAATTGCCTACCATAATACTAATGGCATTGTCGGTATATTAACTGGAATTAATGACCAGAATTATTTTACGCAGATTAAAGAAAATAAAATCTATGATCACTGCATTTATAATGATTTGTTCTTTGCAATTGGAGAGGAAAGTAAAATCTATGCGTTTGATTTTAGTAAAAATCTTTTGAGAACCTTAAAAATATCAGCCTCTCCCCTATCTGCAATTGCTACCGACCGGAATAATATCATTGCCACCGGACATCAGGATGGAACAATAAGATTATGGGATATTAACTCAGAGATGACGTACCTGCTCAAAGGACATAAGAATTCAATAATCAGTATCGTGATTGATAAGAAAGGTATAATTGTATCAAATAGTAGTGATGGCGAATTGAGATTATGGAATTTACATAAAAATTCAATAAAAATATACAATAATATGAATTTTAACACCAACCTGATAGGTCTGGAACGACCCTCAGGTAACATAATTTTTGTTAAAAGAAATAATGTTGTAAGATTAGACCCAGAAAATGAAACAGTAAAAATAATTTCTTTACCGAATTACATTGAACCAATTGCATTCTGTCCCTATTATGACGGCAGAATATTCGCAGGTTATAGAAAAGAAGATAGAACATATTTTATCGTTATTGAATTTAAAAAAGACAAAGGATTTTACAATACCATCAGGATTGATATAAATAAAATTAATGGTATAACGGCAATGGGACCCAGGATTATCATATCTGGTATGGACAACGATGGAGCAATCATAGAGATTCTGGGTAGTGAAGACTATGTCCGGGGCGAGATTGAAAAACTAAAGATTCTCAAGAATTCAAAACGTCGTTTTCAATACCATAGTATGATATTCTGATGGCTTAATGACTTGTCAAAATACCGTTTTGCAGGATTTATGGTATTTGTGCGAGATGAAAATAGTTGATTTTTTATTAATTTTATATATAATTATCTATTGGACTCTGAGATCACTTTTACCAAAAAATTTGCCTTCTCAGGCAATTAGTATCAAAGAGTATCTTCTCGGTTTGGTTTTTAATAAATAAATTATTAATGAGATGAACAGCAAAATCGAAAGGGGGCAAAAACATGGCTCAAACAAAAATTAATCCTTACCAGATGGCGCAACGTCAGTTTGATGAAGTTGCTGATCTTCTGGGGCTTTCAAAATCAGTAAGGGCAATTTTACGGGAACCAATAAGAGAATATCATTTTAACATTCCCGTAAAAATGGATAACGGTGAGATCAAAGTTTTTAGAGGTTTTAGGGTTCAACATAATGATGCCCGGGGACCGGCAAAAGGTGGCATCCGCTTTGCCGCCAATGAAACAATAGACACGGTCAGGGCACTCGCAATGTGGATGACCTGGAAATGTGCAGTAGCTGATATTCCCCTTGGTGGTGGAAAAGGTGGCGTGGTTGTTGACCCTGCTGAACTTTCATCTGGTGAGCAGGAAAGGCTGTGTCGCGGCTGGATTGACCAGATGTGGAAGAATGTTGGTCCACTTATGGATGTTCCAGCACCCGATGTAGGAACAAATTCACAAATGATGGCGTGGATGATGGATGAATATATAAAGCTCAAAGGCGAGTATTATCCTGGTGTCATTACTGGAAAACCAATCTCTATAGGCGGATCACTGGGTAGAACCGAAGCAACGGGATTTGGGGTAGTTTTTACTATTAGAGAGGCACTAAAACATCTTAATCTGAAACCTGAAAAATGCACTGCATCAATTATGGGATTTGGAAATGTTGCTCAGTATGCGGCAATTGGCTTTAAAAATCTTGGTGGAAAAGTTGTCGCTGTTTCCTGCTGGAATCGTAATGACAAAAAATCCTATACAATTTCAAAACCTGATGGTATAGACCCGGTATTTCTCCAATCAATTACTGATATTTATGGCACCATAGATAATGAAAAGGCAAAAAAAGAAGGTTACAAGATTGAAGATGGAGATGCCTGGTTAAAGAAAGAAGTTGATATCTTAATACCTTCAGCAATTGAAGGTGTATTGACAAAAGAAACAATAGAAGAGATCAGTCCCAGTGTAAAATTGATTGCCGAAGGCGCCAATGGTCCAACCACCCCGGAGGCAGATGAGGTTATTAAGAAAAAGAAAATATTTGTAATCCCTGATTTTCTATGCAATGCGGGTGGTGTAATCTGTTCATACTTTGAAGGGGTTCAAAATAATATGAATTACTACTGGTCTAAAGAAGAAGTTCTTAAAAGGCTTGATGAAAAAATGACGAATGCGTTCAACAAAGTATTACAGATGGCACAAGAAAAGAGTGTATATACCCGTAATGCCGCCTATATGGTTGCAATAGACAGTGTAGTCAACGCAATGAAACTGCGGGGCTGGATTTAAAAAACTTAATAACAATAAAAAGGGCACGCAGTTGCGTGCCCTTTTTTCTGCAGTGCTATTGACTTTCAATTATAATTCAATTATAATAAATTTAGTAATATGAATCTTTCTAATATTAAAGAAATCCTTAATGCAAAAATTCTTACCAATTATGTTTCGCTGGAGATTGATGTTAAAAATGTAATTGCATCAGACCTGATGAGCGATGTCTTAAATAGTAAGAATCCTGCGGATTTACTCTTAACCGGATTGATTAATACCCAGGCTATAAGGACCTGTGAGATTGCAGGGATAAAGGCAATTCTGTTTGTTAAAGGTAAAACCCCAGATGAAGAGACGATAAAACTTGCTGAATCCTGTAATATTCCATTGCTTTCCTGTTCTCTCTCTATGTTTGAAGCCTGCGGGATATTATATTCATATGGTCTCATCTACCCTGATTCAAAGAATGGAAACAGAAATAATCCTTAATGAGGAGTTTGAAATTACCGGTGGTGATTTCATAAATGGTGGAGCTGCCTCCTGCAGGGTTAAGAATATTCTTAAAGAGATCGGACTTGCACCAGAAATCATCCGCAGGGTTGCAATCGCATCTTATGAAGCAGAAATGAATGTTGTAATGTATGCAAAAAAAGGAATAATGAAACTTATTCTGACATCTGATAAAATAATCATAAAGGTTGATGATGAAGGACCAGGGATACCCGATATAGAGTTAGCAATGCAACCCGGGTATTCAACTGCGACGCCAGAAATAAGAGAGATGGGCTTTGGTGCAGGAATGGGTTTACCAAATATAAAGAAGAACGCTGATATTTTTAATATAAATTCTACGGTTGATAAAGGAACAAACCTTGAAATAATTATAAACCTGAATACCAAAAATGACTGAACCAATATACCATTCAATTAAAATAAACGAAACAAAATGCATTGGCTGTGTCGTATGTATGAAAGCCTGCCCGACCAAGGCAATTAGAATCAAACAGAGGAAGGCACGGGTTATTGCTGAACGTTGCATTGATTGTGGTGAATGTCTCAGGGTCTGTCCATATAATGCAATAACCCCTTTAACCACCCAGTCTTCAGATATCAATCGTTTTAAAATGAAGATTGCCCTACCCAGTCCGGTAATCTATTCACAATTTGGTTCTGAGGTTATGCCCTATCAAATTCTCAATGCATTAAAAGAGCTGGGTTTTGACTATGCCTTTGACGAAGCACTTGCCTGTGAGATGGTATCTATCGCTATACAGGAGTATCTTGTAAGAAATCCCCTGCCAAGACCAATAATTTCATCAACCTGCCCGGTCGTGGTCCGACTTATACAGAGATTATTCCCGGGTCTCGTATCATTGATAATCAAAATGGAACCACCAAGGGAGATTGCAGCCAAAAATTTAAGAAAAGAATTATCCAGGGAATATAAAATTCCTGAGTCTGATCTCGGTATATTCCATATTACACCCTGTCCTGCAAAGATGGTTTCTATAAACAGGCCTGAAACTATGGAAAAATCATATCTTGATGGTGCAATTTCAATAAAAGAAATTTATAACCAGGTGATGGCACGTTTAAAAAAGAAAGAAAAAAAATTTTTGTTGCATACACAGAGCCAGGTTAGCGGTATTGGTATTGGTTGGGCAATCTCAGGTGGTGAGATAAGGGGTATAAAGGGTGATTCTGTGGTTTCAGTTTCTGGTGTCTATGATACAATAAAAATTCTGAGTGATGTAGAAAGTGGAAAGATAAAGAATATTGATTACCTTGAATGCCTCATCTGTCCTGACGGTTGTATTGGTGGACCTTTAACAGTAGAAAATAGATTCCTGGCAAAAAGCACCATTCTCAGCCTGATTAGACAGTTTGGCGGAAAAAACCGGATTGATACCAATTATGTCCGACAACTATACGAGAAAAATTTCTTTTCGTTTGAAAGGGATATAAAACCAAAACCATTCCCGCCCCTTGACCCAAATAAAAATGAAGCGATAAAAAAACTGAAAAAGAAAGAAAAAATACTAAAAAACCTGCCCGGCATCAACTGTGGGGTCTGTGGTTCACCAGATTGTGAATCATTTGCCGAAGACCTTGTCCGCAATGAACAGGGACTTACAGTTGGTAGGTGTGTATTCTTAGGAGAATCAAATCTATGAAGATATTAAAACTTGCCGAAATAATAAAAAATTTAAACCTGAAGATAGAATATGGTGAAAAATATAAAGACCGCGATGTTAGCGGTGGATATGTGAGCGACCTCTTGAGTGATGTAATGGCAAATGCGAAAAAGGGTGATATATGGATTACTTTGCAGACACATCCTAATATCGTAGCAGTTGCAGTTTTAAAAGAAATATCTGGGATCATTATTGTTGGCAATCGCAAACCTGAACCTGAAACTTTAAAAAAAGCAGAACAGGAAAAAATCCCGATAATGACGACCGAATTATCCGGCTTTGAGATTGTAGGAAGATTGTATGAGATGGGCATAGGTGCGACCTGATAACCATTAGCAATATGCTAAAATGTTACCGTGCCGACCTCCATATCCATACCTGCCTCTCACCCTGTGCAGATTTGACGATGTCACCGAAAAGATTGGTAGAAAGGGCAAAGGTTAAGATGCTGGATATCATTGGGATATGTGATCATAACTCGGCTGAGAATATCCAATATGCTATAAATGCTGTAAGAACGCCTCACCTTAATCCTTTTCCTGTTAAAACGGGGAGAGAGAAGGATGGGGGGATGGACTGCAGGCACAGTCAGCCATTTCGTATGGCGGATTTTCCCTGTCCGTCTTTAACAGTGCTTCCTGGTATGGAAATCTGCACAAAAGAAGAGGTTCATATTCTCGGGATCTTTGATGAACTAAGTGCAGTGTTGAAATTGCAGGAACTCGTTTATCAGTCATTACCAGAAGAAAAAAATAATCCTGAATTATTTGGCGAACAGATTATTGCCAACGAGTTTGACGAGGTTGAAGGTTATAATGAAAGGTTGCTTATAGGTGCATCCAGTTTATCCATAAAAGAGGTTGTTGATGAAATACATAGACTCAGAGGTATAGCAATCGCCTCACATATTGACCGTGAGAGTTTTAGTGTTATCAGTCAACTGGGATTTATTTCTGAGGAATTAAATTTTGATGCCTTAGAAATCTCCCCAAATATTACAATAGAAGAAGCAAATAGAAAATTTCCTGAAATCAAAAAATTTCCCATAATACAAAATTCTGATGCCCATTTCCTTGAAGATATTGGAAAGGCGAACACTGATTTTTATATTCAAGAGCCAACAATAGAAGAAATAAGAATGGCATTACTCAATGAAAAAGGCAGGAGGATAAGTTACCAATGCTAAATTCTAAATCCCAAATTCTAATCCACCGAACTGTGTGGTGGACTAAACAAATTCCAATTATCAAACTTTACAATTTCCCAAACATTTTTAAATATTGGAATTTAGGATTTAAATATTGTTTAGAAATTGGTGCTTGGTCCGCCACTCTTCCGCCAATCAGTGTGGTGAATGGTGGTTTGGAATTTAAATTTTTGGGTGTCTGATGCAGGACTTATCTCTCCATATCTTAGATATTGTGGAAAATTCCATAGATGCAGGAGCAACGAAGATTGAAATTATGATTGATGAAGATATTGAACATAATCAATTGAAAATCAAAATAAAGGACAATGGCAAGGGAATGGATAAAGAAACATTGAAAAAGGTTCTCGACCCATTTTACACGACAAAGACCGTACGTCGGGTAGGAATGGGGTTATCACTATTTGCCCAAACAATCCAGGAGGCAGAAGGTAAGATTGTAATAAAATCTAAACTTAAAAAAGGAACATCGGTCAGTGCCACATTAAAGTATAACCATATAGACCGGAAACCAATGGGCAATATGATAGAAACAATAATGGCACTATTAGCAACAAAGGCACACGACATAGACTTTATATATGTTCACAGAAAAAATAAAGAGGAGTTTATATTGAATACAAAAGAGATAAAGAAAGAACTGGATGGTGTTATGATAAATGAACCTGAGGTTCTAAAATTTTTAAGAACCCAAATTAAAAAGGGTTTGAAGGAAATAGGTGTGGCGGTATGAATAAGGCGCTGGAAAACAGAATTAGCGGACAACCACAAGGGTTGTCCCTACATAATAAAATCCCCAATGTAGGGACAGGGTTTATCCCTGTCCGAATTAAAAAAAGCAATGTAGGGACAGGGCTTGTCCCTGTCCGAAAAAACGGACAGCCACAAGGGCTGCCCCTACATAATAATATTTATCCAAAACGAAAAAACCCACGACTAAAAGGCTTTGACTATGCCTTACCTTATGCATATTTTATTACAATTTGTGCCTTTAATAAAAATAATTACTTTGTTAAAAAAAACTTAAATACAAAAATAGTAGATTGCCTTGTCTATGAAAAAAACAGAAGGAATTTTATTATCTTTGCCTATTGTCTAATGCCTAATCATCTACATTTGCTTGTTTCACCTGGAAATTCAAAAATTAGCGTATCAAAATTCATTGGGGGATTTAAAAGCAAAACAACACGTATCGCCTGGGATAATGGCATTAAAAAATTATGGCAAGACAGGTTTTATGACCATATTTTACGGAAAAACGAGGATTTAAGGGAAATTGCCTATTACATTTTGAACAATCCTGTGAGAAAGAGACTGGTTAAATCTTTCGAAGAATATGAGTTTTGCGGAGTGATAGATGAGATACCGATATAAAAATGTAGGGACAGGGTTTATCCCTGTCCGAATTAAAAAAAGCAATGTAGGGACAGGGCTTGTCCCTGTCCGAAAAAACGGACAACCACAAGGGTTGTCCCTGCTGAAATCAGTAAAATAAAAATAGAAAAAGGAGAGAACAATGAAAAAACTTAAGATTGGTGACCTTGAAAAAATAAGGGAAAAGGTCGCCCGAACAAAGGTCTTGAGAGAAGGTAAAGCAAGGGCGCGGATAACGGTTCATATGGGAACCTGTGGTATTGCTGCAGGTGCCCGGGATATCTTAAGTGCCATAATGGAAGAAATTGAAAAGAAGAAAATAACAGATGTTATCGTCACGACTTCTGGATGTGCTGGACTATGCAGTCGTGAGCCAATGGCGACTGTAGAACTTGTTGATAAACCACCGGTCAAATATGTGGATTTGACTCCGGAAAAGATAAGAAAGATATTCGCCGAACATATTCTTAAAGGGAATATCGTGACCGAATATGCCCTTGCTGTAGGAAGTGAGACAACACATTAAAAATATCAAACAAACAAGTTATCAGGTATTGGTTTCTGCCTGATATTAAAGAAGTTTTTTTGCCCTGCAGGGTTACCGGTTCATTTACAAGTTTAAACAGTAACTTGCTTAATAACCATTGATTTTTATCTAAATATATCAATCTTTCTCGCCAGAACTGCCTTACCACGATATTCGGGAAATAAAATCGGTGCCTTTCGTGTCGTAATTATGCCTGCCTCTGCCATCATCTTTTTATATTTTTTAAGATGTTCAAGTGTTAGTTTACCAAACTGCGGATTTGACTTCAAATATTCTGCAGTTGATATGCCTGCTCTCCTACCAAAAACAAGACAGTCAAGTGTAGAGTTACCCATCAATCTATTTTTTCCATGCACACCACCAGAGACCTCACCTGCAACCCATAACCCTTCTATATTCGTCCTTCCCCAGGGATCGGTTTCAACACCACCGTTCTGATAATGTAAAGTTGGAAATACAAGCACAGGATCTTTTCTTATATCAATGTCAAATCTTTTATATAGACGGAGCATCCCAGGAAATGCCTTTTCTATCGTTCCAGGACCATTTTTCAGATCAATCAACGGAGTATCAAGCCAGACCCCACGCATCCCTGTTGGCGTAACAATCCCTTTACCATTAACATAACATTCCTTGATAAACGAAGCTGCCTCAACATCCCTTGGTTCAAGCGGATATACAAATGCCTCACCATCAATATTTATTGGCTGGGCACCCATACCCCTTAATTTCTCTGTCAATAATAATCCTATTATCTGTTGTGGATATGCAGCACCTGTGGGATGATACTGGACCGTATCAGTATCCCTGAGTTTTGCACCAACACGATAAGCAAGGACAATTCCATCTGCTGTTGCACCGTAATGATTGGTCGTTGGAAATCCCCTTATATGCAATCTGCCAAAACCACCCGTGGCAAGTATAATTGCCTTTGCCTGGACTATTTTATAATCACCTGTTTCAAGATTATAAAGAATTGCACCAGTTACTCGATTACCATCAGTTAAAAATTCAATCACGGGATAAAATTCAATATATGGTATCTGGCGACACCTGAATTCATCTCTTAAGACCCGCAACTCTTCCAGACCAGTATAATCTTTACAGGCATGCATTCTCAATCTTGAACCGCCCCCAAATGCCTTTTCTACAAAACTACCGTCCGGATTTCTATCGAGCATCGCACCAAGATTACAGAGCCACTCCATCACAAAAGGTGCATCATTTACCAGTGCCTCTACAACCTCTGGTTTATTCGCAAAATGACCACCACCGATAGTATCTATGTAATGAATCAACGGCGAATCATTCTCTCTATCCGCAGCCTGAGTTCCACCTTCAGCCATCATTGAATTCGAATCACCATGGCGCAACTTGTTTACCAATAGAATATTTTCTGCCTTTACACCATTGTCATTAGCAAGTAATGCTGCTGCTGTTCCAGCAAGTCCACCACCGATTATTAAAAGATCAACAGCATAATCAGGGTTGGTTATGGTGAATTGTTCGGGGTCGATCAATGGATTTGCCTCTATGAGATCTACTACTTCATTGGGTGCAAGGTCTCCTGCATTCGGTCCAAATAATAGTTGTCTTTTTCCACCAGGTGCATAATCAGGATGGCACAATTTCAAGACCTCTTCCCTTTCTGCCATAGACATTGCTTTAGGTGTATAATCCTTTCTCTGCGGCCTTGTTTTATTCACCACATCAATGAGTTTGCGCATATATTCAGGATAACCACCGATAAATTTTAGTTCTGCCATTTTACTCCTCCTATTCCTTCTCTATGTCGCGAGAAGTATAGATTTTCCTCAATTCTTCAATCGGGGCAGTCATCAATCTCTTAAGTTCTGATTCGTATTTTCCCTGTTTTAATTCTTCAAGCCTTTTTTTAAGATGTTCAGGGATTGGCATTCCATATTTACCAAACAATCTCCTTCCTAACTGGGCATAATTATATTGTGCGAGTTCAGCAGGACAACGAATTGAGCATAATCCACACATTATACAATCAAATGAAATCTCAGCCATCTTTTCAACATCCCCTCTTTTTCCGCAGGCAATATATTCCATCACATCAATATCCTGAGGACAGGCTTTGGTACAGGTATTACAACCAAGACACTTTAATATTTCTGGATAAACCTTTAAAAATGCCTCAATTCCCGGGCTCAACTGGTTTATATCATAATTTGCACGCTGGGCAGGGGTAAAAGGAATCTGGACAAGATACATTCCGTCCTCAGCCCGGGTTTGACAGGCGAGTGCAGTTTTCAATCGGTAATCACCTTCAATTCTATAAACTGTGGTGCAGGCACCGCAGAATCCTGCACGGCAACCACAGGACCTTATAAATCTATATCCTGCAAATTCCATTGCCTGCATAATAGTTAAACCTGCAGGCACGCGATACTTTTTTCCCATAATTGAAATATTTATCCAATGTTGAATATCTTTCTCATCAATCCCGGTCACTACAGACTTATTCGCCTCAGCAATTTCATCCATAATATTCTTTTTTTCCTCAGCCATTTAAACCTCCTTTTTAAAGAGCCGTTTATAGGTAAAGGGTTACGATGCCCCTATTAATTAATCGTCGAAAGGTTATGGCTGTTAAAACCAAAAGTTACCTTTATCAACGAATCTGGCTTCAATTTCGTATCCCTTTAACAAATTTCTAAATACTACCTGCAACCACATTATATTTAAAAATCCTGTGCTGTCAACTGTTGACTTTGAATTACATTTAAGTATAATACTTTATGAAGGTATTTTTAACAATTTCTTTTTTCCTTTTAATCTCTACTTCGACCTTTTTTTATGCACAACAGAATTTAGCATCAACTGCCCCAGGGCTTGAAAAACCTATAGTTTCTGAAGAATACATATTGATGCCAGGAGATTCATTACTTGTAACGATCACTGGTGCGACCAATTATTCATATAAGACCGGGATAACATATGAAGGTAAAATCACTATAAATATGCCTGTTGCTTCTTTACCAAGTACCCAGGGTATTTATATCCCTCAATATGATGTAGTCGCAGCGATTCCTATTTATGGTCTAAGTTTGAAATCCGCACGGGATTCACTATCACAGGTATTTGCCAGATATTACAGGAATATAAATGTCGATCTAACCCTTCTCGGTATGCGCACATTTTTCGTCTATGTTGCAGGTGAAGTGAAAAATCCAGGAAGTGTATATGCCTATCCGATTGACCGTGTATCTGAAGTAATAAAAAGGGTTGGTGGCACAACCTCCATCGGTTCAAGGACAATGATTGAATTGAGAAGAAAAAACCAACTCTATAAGACCGTAAACCTTGAAGAATTTGAAAGATTGGGTATTACTGAAAATAATCCTTTTGTCCAGGATGGTGATTTGATATTTGTTCCCAAAATGAAGAAATCAGTGATTGTAAAGGGTGCGGTATTTGGGAAAATGGGCTATGAACTAAAGGTCTCACAACTCACGGCCGCAATGGAAAGGACGAGCGAAGGTCTATATGAGTTAATTGAAGGTGAAAAGATATCAGACCTGATAAGTAAGGCAGGCGGTGTTACACCCTGGGCTGATTTGAAAAGTTGCTATGTTCAAAGAAGTAATAAAAGGATAGAAACGAACCTTCAAGAAATATTAACCAATGAAAGTTCTGAAGCGAATATTGAATTAGAAGATGGCGACATTCTGGTCGTGCCTTCCCTCAATTCAGTAGTTTATGTCCAGGGTCAGGTAGTTAATCCAGGACCTTTCCCTTTCCAGCCCAATCTAAAAGCGAGCGATTATATAGGACTGGCTGGTGGCCCACTTGCTGAAGCAAGTATGTCAGGTGCCTATGTATTGAGAGGTAAAAAAAGGATTGCAGTTAAAAAAGACCCGATAATAATGGAAGGTGACAGAATTATGGTACCGAGACAGGTATTCAAATTCTGGCAGGATTATGTTGAGATAGGATCTGTTGTAGCATCGCTTCTGATAAGTTATTTGACTTTAAGGACCGCAACAAAATAGTGGTTGGAATAAGCGCTGAATTCAAAATTCTAAGTCCCGAAAGAATATTAAAACTGAAGTTGCAAAACCGCGTGGAGTCAATCTTTTGCTATTTTTAGAAATTTAAATAAAATTTTGAAATTGAATTGTGAAGGAGGTGTTATGCATATAATTTTGCTAATGATTGCCAGTGAAGGCAGTCAATCATCAGGGGTGCAGATTTTCAATATTGCGCGATTAAATATTCTTATCGCGCTAATAATTTATGGTGCACTACTTTTATGGTTCATATATCACGCACGAAAAGGAAAACAATTGTTTATACGAAAAATAAGCGGTCTTGATGCCCTTGATGAAGCAGTAGGAAGGGCAACAGAGATGGGAAAACCAGTGCTTTATGTGCCCGGTCTGGCAACGATTGATGTTATCTCTACTATTGCCTCTATGAATATCCTATCACAGGTTGCGAAAAAGACTGCACAATATAACACCACACTCCTCGTTCCCAATCGGGACCCGGTTGTCTATACCGTAGCAAGGGAAGTTGTGAAAGAAGCATATACAGATGCAGGAAGGCCTGATGCCTTCAATCCTGATAATGTCTATTTTTTAACCCAGGACCAGTTTGGTTATACTTCAGCAGTCTGCGGAACAATGGTTAGAGACAAACCTGCAACAAATCTATTTGTTGGATATTTCTGGGCTGAATCATTGGTCCTTGCTGAGACCGGTGCAACAACCGGTGCAATTCAAATTGCTGGAACCGATTCCATTTTCCAGTTACCATTTTTCATTGTTGCCTGTGATTATACGCTCATCGGTGAAGAATTATATGCGGCAAGTGCCTATCTCTCGCGTGAACCATTGTTATTAGGTTCTCTAAAGGGCCAGGACTGGGGCAAAATGATAATCCTTGTTGTGCTAATTCTGAGTTCAATATTAGCACTTTTAGGCTGGGAAAAGGTCGTTTCGCTGTTTAATATAGGATGAATATACCTGAATTACCTAAATACTTAAAGATAAAAAAATGCCTGAAAAAGATTGAAATGTCTCCTATAAATTTTAGGTATTTAGGAATTTTGGACTTTTAGGTATTTCCTTTCCGGGAGGTTTTATGAAAAAACAAATTCCTTTATTTATATGTATGTTGATGGGTTTTATAATGATTATCCAGTTCTTTATCGGACATCCGATCAGTACCCAGGCAAACGAACATATCAACAACTGGGCAATAGTGGTCTCTGCCTTCAGTATTATCCTGGGTATAGGTAGTCTCATTGACCATCATACTGACCGACTGAGGAGAAAAAGTGAAGGCTGGCAATTCAGCATTGTAGTCCTATTTAGTCTGGTGACGATGGCTGTAATTGGGCTATTCGGTGGTATAAAAAGCGGCACATTCTTTATGACCATATACTCAAATGTCATATTACCACTGGGTGCAAGTATGTTTGCTATCCTTGCATTCTATATGGCATCTGCTGCTTATCGGGCATTCCGTGCCAGAACATTTGAGGCAACATTACTCCTTCTCGCTGCATTCATTGTAATGCTCGGGTTTGTTCCATTTGGTTATTTTATCCATCCCAAATTATCAGAGATTGCTGAATGGTTGTTAAAGGTTCCAAATATGGCAGCAAAAAGGGGTATTATGTTCGGCGTTGCCTTAGGTGTGGTTTCCACCTCTTTAAAGATAATCCTGGGCATTGAACGTTCCTGGCTTGGTGGAGGAGGTAAATAATGAACTTTGCAGAAAAAATTGCAAAAATTCCAAGACAGATCATTTATGTTATAATTGCACTTGCAATAATTATCCCGCTCATTGTTCCTATTGGAATGGCGATAAATGTAATGCCCCAGACCCAGAAATTGATAGATGCAATAGAATCACTACCCCCTGATTCCAAACCGGTTTTGATTTCCTGTGATTTTGACCCCCAATCAATGCCTGAACTCTATCCAATGCTTGAAGCAGCACTCAATCATTGCTTTAATAAAGGAATTAAGGTTCTCGTTCTTGCCTTATGGCCCCAGGGTGCGGGTATGGCTGAGATAGCATTAAAGAAAGTGCCAGAGGTATACAACAAAACATATGGTGAAGATTATGTTTTTTTAGGATATAAGGCAGGTGCTGCTGCAGTAGTCCTTGGACTTGGTGATAATTTTAAAAATGTTTTTCCTGCTGACTATTACAACACACCCCTTGATTCACTGCCATTGACTGCGAATATAAAAAATTATAATGACATAAGTCTCGTTATAAGTTTTTCTGCGGGTGACCCTGGTTATAGAACCTGGCTTTTA
Organism: bacterium; assembly: GCA_036796695.1. Lineage (GTDB taxonomy): Bacteria > Hydrothermota > Tepidihabitantia > SM23-42 > JAOAFX01 > JAOAFX01. Next base: position 52,085 of record DAIRCK010000015.1, read on the forward strand.
TATGGACAGTCAAAATTTGGTTTTAAATTGGGAACCGGTGTTACAGCAGTATCTGCTGCTGACACATATCCATATTTAAACAGCGGTCAGCTCACCGGGGTCTTTGCCGGGATGAAGGGTGCGGCAGAATATGAAACTGCCCTGGCAAAAAAGGGTTATACATTAACAAGCAGAAATGCTACAAAGGCGATGGATGCCCAATCTTTAGGCCATTTCTTTATAATGGTCTTTATCATAATTGGCAATGTTGGTTATTTTCTTTTAAGGAGGAAGAAATGAATTTATCACAAGACATATTAGTCTGGATTTCTTCACTTCTTACCCTGTTTATATTTTCATTTATCTTCAGGGATAATCCATTCTATCGGTTTGCTGAGCACCTCTTTGTTGGGACATCTGCCGGTTATTTTATTGCGCTCCAATATCATAATGTCGTTTATCCCAATCTTATCGTGCCTTTGTTCAAAGAAGGACAGTTTCTATATGTCATACCATTGATACTCGGAGTATTATACATTACGAGATTCATACCTCAATTATCCTGGATGATAAGAATTCCCATCGCATTCCTTTTAGGCTGGGGCTCGGGTGTGGCGATTCCAGCAGCACTCCAGGCAGATGTGGTAAAACAGATTCAGGGGACAATGTTAACAAGGTCTGTTTTTCAACGCTGGGATAATGGTTTATGGGCAGTAATAATTTTGATTGGTGTTATTGCCACATTGATATTTTTCTTCTTTTCAAGGGAAAGAAAAGGTATATTTAAACCGATCGCAAGTTTGGGGATAATATTTATTATGCTGGGATTCGGCGCCTCATTTGGCTATACAGTTATGGCAAGAATCAGTCTATTGATTGGGAGATTTCAGTTTCTGCTCGGAGACTGGCTGGGGATCATTAAATAAGTATTGGTTAAATTGTTAAATGGTTAAATAAAAATTATTATTTAACCTATTACAATCTTACTATAACATTTTTCTTATCTGTCTTACAAGGTCAATGGCATTTGCATATTTACCAATCGGGATGACATAAAAACCATCCACATAATTCTTTAATTTTTTTGCGGTTTCAAGGAGTAATTCGGTTTCATCAACCTCTTCTATTTTTGTAATATATTCATAAGGGATACCCAAAAATTTCATTAATGAAAATGCCCTCTTTTTTGTGTATAAAAAAGAGAGCCCTGCAATGATTTTAATATCTGGTTGACGTCTACGCAACTCCTTTAATGTTTCAATAAATCTTTCCGACTGGAACACAGGCTGGGTAAAAAAGACCTCTGCCCCACATCGGCACTTCTCCCCTGCCTTTATCAACTCACCCTGGATATTCAAAACATTCGGATTGAAACTCGTGCATAAGCAGAAATCAACCGGTGCTATCGTCTTCCTTGCTGAAGTTAGACCCTGTCTCAAATTTTTTGCAACATCCAGTAATTTTGAAGAATTCAATTCAAACATACTCCTGCCTTCAACCGGAGAATCACCCGTAACACACAAGATGTTTTCTACTCCCAGTGCCTTGGCACCAAGCAACTGACTCTCAAATGATAAAAGTGTAAAATGTCGTGCTACAAAGTGTGGTATGGTTTCTATTTTTAGTCTTTCCTGTAAGATATGAGCAAAACACAGGGAATCAGGTCTTAATTTTCCCAATGGATTTGAAGGAATATTTACTGCATCAATGTATTCCCTGAATACCTGCAGTTCTTTTATGAGGTTTTCTATATCAACACTCGTAGGCAAAAGAACCTCAAGTGTGATAATCTTCTTAAGTTTCAATTTATCTCTTATCATATTCCTTTAAGATTCCTGTATGAAACTAAAATCTCTATTTCATTGAACTCTGTTTCAAACATTATGCAATACCCTTTATTATTTTCAAACCATCAAATGCATTCCTTGCTGCTGCATAGGCACCTATCTTTTTTGCAAACCCTTCGCTTACATTTGGGCCACCAATTATAACCGGTGTATCAAGACCATTCTTTCTCAATAATTTTATTACATTTTCCATTTCTAACATCGTCGTTGTAAGAAGTGCACTCAGTCCTAATGCAACAGGATTATATCTTCTCACCGCCTCAACAATTTTAATCGCCTCCACATCCTTGCCCAGGTCTATAACCTCATAACCTGCAGATTCGAATACCATTGAAACAATATTCTTGCCGATATCGTGTATATCACCTTTTACAGTAGCGAGCACGACCCTCTTCTTTTTTACTGGTTCATTAGAAACACCGATGTGCTGCTCCATTCTTTTTTTAATTACCCTTAGAACTGCCTTTGTGGCATCAGCAGATTTCAGCAAATCAGGGATGAAAAATATTCCTTTTTCATAATTTTCTCCAACCTTTTTCATTCCATTAAAGACATAGTAATCAATTATCTTTTCAGGTGGCACATTGGAATCAAGTAATTTTTTTGTCTCATCAAGCGCCAATTTTATATTACCATCAATAATCGCCTTTATCAATCCTTCAGCATTAGATGTCTCTGTCTCCTCTTTTTTAATATCAATCTTTACAGGAACAACATTTTTCCGGGAATATTCCTTTACCCGTTTTATATATTCATTCACTTCTTTTTTAAGAATTGCAGATACTGACCAAAAACTTTCCATCACCCTCTGATCAAGCGGATTGATAATAAGAAAATTAACTCCGGAATTGATTGCAAGCGTGACGAGTGTAGAATTTAATAAACTCCTTTCGGGCAGACCAAAAGAGACGTTGGAAATACCCAATATCGTATTCAATCCCATTTTGTGTAATTCTTTAACGGTCTTAAGAGTTTCATTAACCTGTTCTGGTTCAGTTGCCGTAGAAAAGACAAGTGGGTCAAATATCATATCCTCTACTGGAAATTTTAATCTTTTTGCAATTTTTATTGCGAGTTTAACATTTTTCATCCTTTCCGTGAATGTTTTCGGAATCTTCTCACCGACAAGAGAGATAACTGCCTTAAATCCAAATTTCCTAACAAGCGGCAGAAATCTTTTTAATTCCTTTTCTCGTGAGGGGATTGAGTTGTAAACTCCAATACCTGGATAGATAGCCATTGCCTTTTCTGCTGCATAAAAATTCTGGGTATCAATGAATACCGGAAGTTTACAGTTTTTTATAACTTCATAAAGGCAATTTAATAAAATTTCTTCCTCATTAATCTCAGGCACAAAGGCATTTACATCAATAGCATGGGCACCTGCATCTTCCTGAGATTTCGCTTCAGTGCCATAGATTGTATAATCATTATTAATAAGACTCTCTTTCAATTTTTTTCTGCCTGAAGGATTCAATCGCTCACCGACAATGATTGTGGAATCTGTATCGATTTTTATATACCTTTGAGGAGAGGCAAGAAAAGATATATTTGGGGGGCGCACCCTGAAACTTATATCTACATCTTTATTTCTGGATATCAATTCTATATACCGTGGTGTTGTTCCACAACAACCACCGATCAGGCGTGCGCCTGATTTGACAAATTCTTTAAAATAACCTGCCAGTTCCTTATCTGAAATGGAATTCTTTACTCTATTATCTTCTATTGCTACCTTTCCTGCATTAGGCTTGGCAATAAGAGGCAAATCCGTAACCAAAGACATCCTCTTCAAAACTTCTAATGCAATATCAGGTTCTGTGCAATTCACACCAATCGCCTTTGCACCAAGTTTATCAAAAGTAATCGCAATCGATTCAGGTGTATCCCCAAATATCGTCCGGTAATTATCCTGAAAAGTAAAACTTACAAGTATATTCTCGGAAAATTCTTTACCGGCAAGAAATGCAGTCTTTGCCTCAATCATAGAATTAAATGTTTCAATCAAAAATGTTTTAATGCCATAAAAATAAAAAACCCTGAAAATTTCACGATAAATTTTACAGGTCTCTTCAAAATCACCATCCCCATAGGGCTTTATCAAAATTCCAAGTGGTCCAATATCTCCGAAAATTAACTTTTTATCCCCTGCTGCACTGCGGGCAATCTTTATAGCACTTTTTATCACGTCTTTATATCTATCACCCTTAAAATTTATAGGATTGGCACTGAATGTGTTCGTCAGTATTACATCACTACCTGCATCAATATATCTTTTCTCCAACTCATATACCGCTTCAGGATTTTTCAAATTTAAATTCGCTGGTGGTTCTCCGGGTAGCAAACCTTTTTCAAAAAGATTCGTGCCTGTAGCACCATCAAGTATAAGAATTCTTTTCTTGAGCAACCTTTTAAGAATATTCATACAGATATTCTATATAATTTATCTATTATGTCAATAATAGTAAATAACAGTGCCACATATAAAAAATTGACCTATACTTTTTCGTTGACACCATCAATAATATCAATATAATCACAAAATGGCAGATATAACCAGGGGTGTCCGCTCATTCACACTTGGAACTGCGGTCAGCCGTGTCACAGGTCTAATCAGGGAAATGGTATTTGCCTATCTTTATGGAGCAAACACCTCTACTGACGCATTCCAGGCATCATTCCGTCTGCTTGATCTATTAAGAGACCTCTTTGCCGAAACAACCCTGTCATCAGCGATAATACCAATTTTGACCGAAGAAAAAAGCAAGGGTCGAAAGAATCAGAATCTGCTTGCCAGTAATATCTTTAATCTGCTTTTCATAGTCGTTGGTATCATCACAATATTATGTATAATTTTTGCACCGTATCTGGTCCGTGTCATTGCCTTTGGATTTGCAAATATCCCTGGTAAATTTGACCTCACTGCCCGACTTGCGCAAATCATTCTTCCATTTCTTTTATTCGTTGCCTTTGCTGCGTGGGCTATGAGTTATCTCAATACTGAAAATAAATTTTTTATTCCTTCTGTGGCACCTGCCTGGTTCAATATCTTCTCAATCCTTGTTCCAATTATGTTATACAAATATTTAATAAACAAAGGAATAGACCCCATCTTTGGTATGGCATATGGTGTTCTGGCTGGTGGTCTGATGCAATTTGGTTCTCAAATCCCGGGACTTGTTAAAAATGGATTCCGTTACCATTTCTATCTGAACCTCAAAGAACCTGCTTTGAAAAAGGTGATATTTTTATTCATTCCCGTTGCATTGGGGCTTGCAAGTTCAAGAATAAATGTAATGGTAGATACGATAATGGTGTCTTTCCTTGAAGAAAGGAGTATGACCTGGCTACATTATGCCTTCAGAGTTATGCATTTGCCTTTAGGACTTTTTGGAATTGCAGTCGGCGCAGTTGCCCTACCCTCCCTTTCAAAGCTTGTTGTTGAAACAAAATTTGAAGAACTGCGTAAAACATTAATTGATTCATTAAGACTCGTATTTTTACTGACAATTTTCAGTTCAGTTTTTATTATCTTTTTCTCCCATCCAATTACAAGAATTATTTATGAACGGGGCAAATTCACTTCTTTTGATACATCAGCCACTGCCTCGGCATTGATTTTTTACATAATCGGTGTTCCTTTTGCCTCAGGATTGCGCAATGTGGCATCTGGATTCTATGCCTTAAAAGATTCAAAAACACCGATGTATGTAAGCCTCGGAATGATCGGTGTCAATGTTTGTTTAAATTACATTTTAATGAAACTTATGAGTTTCCGTGGCATTGCCCTTGCCACATCGATATCTGCATTTTTTAACTTTATCATATTATTCAGCATACTTCCCAAAAAAGTGGGAAACCTTGAGGTCAAAGGATTAATAAAATATGTATTATTGATTACGCTCGGCTCAATAATTACCAGTCTTATTGGAATAATAATTTTTAATTATCTTATCAAGACCTTTCATCCCAATCTAATGATCCAGGTCATCGCCCTGGTCGTTATGTGTTTTTCTGTCCTGTTTATTTTCTATCTCTTCTGCAAAATATCTAAGATCAATGATGCTACGAGAATTTTAAAGCAACTTTTTAAACGATAAATCAGGGAGTAAATTTAATCCCAATCTGATGGGCATTTGAAAATTGTGTGTATACAAACGAATAGCCAAGTTCATATTCATCAAAAGTAATCGTCAGACCACCTGAAAAATGGCAATCAGATAAAGAAACCTTTTCAATATAAGTGGAAGGTTTGATATATTTCATACCCGCAAAAATTTTTAAATTCTCATAATTATACATCAAACCACTACTCAATTCAAAACCCCTGCCCCTTGCCTCAATAAAAATTTCAAAATCTTCAAAGAAAGTATATTTAACCCCGGTTGCAAAAATCAATGGCACATCTACTCTATGAACGAACTCACCTCCGATATTATCAATCTTTGCACCGATTGAAAATTTCCCTGAATTAATCATTAAACCAGTGCCTATTGCAATCCCGATAAATGTGACCGAATCAATCCTTGATTGAAAATTTTTAATAGATATGCCCAATGGACCAAAATTTCTGGCAATACCGATATTCAAATCATAGGGTGAAAATCTATTTGTGGGAACACCGTAGTCATCATAACCCTGGATATCTCCATAATCAAGATAATAAAGACCAAAGGCATTATTTTTATATGAAGCACCTGCTGTCATTACATTCGTTCCATAAAGCCATCTACCGATTATAAAATTGAATGTAGTCTTAAAATTTACTGCTGGATTGTGGAAAACTGATAATCCTTCATCTACAAGTGTTGTTATCCCGCCCAGTCCATTTGATTGAATGCCCGCAAACAATTTTGTGGAATTATCAATATAAATATTCAAGATAAAGAATAGTATCATTTCACAACCGCAAGTTTGGTCCGATAATAATGCTCACCATATTTTGTTTGAATCTGGATATGGACAAAATAGATACCGACATTTAATTTATCATTACTTATAGAAACGGCATAAGGGTTAAAACTTTCAGTTTCATAAACCCTTTGCCCTATAATATTTGTTATGGTAATCTTAGCCCTTTGAAAATCATCAAGGTGGGGTAATTTTATATAAGCCTGTTTGTGCATTGGGTTGGGATATATTGCCAGTTCTTTTATCTCTGTTTTATTAGTATAGCCATCCATAACGACCACAGAAACTGGTAGATGGTCTGATGCATAATAGAGTGCCCGTGCTATTTCATCAGGCACAGCATAATTAATACCACTATTTATTGATTTATTAAAATGTTTTCCATCATTTCCAAATACTGTATAAGATTCTACAGGCAGAAAGAGTCCGGCAGTATCTATAAGATTTGGCGAACATAAGATAAGGTCAAATCGATCATCAAGCCCACCAGTTGAACCCATATCAGGCAACGCCTCATTTCGTGTTGACTGGGTATGTGCATAGGCATATGTATAATTGTCATGCCAGACACCGGAAAATGCCAATGGGTCTCGCAAGCCCCTTGAATTAGTCTGGATACTATCTATGAGTTTGAGATAACCAGATTCATTATAGTAGAAATTAAAATCACCCATAACAATATATTCTGTAGAATCAGGAAGAGAATCAAGATGATTGCGTAACCTAATCGCCTCCTGGAGTCTTATTAGCTCAGATTCAGCACCTGCCTTTAGATGAACAGAAAAGATATAGAACTCCCTCTTTGAATCCTTCATTCTTATTTTATATCTTGCTATGTCCCGGTTTGAAGTCGGAATGTATATAGCATCAATGAATTCAGATTTTGAGCGTCGATAAAATAAGCCATTATCTGTATCAGGACCATCATTAAAAGGTGCAATTGAAAAATCATTCTGTTTATAGTTCAGAACTGAATCCCGGAACAATTCCATTCCAAATTCACTTTGCATTTCCTGGACAACGAGAACATCCGGCTTTATATAATCCATTATCTGCCGGTAATATTTAATCCGTTCATAACCCATTGTGTTGGGAAAATTTAAAAGATTATAGGTAGCAACCTTTAGTTGACCCGCATTTGCTATGGGAAATAAAAGAACTGATTGTAATATTATCCTTAGAATAATTCTATTTGCGAGAAACATCAATAATTCTGCCCTCGACATCCTTTTCAATCGGCGTATGCCTTCTTATGTAATCAGCAATTATATTACGTAGATATGTAAATGTCTCCTGAATTTCCTTCCCTCCCTTAAAAATAGCATAATCCCCGCCACCTCCAGCAAGAAATGAATTGGTGACAAGCAGATATTCTTTTTCAGGGTTTAACAAACTACCATCTGACAAACGAACTTCAAGGACCCTTTCATTTATTGGTTTCTTAGAATTATATTTAAATTTTATTCCTGAGACCTGGAATATTGCATGTCTGCCATTGACTCCAACCTCAAGCACCTTTAATATCTGTGCGCCTGTCATTTTCATAAGAACCGCAGTATTGGAAAGTGCATCAACATAATAGCAATCCCGATAAGTTATCTCCCCTTTTGCAAGATTTGCCCTTATCCCTCCTGAATTATGTATGGCAATATCAGCATTAAAGTATTCACGCATTGCATCAGTGATTAAATTACCCATTGGTGACTCTTCAAAGCCCGCACGGGTTAAATCCTTTTTTGCATAACCGATGACTTCATCAAACCCCTTTTTGGTATCCTGTTCCCACTTGTATAACAAATTAAGAAGTATTGTATCAAGTTCAATCTCGTCACTCAAAAGGTCGATCAATTCACCGCGATACCCTTTAATCTTTTTTGTCGTGGGGTCAATCATCAAATCAAGAAATCCTATGCTTGTGAGATGACTATAATTCTGGCAGATTATTGTATGATTTATTGAATCTTCATAGGGCACTTCAAGTGCGGTTGAACTGTGGGACCCAAAAATTACATCAATTCCTGGAGTATTTTCTGCAAGCCTTTTATCACGACGTAAGCCAATTCCGGTCATTGCAAATATCAAATCCACACCTTTTGTTTTCAATGTATCAACATATCTCCTTGCTGTTTCAAGCTCGGGTAAAACTATATGATTTTTAAAACGTTCAGGGGTTGTCATTCCTTTCATATATTCAGTAAGCAATCCAAAAACACCAATCTTTAAATCACCAAATTCTACAATTGTATATGGTTTGAGATATTCAACATTTTCCTTTGTATCTTCATAGACGATGTTACTACATATAAACTGTGCCTTTACACTCGCAACAAAATCCTTGAATACATCCACACCCATATCATAATCGTGATTACCTGGAGAGAGCAAATCATAACCACAATAGTTGAAGTAATCAACCACTGCCTTGCCCTTAGAAAATTCGCCTATGGGCGAGCCAATGAACATATCACCGGTATCAAGCAGAAGAAATCCATAACCAAGACTGTCTGCCTCTTTTTTCTTTTCTTTTATTAAAGTGGCTGCGCCTGCTGCATTACCAATGGGTGGAGGAAAATATGGATTCATCCACCAGGCAGTGCTCGGAAGAAGACCTCCTTCTATGTCATTTGTATAAAGAATATAGATGTGCTCGGGTGCACCTGCAAAAAGAATATAAGTTAGTAAACAAAATAACATTACAATTTAAATCCAAGTGAAAGAATGTAATGGATATTTGTCTCATCAAATATATATTTCTCTTCTATACCCAATCCACCAAAATCAGTATTTGCATAGTCCCTTTTGCCAAAAGAGAAACCTACATCAAAATAATAGTTCTTGAATTGCCCACCAAGACCAAGGGTTATGTTTGTTGTCCATACTGCAGGTTGGTTATAATCAGAATAAAGACTGAATCCATATCTAAGAGCATAATTATAAAGGACCGTATGCTCAACCCCAAATTTATAACAATATATTGGTTCATCCCATATTCTATAATTGAATTCTATGACAAATTTAGTTGGTATGCGGTATGGTGGCTGGTAATAAAAACCGAAATTGTGGCATACTGGATATTCAATTGTATCATTTCCAGTATAAACTTTAAATTTATTTTCAAAGAAATAAGCAACCCTTACATAGATTGATGGTGCATAAATAATTCCAGATTTAAACCCATTACCTGAAAGATTTTTCTTATCACTCTTTACTGAATCTCCAGCAGAAGGATAGATTGTTTTTAATTCACTCTTTATTGAACCATACATAAAGCCAGTCTCAAAACCTATGTTCACCCCTTTATAACTGATTCCAATTATCGGTGCAAGTGAATTGAGTGCACCATCATAGGTATTATCAACAGTCTTTATAATCTGATAAAAATAGTCACGGTAGGTATGATGGAAATAGTAACCAAAATCATACAATCGATAATTTCTAATACCAAACCTGAAAATTTTAATCGGCACCACCAGACTCACAGGACCAAGGTCTAAAAATGAGGTCTGACACACAGAAATGGTTGATATCCCAATATTATTTCCATAGGAATCGTAAACCCTTAAACCCCTCTTTTCTGTTCCTTCGTATAAAAAACCACTTAGATTGAGATGTATTTTTTCATTCAAACATATCGTTGCAGGATTGAAGGTATTCTCAATAACAGTTCCATTTCCACCCAATCCAAGAGAACGGGCATCATAATAAAAAACAGGGTCACCCTGGAATGAAACACCCGGTAAAGTAAAATTAAGAATAAAAAATAATAGCATCAATCCATTTTACGGAACCAGAACCGCTGCTGCGATCACCGTTGTCCAGAGTCCATATTTATCTCCGATTGCAGTCTGGGTTATATTCATCGTTTTAACGATTTTGGTTGAAATTTTCCACAATTCTTTCCTCTCATCATAACTTGTATCCGGGTCAAAAGGCACACCAAGGGTTGTAGCAAGCATCTGTGCAGCAAGATCTTCAGCCTTATCCCCTGCCTTATTTTCAGTCTCACCATATGAATGATATTCAGAAAGATAGCCATACTGATTTCTATCAGCCGGCACCGCAACACCTATGCTTGCGGCAATCAATCTGTGCGGTTCATTTGTGCTACATTCTGATACAACAACATAAACAATCTCGCCCGGTGATAGATATTGTAATCCCTTTGCCTTTGAAACAAGTTTTGCCCCTGGTGGTAAAATACTTGAAACCCGCACGATATTAAAAGGCGCAATACCAGCATCCCTCAATGCAGACTCAAAACTTGCTAATTTTTCTTTATGCCTTCCAACACCTTTTGTTAAAAACACCCTTTTTGGTATTATCATTTTTTCTTCCTCATCTGGAGCAGACCAGAGTCGAACTGGCGACCTTCTCGCTGCGAACGAGACGCTCTCCCAACTGAGCTACTGCCCCATTAAAATTTTAATGATTATAACAAAAATTTTTTAAATGTCAATAATAAAAATTGTTATTCCTAAACAAAAAGCCCCTCTTTTAAAAGAGGGGCTCAAGAAATTAATTGTGCTCTATTGTAACAGTATCGCCTTCTGGCTGATCATAATATTGCCATCTGTGATTCTCAAGACATATATCCCTGCAGGCAATTTCCTGCCCTGTTTGTCAGTCGCATTCCAGGCGATGGATGTAGTATTAACATTAATTGAATTTGCAGCAATCAATTTTCCTGTGAGATCATAGACATTCAAGGTCAAATTCTTGCCTTTTAATTCAGGATTCAGATCAATCGTAACCTTATCCTTGAATGGATTCGGATACAACCTTAATTTGCCGAATTTTCTGATATTGGATTCGCTGATGCCAATGGGTGCATTCCTTCTTGAGGCATATATCTCTATTCCATCGGTTCCTTGATTTCTTGTATCCTCCCATACAGAATGGAAATAAGCAGGTGTCCACAAAAGTGCAGTTGAATGATAGCCAGAATTTGCCGATGCGTTATCAGTAACAACCTCTGGAGTTGGTTGCCAGGTTCCATCCTGTCCATTCAAGACAGAAAAATTATGCCTGACAGTGGTAGTTTGGTAAAGATAATTGCAACCGATTGTTGTAGAAAAACCATGTAACCTTGGATAGGTTTCATTTGCAGAATTGGTATTGGTAATGTTAATCAGTGTTCCATTCCAGGTAGCACCGTAATCAGTCGAGTAATTGAATAAAATATCATTAAGACCACCAGCCCCAGAAATTGCTGACTGGAAAGCCACATAGGCATATCCCTGGGTGCAGAAAACAGACGGATAACGGTCATCAAGGGTATTGTTTGTGACCCAACCATAAAGACGCCATATACTCAAAGTATCAATGTACCAAACCACATCATAATCACTGCCTGTGGCATCAAAGTATTCAACAGCGTGGATGAGAATTGTATCAGGAGTTGGATCCGCAGGACCTATTGTTAATCCGATTGAGGTCATTAATGGTGCACCCCCTGATGGTCTAAACCTTACGCTAGTCCAACTTACTGTGTCCCGCGTGAGCAGAACTTGAACAGAATCATAATCAGTACCGGTCCGATCGATTGTATATTGAACAACACACAAGCCATTACCAGGCCCGTGTGTAATACATTCGGGATATAAACGGTAAGATCTTGCAAAATAACTGACACCAATGAGGCTATCCGGATTATTGTAGCAAGTTAGACTGGAACGGCTAAAACATGGTGCTTGGGGGTAAGTACTGATCCCATAGATTGTACCCCAGATATAAATCTTTCCGTTCGTTGTAATAGAAACTTCAGGAAACCGGAGACTGTAAGCAGGGTCATTAATGAAGTAAACTCTGTTATCCCAGGTCAATCCCTGGTCAGTTGATGTTGCCACACCCCAGCCATGGCAGAGCGGACTTGCATTCCAAGGGGTCTCATATACCACATACAGTCTACCATTAGCATCAACATCCATTGATAACATCCGGTCATCGCGATTATAAATATCAGGTATCTGCACACTTGTGCTCCACGGTGGGTCGCGATATAAAAGCCAGGGTGGAGTTGTTGATACACCAGTATTTATACACTCCAATGGTTCCTGCAACTCAATAGGTTGTATTGGCTCTATCTGCGTTGTAATCTTCGGTGCACGGACAACACCGAGATTATTCGCAAAGACAAAAGCCACAGTAAAACCCAGCAATAAAGTAAAAACCTTCATAAAACCTCCTTTTTTGTTCTTAGAATATCGTTCAAGACTCAGTCATTGTAAAAAAGGTGAGTTATGTCTTATCACCCCCTTTCAACAAAATTCCTACGAATTAATTATAGTCATAATGATTCTCCAGTCAAGTGGTGATTTTCTGAGGTTTACCCACATCTTTAAATTGATTAGCATAAACTATTCTGTAAATA